>JASKKH010000011.1 GCA_030154265.1 Clostridia bacterium
CAACCAGCGAGGAAGCTCAGGGAAAAACTTAGCCGGATATTTATGTAATCCATGTGTTAAACTAGATTGGTCATAACTAATAAACAAAAACCTATCTTCATTATTGATAGGTAAATCAACAGGAATTTCTCCATCAACCCTTATAATTTTTTCACCAAACTCATTTACAATTTCTTTCACATTATCTAGAGGTTCGTTATCTTCAAGTTTTTGCGTTCCATTTCTTTTGAATTTTTTTGCAACCTTTGCTTCTATTTCATCAAGTGAGATAGGATAGTAATTTAATGCTTGCATTTTGCATTTTCCTCCTTAACATTATGTTCTAAGAGGAGCAGAACAACTTGCTATTCTATAAAAATGAGCAAAAATCCTACCTTATAAAGAATAAAACTGAGAAAAGGCGGTGAAAATTTTCCATACTAATCGATTTATACCGATTTCTTTATTTTTAACTTAGATACCTTAAATCCCAAAAGATTTAATGCCCTGGTCGTTTGCATAAAGTTTAGTTTTGTAAAAAACGGAAGTGACTCCGGTAATTGCTTAGTGGATTCGTCAATAAAGGCGAACACAATTTCGTAGTCACTTGGATTAGGCTTGGTGTCTGGAAAATACTTTGCAAAATGTTTATTTTCTTTAGAAACAAGCTGGCGTACTTTTCTCCTAAATTTTTGGTCTTGCAAAAAATTTTCTGCTGATACCCTACCTTGCGCAAATAAGTGGCTTAAGGTAGAAGAACCTCTTTTAGGTTTTACGTGAATAAACTGCCCATTTTCGGTAAACAAATCGCATAGCTCTATTTTATCTCTAGCAGTATCACATTGTATTAGTTTTTTATCCATTAGAACAGCGCTTTTCATCTTCTTTGCGGCACGTTTGTTATATTTAGTCTCGTTTTCTGATCCTCGGCAGTCGGGCATTTTTACTTCTGCATCCGGAATATCTTTAACAAAATTTGACACGGTTTTTGCAAAATTAGTTTCAATATTAAACCATTTTCCCATTGTTAATACATAAAGCTCTTCGTCCAAAAACGTTTCAAAGACAATGCTATCGTAAAGCTTCCACATGGGGATGAGGTCTTCTTCTGTGGATATTTTTACAAGAATTTTACATTTCTTTAACCTTTTCAAGTCAAGTTTTTCAGGCTCGAAAGTTCTCAAAAAATCTTCTACCTCTAAATCCGGATAAATATCATCCGTCTTTTTATTGGTTGAATACTTGAAGCCTTCAATTCCGAGCCACTCAACTATCTCAGGCGGAGCAAGATGAATTTTCTCAAATTCTCCTCTTTTAAGACGCTCTATTAACAATGTGTCAAGTTTTTCTAAAATGATAGGGTCTCTAACTTCAGATAGGTTGTCTATTCAGTGAAATTGTTCCTTGTATTTATCGCTATAGTAAGCAGCTAGAAACTTCGGCAGCTTTTCTTTTAAATCGCGAAAGAACATTTTTGCGTTAAATACAAGGGCATCCTTCCCGGTAATCTTTGCAGCTAAAGTTTGGTCTAACGGTTCGCCCGTTACCATATGCATTAAATCGCGCAGAATATCTAACCCAAACGCATCCATCGAAGAGCTTTTACTTGTTTGTTTTCTGGTTTGAACTGTCAGCTCTTCAATATTAGACGTGTCTAAACTTCTAAGCTTCGATGGGTCAACTGTGTTTAATGTGACTTTTAGTCCAAAGCCACGTTCATAGCAATCATCCTTAAGCATATAGTGGCCATACCCGAATGCAATTGCGAATAGCCTTTCTTCACAGTTAATAAACAATAATGCTCTTGTAGAAGCATTGTGTACTTCTTTAGTCTCTTCATTACTTCCTTCTTGTAGAAAAGATAGCCATTTAGGTCGTTTTTTTCTGACTTCTCCAATGATAATTATGCCCGGCATATCTAGTTCTGGTGATATGTCGTATTTATCGTAATCAATTTTTTCTTTCAAGCAATCTTTCCAATTATGAAACTCCGGCTTAATTAGGAACACCGCTAATTGACGGGATTTTGGTTTTACCATATTTTATAATCCTTTCTCCCTTTTCTCATAATTTGCCTATACATGGTTGAAAGAATAGCGCATTATTTTTTAAATTCGACATTATTACATATATTTCCTGCAACAATTATTAGTGTTTAATGACCTTCACACGTCCCTCTCCTGTTCCCTGTAAAACTGGAAAAACGGACGCAACAGTCCGTTTTCAGGTTGTTACTGTTGGATTGTTAATGTTAGACTTACGACAACTTGATGGTTATAATGAAAGGTAGCGAATTTAAATTAAAGCGATTCCTAAATACTGAACAGCATTTAGGATTCGCTATATCTTCAAACGGGACAATCCCCCGAACCTCTTCACGGTCTGGATAACCCACAGCTAAAAAGGTAAAATCTATCCACAATGATAACCGTCGGTTATATTAGCTGTATCAATATGCAACAAATGGTTTCCGAGGATATCCTGCTCCTGCCAGAATGTTTTATCCTTCTAAAATCTTCTTTATAATAGAAACGTAGCCAAATGGTGTTTTGGCACCAAATCTGCCGGCACAAAATGGTTAGAAACGCTGCTTTTACGTAGATCAAGGCTTTGGCGGATAACATACTCGACCGGTAAAACCGGTGCTAAGGTACTTCTCCCGGAAAGAAAACTAAAAATGAAAGAAGGACGGCGAAACTGGTGGAATCTGTAAGAACCGATTATCACGTACATCCGGACTATTCCATAGATGCCTTCCCGGTAAAAATAAGGGATTATTGTCACCGGGCGTTGGAATTAGGACTTGGGGAGATTTGCTTCACAACCCATTTAGAACTTGATCCCGTACGGCGGGAAATAGATAATTTCGTTTTTTTTAAGGGGAAAAAGCATTCGGTTCATGACCTGACCTGGCTAGACGGCTATTTTAGCGAAATTGCCCGGGCACGGGAAGAATTTGAGGCTGCAGGTCTCAAAGTAAAGGCCGGAATTGAGGTCGGGTACGACCGGGGTCTAGAAAAAGATATTGAAAAAATCGTTGAGGAGTATCCCTTTGATTTCGTAATGGGAGCTATCCACTGTCTTAACCACATTGCTATTTCTTCTATGAAGGAAAGCCCGCGCTATTTCAGTTCCCGGAGTCTCGCCGAAATACGCAACGATTACTTTACGACCTTAAAAGAGGCAGTCAAAACCGGGCTTTTTGATTGCATAGCTCACGTCGATCTTTACCGGCGGTATGGAATTAAACATTGCGGCCCTGGAATCTTAACCATTCACCGGGGTGCTATAGAACCGGTTTTTAAAGAAATGGCGCGCAAGGGAATGGGCCTGGAAGTTAATACCTCAAGCCGGCGCCGGGGATTGAAGGAATTTCACCCTTCTCCGGAAATAATTTCTTTGGCGGCGGAAGCAGGTATCAAAATTTTTACTGTTGGCTCTGACGCACACTCCCTCGATGACTTGGGGGACCATATCCAAGATGCTCTGGCTCTGCTGGAAGATTTTAACCTTTGCAACCACGTTTTCACTCGGAGGCGTGCCGTTCCGTGTCTTCACAAAGCGATCGGCCAGAAAGCCGACCGGTAACAGGTGGAGCCGGCAGCTTCACATTAATTTACGGGCATTATAGAGGCGAGCCAAGGCCTGAAGGTGAGTAACGGTAGCAAGCAAGATTAGGGTGGCCGGAATCAGGTTTAAAATACCGCCCAGCATAATGATAAACAGGCGACCGTCGCGATTAGCCGGGAGGTAACGAAGTATACCGTCATAGGATTCAGGTATAAAGGGCTTGCCGGTCAGAGCATGAAACTTTTCCTTGAGCAGCATGGACATGGGCATTCCGGTGAGAGTGGCGGCGCAGGCTAGCAGCGCCAGGGAGTTCTCTGCCTTAGAACACCAGGCATATGCCATGCCAAGAACAATTAAAAAATCTGCGTAACGGTCGAGCACGGCATCGAAAAGTCCCCCATAATTACTTTTTAAAAACTTTAGGCGGGCAATTTCCCCGTCAACCCCGTCCAAGATGGAACTGAGCTGCGCCAACAGTCCTCCATAAAGGGGATGCACCATAGCAAAAAAAACAGCTGAAGCCGCTGAAATTAAAAAAGAAAGGAAAGTAACTTGATTCGGTGTTATGCTGGTCCGGGCGAAAAGTTTTGTTATCCGAAGGGAAACCCTGCGGTTTAAAACGCGGGAAACAAGACCATCTTTAGGGGGTACCAGGGACTGAAGGAGAATTTTTTCAGCGTGGCGGTAGCTGGGAAGGTCATCCACATCAATCCAGGTGCCGTTAACGAAATGTAATTTTACTTTGCGCTGGCCGGCCAGTATGTTTACCGCATCGGTGAGGGTGTAGCGGCATTGAGAAATTGCCTCGGAAAGGGCTTCCAAAAGCGCCCCGGTGCCAATGAAAAGACCGCAGTCCACGGTGTTAAAATCACGCAGGTCTTTGCCCAGTTTTACGGCAAAATCCTGCTCAGCTTTTACCTTGGTACATTCCCCCAGGTCATACACGCTTTTCAGACGCCGGTCAGCAGCCAGCAAAAGTTCATCTTCGTTGATATTTGGCGCCTCGGCAACAAAAGCTTTAAGGACATCGAGTTCGAAGACGTGGTCCGACATTATTAAAATAAATTTTTCTCCCTGGCGGTAATTTTTTCGGAATGTGCAGGCGGACACGCCGTTTCCCAGTTCCCAGTCCGGGTTATGTAAATAGGTAATGTTTACTCCGAATTTGCTCCCGTTCCCGAGATGGTCCTGAATTTCACTGGAATAACAGCCGGTTATAATTACAAAGTCATTGATGCCGCATTCCCGCAAAGCAAGAATGTTTCGCTCAATTAAAGAAAGGCCCAATAAGCGCACAAGAGGCTTGGGACCGCTAAAATGCGGCCTTAGCCTCTTCCCTTCGCCGGCAGCGAGGATAACGGCCCGCATTAACGTTCCCTCCTGCCGGCAATAAATTCTTCTACCATCTTTTTGGCTTCGGTATCGGTGTATTGAATCGGCGGCGATTTCATAGTAAAAGCCGAAATGGAAGTCAAGATACCACCAATTTTGCGATCTAGAGCCAGCTTCATGCACCTGATAGCATCTATAATAACACCGCCGCTGTTGGGCGAGTCTTCTACGGAAAGTTTTACATCCAATGTTAGTGGTACATTTCCGAAGCCCCTTCCCTCCATACGAATATGACAAATTTTATTGTCATTTAACCAGGGAATATAATCACTGGGGCCGATGTGAATGTTATCATCACTCAGGGAAACTTTCAGCTCTGCTTGTACAGACTGGGTTTTTGATTTTTTCTTGGATTTGAGCCTACTACGATTAAGCATGTTTAAGAAGTCCGTATTCCCACCGAAATTCACCTGGTAAGTACGGTCAAGAATTACCCCACGGTTTTCAAATAGTTTGGTTAGAGTTCGATGGACAATGGTGGCTCCCACCTGGCTTTTTACATCATCCCCTATAATGGGAATATTTTTTTCACGGAATTTTTCGGCCCATTTCTCATCGGAAGCGATAAAAACCGGCATGGCGTTAATAAATCCTACGTTGGCTTCCAGGCACGCTTCGGCGTAGAACCTGGCCGCTTTTTCGGACCCCACCGGCAGGTAGTTTATGAGGATTTCTGCACCGCTTTCCTTCAGGACTCTGGCCACATCACAGGGTTCCTGATCGGCAACAACAAAGGTTTTGTTCTCGTCATAATCGGCCATGTGCTCAGATACACCATCCAGAACATGACCCATTTGTACCTCAACGGGATAGTCCGGCAGATCCTTGTAAAAGATGGTGGTACAGTTGGGTGCTGCAAAAATTGCCTCCTTAAGTTCTTTACCTACCTTGCGCCTGTCCACGTCAAACGCAGCAACTACGTTGATGTCTCCAGGTTTATATCCGCCAAGGTCATAATTCATAAGCCCGATTGTATTTTCCGGCGAGTTTTTGTACATTTCGATTCCCTGGAGCAAAGCACTGGCACAGTTGCCTACGCCTACAATAGCTATGTTTATTTTACCCATTTTAATTCCTCCTTTTTTTAATTTTATTTGCAGCTTTTCTAATGAACGCCCCTTCTAGATAAAGGCATCCCCCCCTTGAAACAAAAAAACTCCCGATGCGTAACCGGGAGTGTCGTTTACTTCAGCCATTACACGAACAACTGGTACAACGATCACAGAAACTGTTTGATATGTTTTCATGTTTTCTTGATCAGGAAAGATACACTCCCTTAAAATACTTCTCTTCAAATAAGAGATTCTTTTCACCTTGCCGGTTATTAAAACCGGTAAAAAGATATCTGCAGTTTACCTAGTCTTTCTTTATTTATAAGTATATTTTATTAGCACTCAACGGCAACGAATGCTGCCATTAATTATGGTATAAGCAAAATAATCCAATTTCAAGTCCCATTTTAGCGTTTTTTACCTTAAATAAGGCTTTAAAAAGAAAACAAGAAATGTGAATATTTAAATAATATTCATTTCCGGCGAATTATGCCCGATATTTTGGTATTTTATTTAAGAATTGTTCAGTAAAGTCTTAGGTAACTATTAGGTGTCTTTGTGAATTAGTGCCACTGAATAATTATTTTATTAAATCTTACATATCCTCTCTATACATCTTTCGTCGGTCTATCGTAAAATAGAAAAAACGGACGCTACCGTCCGTTTGCGAGGGGGTTACTATTTATCTATTGCTTTACGCCTCACGACAATTTGATAACTATAATGAAAGGTAAAGAATCCAAATTTAAGCGATTCCTAAATACTGAAAACTATTTATACTCTCATATATTATGGACTTTAGTTACTGTTTCTGTATCACCGGCAACCACCAGCTTCATGTAGTTTAATTGCTTCATCCAGAAGCTCTTCATTGGATTCCATATATTGATTACCTAAAGTTTCTTCAGTAATGGATGTTCTTGCTTCTTCAACTTCTTTTGTAACTGTTTGATTGTTTTCAACTTCCTCAGTTTCGTTTTGGGTTGCCTCTTCATCCAATTTTTTGTTGTTGTTAGATGTCTTGCGTTGTTCATTAGCGTTATAAATCTTTTTTATCTGCTGCCAATACCAGGACATACCTACAATCCCTCCATAATAAGAGCTTTAGGGTAATCACCATTAACAATCTATTCTCTATACTTTCAATTAGTTACTGGTAATTAGTTAAAGTCCATAATTTTTACCTCCACTTGTGTATTGAAATTGCGTCATAAATAGTTAATCCCGTACCACTTTTATAGTGATACGGGATACTTTTTTGGCATTAAATTATCTTTTAAGTTTAATATTTTCTTTCTCATCAAGAACCGCATAATAGGGGGTAAAAAAGACTGTGATTGACAACTGTCCAGTATGTCGGTTATAATATAATTTGCCTGTCGGGATGTAGCTCAGTTTGGCTAGAGCGCTGCGTTCGGGACGCAGAGGTCGCAGGTTCGAATCCTGTCATCCCGACCAATAATCGTTTGAAATAAACTGTTAAGCCTAGCTAATTATGGCTTAGCATTTTTTTTAATGATTTCTTCAGGAATTAATTTTTTACTCTGTTAGATTGAAAAAGCAAACAAAATACTTACTACAATACATAATATCGGTTGCTACTAAGCGTAGTACAGATTATTTTTTCCCTGCAACTTCTACTGGCCTTTACCTTAGCTTTAATGATATCGATGTCTTCCGCAAACACACAAGTATTTGTTGATGGCAAAAAACTTGACGTCTCAACTATCGTACAAAGTGGTAGGACTTTTGCCCCATTAAGGTAATATTACAATTATTAGGAGCTAATGTTGATTGGGATGGGCAAACACAAACAGTAAGGGCACAAAAAATGATACGATCGTTAAAACTTCATTACAGAAAATGAAATGAAAAAAGATCAGTCATGGTAAATCAATATCGCCCGGAGAACCGGGCGATATTTTTATTTTGGCAGGATAGTGATTCAAATAGTGTTGATGAAATATCGTTTTGTTATTATCTGTAGAATATAAACAAAAGAGAGAACCTAACCTTTTTTACCCAAAATAACGCTTAATAAGACCTTCTAAAGCCTGGGCATGACGGGCTTCATCACGGGATGATTCGTCAAAGAAATCATGGGCATGGTCAAGATTGTTCTCTTTAGCTTTAACCGCTGCTTCGCGTTTCCCTTTATTGGCCCCTATTTCACCTGCTAACATTTTTTCCAGGTTTTCTTTTGTACTTTCACTAATTTTACCATTTAATTCGGCATAATGAGCAGCGTGTTCAGCTTCCTCCCAGGCAATTTTCTCCAAAACAAGAGAGATTTCAGGATAACCTTCTCTGGCTGCTTGCCGGGCCATTGCTAGATAAAGCCCTACTTCTGTTGTTTCGCCTTTGAAATTAGCTTCAACTGCTTTTTCAACCTCTGTACCTTTTGTTATTCCAAGTTTGACCTCATTAACCAAGTCTGCCATAAATAATCCCTCCATTAATAATAATAGTAATCATTACCACTATCGTTAGTATAATACTTACATCCATTTGTTGTCAACCTTTTTCATAATAATTTCCTAAATAATTCTTACCATTTTTGGATAAATATTACAAATAAAAATTTACCCATTTATGTTTTATTATGGACTTTTTTTGGAAAAATAAATTGTACTATGAGTAAAAAATATTCTACTTGGCAAATCGCAGCAACTTTTGTTGGTACGGTAGTAGGAGCAGGCTTTGCTTCAGGTCAGGAATTACTCCAATTCTTCGGTTATTTTGGGTTTATAGGAGTAATTGGTTTAGCCCTAACAACAGTCTTACTTATTTTCTTTGGCTATATTGTCTTGAAGCTAGGTTATAAACTTCAAGCGGAATCACACCTGCCAGTCATGAACTTTGCTGGTGGGCGATGGGTGGGGCGTACTGTGGATATAATCACCACATTTTTCCTATTTGGTGTTTTGGCTGTTATGGCTGCTGGCTCTGGGGCTGTTTTCAGGCAGGAATTTGGGCTTTCAACCTTATTGGGAAGTAGTTTGTTAATAGGTTTAAGTTTAATAACGGTGCTTTTGGGTATAAACAGGGTTATAGAGGCCATTAGTTTTGTAGCCCCTATATTAGTTTTTTCGGTTCTTAGTATTAGTTTTTACACCATAGTAAAGAATTTTCCCGTACTCTTAACAAACCTTTCCTGGTCTGAGCCTCTTAATGCAGCAGCACCGAATTGGCTCCTTGCAGCTTTGTTATATACTTCCTATAACTTAGTTTTGGCAATAGCTGTATTGGCACCCTTAGGAGCCCTGGCAAAAGAAAATAAACTTTTACCAGGGGCTATTTTAGGAGGGGGTAGCCTGGGATTTTCAGCCATGGCAATTACCTTAGCTCTAATAGCAACTGCTCCTGCTGTAACAGCATTAGAAGTTCCTATGCTCCACATAGCGGGTAACCTTAGCCCGGTTTTTAGAACCTTGTATGGTGTTGTTTTATTAGCAGAGGTTTACACAACTGGTGTTAGCAGTTTATATGGCTTTGCAGCCAGGCTTACTAAGCCCAATACTAAGAAGTTTCGTTTGTTGGCAATGGGGACCAGCTTTGTAGCCTTAGTAGCTTCTCAGTTTGGTTTTTCTCAATTGGTATCTATCCTTTTTCCACTGGTAGGTTATGGAGGGTTAGTACTATTAGGAGCTCTCGCTTTTTACTTTTTAAAAACACAATTTCAAGATGTACAATTACCTTTTCTGCGTTACCAGCCTGCCCCAGCACTTAAACCTCTAAAGAATGATAATAAAAAAGAAAAATAAATTAAAAGACGAGGAGTTACAGTATGGGAAATAAAAAAAACAATAAAAAAATATATTCCAAAAAAAAGGGTAAAAAGGAAGACCCCGAAATTCTTGCGTTAAAAATAGAATTGGCTGAAGAGTTAGGTTTGTTGTCAAAAGTAGAAGAAGGTGGATGGGGATCTTTAAGTTCATTTGAAAGTGGGAAAATTGGTGGACTGATATCAACCAGGTTACAACAAAAGAGGGAGTCTAAAAAGCTAAAAACAGGAGAAAAGGAAGAGATTAATGAAGGATGAAAAGAACCTGAATAAAAAGGGAGCTCAAAATGAACAACCTGTCAGTAGTAAGGAAGATGACCGTATTTCAAAACCTCAAAATTTCCCTCAAGGGAAAATTGGCTCAGGTTTTATGGCTACGGTTGCCGGGCAACCTTCCATAAGAGATACTGCTGACGAGGAAGAGTCAGGTAACTCTTGAGCTTCAACGTGAACAGTTAATTTGTCGCTTATTAAAACAAGAGTTACTTTAAGTTTAAATTGTCGAACGTTGACTTTTATAATACGACCGTTAATCATAGCAGGAATAAGGGTAGGATTTAGACGGTCAACTTCTTGGCCTTTTAATGGAGCCAGGATATCCTGAATTTCCTGTTTCAACTCATGAGTAGCTGCCCGTTTTTCTACTTCTGAATACTTGTTACCATTAAAAGTAATTACGGGTTCAATGCTAGTGATAACCTTGTGACTATGTTTGTCTAAGCTTTCCTTTAAGTTAGCTACTTCTTCATTAGCTTCGGTTAGTTCTTGTTCTAGTTCAGCTATGGTTAGGTGCAGTTGTTCTTGTTGATGAGAAAGTAAAAGGTTAACCATACTAGCTCCTATAATTACACCTAGGAGAAAAACAGCTAAATATCTCATGACTTACCTCCGGCAAGGGTCTGGATGATCCAGTAGCCTATTTGGGCACCAATAAATGCTATAACTATAAATATAAGCTGTTTAATAAAGATGCGAAGTTGCCCCTCAAAGAGTCCCTGACTTAAAATTTCAATTGCACTAAAAGTACCTCCCATGGCGGCAGCAATTGCCCAAATCTTAATTTCCATTGCTATTCGAGTCATAGTCCGTAATGGCGGCTGTCCTACTAAAATAGGAGCTAAAGAGCCAATTATGGCTGCACCCAGGACAACTCCTAATGAAGTGAAGAAAATGAGTAAGAGCTTAGAAAAAAAGCCTTCCATGATTAAAACACTCCTAAAATTTTTTAGAAACCTCATTATCGCTTTTTACGCCTCTTACATATATACGAACAAGTTTCTGGCGTATGACAACAAAAGGAATTTTATCGATAGATGTAGAATTTATTTTGCATGAGTTCTTTTGTCCATCTTCATGTTCATAGTGAATATAGCCTTCTAGATGGAGCCAGTCGAATTGGCAATTTGGTTAGGGCTGCAAAAAATATGAACATGCCCGCATTGGCCTTAACAGATCATGGGGTAATGTATGGAGCTGTAGACTTTTACAAAACGGCCAAGGAGGAAGGAATTAAGCCTATCATTGGTTGTGAAGTTTATGTGGCTCCACGCTCCCGATTTGATCGTGAACCGCATCGAGATGATTACCAATATCACTTGGTACTTCTTGCTATGAATGATATTGGTTATAGAAACTTGACTGCGGTGGTTTCTGCTGCCTATTTAGAAGGTTTTTATTATAAACCACGTGTCGATAGAGAATTGTTGGCTAAACATAGGCAGGGACTTATTGCTTTGAGTGCCTGTATGGCCGGAGAGATACCCTTTTATTTTTTAAGAAGTCAAGATGAAGAAGCATATGAGACAGCGGCATGGTATAAGGAAGTGTTTGGCAAAAACTTCTTTTTGGAGATTCAGGATCAGGATTTACCGGAACAAAGGCAATTAAATCGTCAGCTTATTGAATTAAGTCATAAATTAAATATACCTTTGGTAGCTACAAACGACGTCCATTACGTTTATCAAGAGCAGGCTCGCTTACAGGATGTCTTACTTTGTATTCAGACTGGCAAAAATATTCGTGATCCTAACCGTCTTCGTTTCCCTAATGCTCAATTTTACTTAAAAAGTCCAGAGGAAATGGCCGCTCTTTTTAATGAGGTACCAACTGCTTTGACCAATAGTTTGGCTATTGCAGAACGGTGTAACTATGATTTTACCTTTGGGAAACTTCACTTACCGGCTTATGAAGTTCCCAATAATGAAGATACAATTAGCTATCTAAAGCATTTATGTTATAAAGGCTTAGAAGAACGTTATCCAAATGATAATGGAGTAGCACGTCAGCGCTTGGATTACGAGTTAGGCATTATTGAGCAGATGGGTTATCCTGGTTATTTTCTAATTGTTTGGGATATAGTTAATTTTGCCCGCAGTCGGGGTATACCCGTAGGCCCAGGTCGGGGTTCGGCTGCTGGTAGTCTAGTTGCTTATTGTCTGGGTATAACTTCAATTGACCCTTTACGTTATAATCTTCTTTTTGAACGTTTTCTAAATCCTGAACGGGTTAGTATGCCTGATATTGATATGGATTTTTGCTTTGAACGTCGAGAAGAGGTTATACAATATGTCTTTGAAAAGTATGGCAGTGAACATGTTGCCCAAATTGTTACCTTTGGTACCATGGCAGCTCGGGCCGCTGTAAGGGATGTTGGGCGTGCATTAGGAATACCCCTTAATGAAGTTGACAGAATTGCTAAGATGGTACCTGGTGAACTAGGCATTACGTTAGAACGGGCTTTGGCTACTAACTCCGAATTAAAAGAAATCTATGAGAGTAGCCCAATTGTAAAAGAACTTTTGGATACAGCCAAAGGTCTTGAGGGAATGCCTAGACATGCTTCTACCCACGCTGCCGGTATAGTTATTACTAAAGAACCTTTGACCCATTACCTGCCTCTACAAAAAAATGGTGATGCTGTAACTACTCAGTTTTCTATGCAGGTGGTAGAAGAACTAGGTCTTTTAAAAATGGATTTATTGGGTCTCAGGACTCTTACAGTTATTGGTCATGCCCGTAAAGCCATTCATGAAAATTATGGTATAGATTTGGATATAAATGAAGTTCCTTTAGATGATCAACCTACTTATAATTTATTAGCCAGTGGAGAAAGTACAGGTATTTTCCAACTGGAAAGTAGTGGGATGCGGGCAATTTTAAAAGAATTAAAGCCGGAACGTTTTGAAGATATCATTGCTCTCGTTGCTTTATACCGTCCAGGACCTTTGGGGAGCGGTATGGTTACAGATTTTATAAAAAGAAAACATGGTTTAACCCCTATTAAATACCTTCACCCTTCATTAGAGCCAATTCTTAAAGATACTTATGGTGTAATTCTTTATCAGGAACAGGTTATGCGTATTGCCAGTGAACTGGCTGGCTTTTCCCTGGGACAAGCAGACCTTTTACGTCGAGCCATGGGCAAAAAGAAGCCTGAAGTTCTGGCAGCCCAACGTAATCGTTTTATTGAAGGAGCAGTCAGGAACAATATACCGCAGGATATAGCTATGAAGGTTTTTGAGTTAATGGAGTATTTTGCAGGTTATGGTTTTAATGCCAGCCATTCGGCAGCTTATGCCTTGGTTGCATATCAAACAGCCTATCTAAAAGCTTATTATCCTGCCGAACTAATGTCTGCTCTGCTTTCAAGTGTGTCTGAACATCTTGATAAGATGGGTCCTTATCTTACCGAATGCCAACGTTTGGGAATTAAGGTTTTGCCACCTGATGTTAATGAAGCAGGAATTGATTTTACCGTATCCGGGGGAAATATTCGTTTTGGCTTGGCCGCTGTAAAAAATGTTGGTCGAGCTGCTGTTGAAGCAATCATAGCTGCAAGAGAGGAAGAAGGTCCTTTTACTTCGTTGTTGGATTTCTGCCGACGGGTTGATTCCCGTTTGGCTAACAAAAGAGTTGTTGAAAGCCTGATTAGATGTGGTGCTTTTGACTCGATACATAAAAATAGACGGCAGCTTTTATTTATTTTAGACACTTGTTTTGAGTTGGCAGCCCAGCGCCAGGAGGATCGGCGTAGTGGTCAGATTTCTTTACTGGATATGGTGCCGGAAAAAGCAAATGAACCAACCTTGCCAGATATAAATGATTTTTCTCAGGCTGATATCCTTTCTATGGAGAAAGAACTTCTGGGTTTTTATTTGAGCGGACATCCTTTAGAACCTTATGCTGCAATTTTTAAGCGTAAGGTTACCCATTCCTTAGATAAATTATCTGAGTTACCTGACGGGAGTCAGGTGGTCGTTGGGGGTATGATAAATAATTTTCGTCGAATTATAACTCGTAAGGGTGAACCTATGGCTTACATCACCCTGGAAGACTTTAGTGGGAAGACAGAGGTTATTTTATTTCCCAGGGTATATGACCAAGGTCGGTCTTGGTTGGAAGCAGATAAAGTGGTTATCATAAACGGACATATTGATAAACGAGATGAAGGTATTCAGGTTTTAGCTGATAAAATCAGGCTTCTAAAAATTGACTCTGATGAGGGAGAAAACTTTGATATATCAGATGCAATCAATGAAAATCATTCGGAAAACCAAAATCAAAAAAATATGAAATTGTATCTAAAGTTAATTAATAAGGAACAAATAGAAAAGCTGAAAGTGACTTTATCACAATATCCTGGTAGCTGTCCCGTTTACATTTATTTAGAGGCTGACAGAAGAACCTTTATACTACATAAACAGCTATGGGTTAAACCTAACTTTAATCTTTTAGAAAGTTTGACAAACCTATTAGGAGGGAAAGATAAAGTCAAGCTAATAGCAGAAAAATAGATATTTTGGCTTTGTTTGCAGGAAAATGGATAAATAAGGTGAATGGTTAAATAAAATTAAAAAAATAAATTAAAGGGAAGTCAGAGGGGTGATAATAAACAGTGAATATCGCTGTTTGTTCAGGAACATTTGATCCAGTTACAAATGGTCACCTTGACATCATAAAACGAGCTACCTCTTTTTTTGATAAAGTTATTGTTGGGGTTGCAGCGGACAATAATAAAAATACTTTGTTTCCTCTGGAAGAAAGATTAAGAATGGTAGAGATGACTACCAGAGATATGGACAAGGTGACAGCTAAAAGCTTTTCGGGATTATTAGTTGATTTTGCCCAGCGAGAGGGAGCAAAAGCTATTGTTAGAGGACTCAGGGCAGTCTCTGACTTCGAATATGAGTTTAAGATGGCTAGTATGAACAAAAAATTAAATAATGAAATAGAAACTGTTTTTTTAATGACTTCAAGTAAATATTCTTACCTTAGTTCAAGTGTTGTCCGTCAGGTGGCTTCACTTGGAGGTTGTATTAAAGGCTTAGTGCCACCAGAAATTGAAAAAATATTGGTAGAGCGTTATAAGGGAATGACTTAAAGTAGTATACTAATTTTAGGGGGTAGCTAGCGTTTAAATGAATGACAAAAATCAAGTAATTGGTGCTGATTTTGTTGCCATAAAGGCATTAGAAAATGGTGTGACAATAATTGGTTTGACTCGAGGTAAAGACACCAAATTTCACCATAGCGAAAAACTTGATAAAGGTGAAGTAATGATTGCTCAATTTACTGAGCATACTTCAGCTATAAAGATTCGTGGGCGAGCAGTTATATTGACTAAAAATGGGAGACTGGAAGCGGGGGAGTAGCGGCAAATGTGGACCGTAATCTATATTGCGGCCAACCGTAAACTGACCTTGCGCCTGAAAGGAATATTGGACCAGGAAGGTATTATGGTTAGCTTGAGACCAATTGGCTCTTCAAAAGTTCAAGATTTAGGTGGATATGAAATACTGGTTCCTGAGTCTGAAGCAGAAGAAGCTAATGAAATAATAAACAATGCTTTAACGCGATAATGAATAAATAAGGAGGCAGCACCCTTGCGAACAATAGGGATATTGACCAGTGGTGGCGATGCTCCGGGAATGAATGCAGCAATAAGATCAGTAGTTCGAACAGCTGCATCATTAAATATAGAGGTGGTTGGTATTACACGCGGTTATGCTGGTCTAATCCAGGGTGATTTTCGCCGCCTTAATACCTCTTCAGTTAGTGACATCATCCATAGAGGTGGAACTATTTTATTGACTGCCAGATCTGAGGAATTTCGTACTAAAGCCGGGCGAGCTATTGCTTTGGAAAATTTATACCGAGAAGGCATTGAAGGTTTAGTTGTGGTTGGCGGTGACGGTTCCCTAAGTGGTGCTGTCCATTTAGCTAAAAAAGGTATGCCGGTAATTGGTATTCCCGGGACAATTGATAATGATATTGCAGGTACTGATTATACAATTGGTTTTGATACGGCTGTAAATACTGCTTTAAATGCAATAAGCAGTATTCGAGATACCGCAACATCCCATGAACGCATTTTTATTATTGAAGTCATGGGAAGACATTCAGGACAAATAGCATTGGCTTCAGGTATTGCCGGTGGAGCTGAGTCCATCCTTGTTCCAGAATATCCTGTTGACTATGATCGAGTAGTTGAACGTTTAGAGAATGCGCGACGACTTGGTAAACTCCATAGTATTATTGTTATAGCTGAGGGTGCAGGAAGTGCTATGGATGTAAATAAGGAAATCAGCAAACGAACAAAATTAGAAAGCCGTGTAACCATTTTAGGACATATTCAAAGAGGGGGTCCACCGACTGCTTTTGACGTTATATTAGCAAGTCGTATGGGTGCTATGGCGGTTAAACTTTTAGCTTCTGGGGTTACTAATCGAATGGTAGGATTAGTAGATAACAAATTAGTAGATTTAGAGATAGAATCAGTTTTAAAAGAAAAAAAACAGATCAACCCTGATTTATACCGTTTGGCTGATGTATTAGCACTATAAGTTGGGTGAGGGAGTTTAACGACATGCATACAAAGATAGTTTGTACTATAGGACCTGCAAGTGAACGTATTGATATTATAAAGGGTATGATCCGTGCTGGAATGAGTGTAGCTCGTTTTAATTTTTCCCATGGCAGCCATGAGGAACATAAAATTCGTATGGATGCTGTCCGTCGGGCAGCAGCTGAGATGGAAACCAGAGTAGCCCTTATGCTTGATAGTAAGGGACCAGAGATTCGCTTAGGTGAAATTAATGGAGAAGTAACCCTTAATGATGGTGAAGAAGTTATCTTGACAACAGAACCAATTATAGGTGATGCCAAAAAGCTGCCAGTAAATTTTGATCGACTGCCGAGAGATGTAGATCCTGGTGGAAAAATTTTAATAGATGATGGATTGGTTGAACTGGAGGTCATAGATACCACCAGTACAGAAATTCGTTGTCGGATTCGTAATGGTGGGGTTGTTTCTAGCCGTAAGGGAGTTAATGTTCCGGGTGCTGATATTAGTTTACCGTCTCTTACAGAACAAGACATTAAGGATTTAGAATTTGGTGTCCAGCAAGGAATAGATTTTATAGCCATTTCTTTTGTTCGCATTCCAGCTGATGTTTTAGCTGTACGTCGGGAACTAGCAAAACGTAACTCTAAAGCAGCAATTATCGCCAAGATTGAAAATCGCAGTGGCATAAAAAATATAAATGAAATCCTCCAAGTTGCTGATGGTATTATGGTAGCCCGAGGGGATTTAGGTGTAGAAATTCCAGTTGAAAAGGTTCCTTTATTCCAAAAGAAAATTATTCAGGCTTGTAACCGTGCTGGTAAACCTGTAATAACGGCTACCCAAATGCTAAACTCTATGATACATAATCCAAGACCGACAAGGGCTGAAGCAAGTGACGTGGCCAATGCCATATTCGATGGTACAGATGCGATTATGCTTTCTGGTGAAACGGCCATGGGTCGCTATCCCGTTAGGTCAGTAGTTATGATGGCAAGAATTGCTTCCGAGACGGAAAAAGAGTTAAAGTATGAAAATCACCTTATAAATAAAAAAAGACTGGATGATACACAATCCCCAACAGATGCCATTAGTTATGCCAGTTGTAGTATTGCCCATGAGCTTGGTGCTGCTGCAATTATTACCCCAACTGCTTCCGGTTCTACAGCCCGCAGGGTTGCCAAGTATAGACCTGAAGCTCCTATTATTGCTACTAGTTCTAATGAAAAGGTTTTAAACCAACTTACCTTAGTTTGGGGAGTAGAGCCTCTACTTGTAAAACCAACAAATGGTACAGATGAAATGGTTAATGAAGCTGTAGCAGCAGCGGTTTTAGCTAAAAAGGTAAAACAGGGTGATTTGGTTGTAATAACTGCTGGGGTGCCAGCTAATATACCAGGGTCTACCAATCTCTTAAAAGTCCATATTATTGGTGAGATTTTAGTTCAAGGTCGAGGTATTGGTAAGGATGTGACTAGTGGACCGGTTTGTGTAGTAAATAATGCGGAAGAAGCCAATATAAAAGTCAAAAAAGGCGACATCATGGTAACTAAAACTACAGGGCCAGAGTATTTACCAGCTATGGAGCGAGCAGCAGCAGTGATAAGCGAAGTAGAAGGTTTAAATTCACATGCTGCTGTATCTAGCTTGAGTTTAGGTGTCCCGGTTATTGTTGAAGCAAAGGAAGCTACTAAAAAGCTAGTTGATGGCATGGTAGTAACAGTTGATGTTGTTCGTGGCTTGGTCTACCGTGGCCATACAAGGGTCTTATAAAAAGCTAAAACTACTATAATCATAAACATCTCCCCCATGGTAGTAACTGAAGAGGGGGTAAATTAAGTGAATTTTGCTGGTCGGGTAAAGGTTCGGACAAAAGATATTGTTTAAAAGAGGTGACGGCCATATTGATTAGGGAAACAAAAATAACAGATACAACTCTAAGGGATGGTCATCAGTCGTTATTGGCTACCAGGATGAAAATAGAGCATATGTTACCAATTGCAGAAAAACTCGATTCTGTAGGGTTCCATTCCCTGGAGGTTTGGGGTGGTGCTACTTTTGATACCTGTATGCGTTTCCTTAATGAGGATCCCTGGGAACGTTTGAGGACTTTACGAAAGGCCATGCCCAATACCAAGCTGCAGATGCTCCTTCGCGGTCAAAACCTTTTAGGATATCGACATTATGCTGATGATGTTGTTACCGAATTTGTTAAGGCCTGTGTAAGAAACGGAATTGATATCCTGCGTATTTTTGATGCCTTAAATGATGTTCGCAATATGGAATTGGCTATAAAAGTAACTAAGGAAGCCGGAGGCCATGCTCAGGCAGCTATCAGTTATACCATCGGACCTGTTTTTAATGATGGTTACTATTTAGACTTGGCTAAGAAGCTGGTTGAATTAGGCGCTGACTCACTCTGTATCAAGGATATGGCTGGTCTTTTATCACCAGCTGCAGCGTATCGCTTGGTAAAGAAGATAAAGGCTAAATTAGATATTCCTATCCAGATTCACTGCCACTATACCAGTGGTATGGCTGCAATGACTTATTTAAAAGCCATCGAGGCTGGAGCTGATATTATTGATACAGCTATGTCTCCATTAGCTTTAGGTACATCTCAACCGGCCACCGAAACAATGGTAGCAACTCTAAATGAGACCGATTTTCCAACAGGTATTAAGTTAGAAGACTTAAATGGATTCGCAAGTTATTTTAAAGATGTTCGTGCACAATATAAAGAGTTTGACTTAAGTAAAGGTATTGTTGATGCAAATGTTTTACAGTACCAAGTCCCAGGTGGAATGATTTCTAACTTTATGTCTCAACTATCTCAGCAAAACGCTCTTGATCGTTTACCAGAAGTTTTAGATGAGGTGCCACGTGTAAGAGCCGATTTGGGTTATCCACCTCTTGTAACACCTTCGAGTCAGATCGTTGGAGCTCAGGCTGTTTTAAATGTTTTAGCTGGAGAACGGTATAAGTTGGTATCTAAGGAGGTTAAGAATTACTTAAGAGGCTATTATGGCCAGCCTCCAGGGAAAGTTAACGAAGAAGTTCGCAAGAAAATCATCGGTGATGAAGAACCCATTACCTGCCGGCCGGCAGATTTATTAGAGCCTGAATTGCCTAAAGCCAATCGTGAGATAGGTTCCTATGTACAGAAGGAAGAAGATTTACTTTCTTATGCTATGTTCCCACAGGTTGCCAAAAAATTCTTAGAGGATCGGTATGCAGGCAATACTTTAGTTGACTTTGATATTTTAAAAACGGCTCATGGTAGTTATTATCCTTTTCCCTAACAGTAATTTTCCTAGTAACAATTTAAGCCAGGTAGAGGGTAATTGATTTTAGGTGCGCACTCCTTGGAAGTAGCGCACCTAGTCTTATAACGGAAAGTTACGAGTTAGGTGTTTAAAAAGAAATAAATGAAAATTAAGGGGAGAAACCAATGAGTAGCATCAATACGGCCTTTATGACTAAAAGGTTAACTGAGGTTTTGCACTTAGATACAGGTGTATTAGGAATCAAGCTCTATAAAGATAAAGAAGCCTTACCTATTTCTCCTGGTGATATAAAGGTTAATATTTGCCAATTGGTTTCAGCAGCACGTCACCAGGGAAGGGCTGTTTCAGGTATTCCAGAATCCATGGTATGTGCAATAGGAGCTGCTTGCACTGGACTTATAAAAACCCCTGAACGCTTTAAAAACGGACAGGCTCCTTTAGGTAGATATGTAGCAAATGTAGAGGCCGGTAAGAAATTTATAGCTAATACTTTCAAATTGGGTGATGAAGGTAAAATTTACGATGGAATTTATATTGCTCCCTTAGAGTCCTATAAAAATGAAAAGCCAGACGTGGTGGTTATGTATGCTAACCCAGCTCAGACGACTCGCTTAATTCATTGTTGTTTGCATGAGACAGGAGAACCGGTTAAGGCTGATACTGTTGCTGAGGCAGCTTTATGTTCTTCCATAGGTTTTGTTTTAAAAGAGAAAAAGCCCATCATTGGGTTTCCATGTGTCGGTGATCGAACTTACGGAGGTACCCAAAAGGATGAGCTTATTTTTGCAGCACCTTTTGATATGTTAGAGGAATTAGTTAAAAATATGGAAAGTTTATTAAAAGGTTTTGGACAGCTATTTCCATTTGCCCCTTATAATGCATATACACCTACAATGACACCTGCTTATACAATGCGTCGTGAAGATTTGGAATAAATAAAACTTGTATTCCGTGAAACTTTGCTCATATATGGTTCTACTATGATTTTTTCATTAATAAGCTTAGCAATTTCCGGGAATGGTTCACTTTTTTGATTTGGAGAACAGGCTACTATTCCAGCAATACTTATTAATTGAGGTTCAAATTTATAGGCTACAATGACGGCATCTTTTTTACCTTTAATTCCAGCATGAGCTTTACCTTTTAGGGTTCCCATAATTAAGATATTACCGCTGGCCTTAATGGTTGCTCCTAAATGAATGTCTCCTAGAAACATAACGTTACCGTCATAAACTAGTTCATGGCCATTTCGTAAAGTACCTTCTCTTAAAAGTGTTTGTTCGTTGTTCTCTTGAGCTAAACTTGGTTCAGTTGAAGCTATTTTATGAACTTTCTTAGTACGTTTAATGGGCATAGCAATATTAGAGCTGGGAACAAGTCCGTGCTTTTCACATATAGATTTTAATTCAGCTGTTTCTTGAAGACTCAAAGGGGAGGTCGGGACAAGGGCAAAGGGAGCACCCTTAAAAAATCCTTTTGCAGTAGTAAATTTATTTATTAAATTATTTTTTAATTCATTAAAATCCTTACTAGCGTCTAATAAGATCAGTAAACCGCCCCGTGTTCCTTTAATGGTAATACTATCTTGTGCCATTTTTCTACTCCTCCAGTGGATTATATATCTTGATGTATAAATATTCGCCATGAATTTTATTTTTTTTGGAAAGATTCGACCTTTAGAAGTATTTTCCTTCTTTAGGTTCCAATATTTTCAGATAATCTTAAAAATATGTCGCATTTCCTAAAATATAGTATAAAAGTATATTGGAACAATAAAAACAGTTTTATATTATAATTACTAACCTGAACTATTAGAATATTACCGATACAGGGTGATAAGATGAAAAATTTTGTAGTGGGTGATATTCATGGATGTATTAATTAATTAAATCTACTCCTGGATTTAATTAATTTTGATGGTAAATATGGCCAAAATGTAATTGCTTTAAGAGGAAACCATGAACAAATGTTACTGGACAGTTTTATTGGTAATGAAGATGATAGTGAATTAATTTGTCTTGTCACTGGAGGGGTTAAAACTCTTAAAAGTTATAAAGAACATGGTGCAAGTATTAAAGATGATCCAGATTGGTTTTATAATTTGCCTTTTTATTATGAAACAGATAATAAAACTCCCAACAAATAGATGTAATTTACGCATTTGTGTGTTGCTAGAAGACATAAAAACGGTTATGATAAATAATAAAAAAATAAGAATGAGGGAGAAAGAATGCCGAGACCAACCAAATTTCGGCGCGTTGAATTTATGCCGGGTGTCAACTATTTTAAACCAGCAGGTGTACCTTTGGTTCAATTGGAAGAAGTCAACTTAGCGATAGAAGAACTAGAAGCCGTTCGCTTAAAGGATATTGAAGGTTTAGAACAAGAAGAGTGTGCTAATAGAATGGGTGTTTCTCGTCCGACTTTTTTCCGTATATTAAATTCAGCTCGCTATAAAATTGCAGATGCTTTAATTTCCGGTAAAGCTATAAGTATATCAGGTGGATGTTATCAATTAGCTAATCAGAAGGTTTTTTGTCGTAAATGTGGTAATGAGTGGCAGCAAGAACAACAGGGAGAAGCTTGCCCTAGCTGCGGTAGTGCAGATTTAGTTTATCCTAAAAACCGTCCTGGAAGAGGCCGTTGTCGGCACGGTTGGCGTGGTAAAGAGTAAAATCTAAAATCATATAAATAACATGATTTTCAAACCAACGGAGGATAAATTTCGTAGTCTTCTACGATTATTTATCCTCTTTTTTGTGTTACATATTTCAATAATTTCCGACACCAAATCTCATTTTTACCTTTACCAATGATGCAAAATTTTGTAATATAAACACATGCTAAAAGTCAACAAATGGCAAAACAACCTACAAATCCTAAGAACATCAAGGGAAAGAAAAAGGTCTATATGGGAGAGTAGGATATGAAAAGAGTTAAAATTGAATTTGTTTTTTCAATGAGTGTGTTTTTAGCACTTTTGTCTGTTGTATCATTTTTGTTACTTTTTCCGGGAACCGAACCAGCTATAGCAGCCGGGTTGGAAGGAGACGGGACAGAGGCTAATCCTTTTCTAGTTAAAAAACCGGAGGATTTTAATTACATCCGTGAACATACTGTCGCAGGAGCTGTTTATTATTATAAGCTCTTAAATGACATTGATTTAACTGGTTATCTTAGCGAAGGGGGAGCCGGATATAACGAAGGCAATGGTTGGGAGCCTATAGGAACAAACAGCGATCAGCCATTTAAAGGTGTATTTGACGGGAACGGTAAGGTTATAAAAGGATTAACAATAAATAGACCAGGTAGCAAGGATAATTATATTGGTTTATTTGGCTATATAGATGGGGCTACCATTAAAAATATTAAGTTAGAAAACTTAAAGATAAACGGCTATGACTATGTTGGTGGCTTGGTTGGTTATAGTAAGAACTCTAAAATCGAAAATTGCTATATAACAGGCAGTGTTTCAGGAAAAAGTTATGTAGGAGGACTGGTGGGGAGTAACTTTTCTGGTAATATAAGCAGTTCTTTTTCTTTGGCAAATGTAACAGCAAAGGAATATATGGCCGGTGGTTTAATAGGTAAAAATAACAATAGTACTATAAGAGATTCTTTTGCGACGGGGTCGGTAACCGGGAATAATGATGTTGGTGGTTTAGTCGGATATAACGAATCTGGCAGTATAATGAATTCTTTTGCTGCCGGGACTGTAACTGGAAATCAGGTTATAGGTGGTTTGGTCGGTTATATTACTGTAGGGAGTAATATTAATAATTCTTATGCTACCGGAAATGTAATTTGTAATAATTGTGTTGGTGGATTGGTTGGCTACAATGAAGCAATTAGAAATATAAGCAATTCTTATTGGGATATTAATATTTCCGGACAAGTAACGAGTGCTGGTGGTGAAGGAAAAACCACTACAGAAATGAAACAACAAGTTACATTCTCAGGATGGGATTTTGAGGATACTTGGGCAATTATGGAAGGGTTAACCTATCCTTACTTAAAAAACGGGGCTAGATTAGATTTTGATGGAAAACAAACATTCTATGTATCTAATCAACCTGGATATGACTCAGTGCAGGGGAAAGTCTATAACAGTAATAATGAATGTTTTTTAGTCAAGTATACAGCACTTTATAATAATCAACCTGTCATAGAAAATGAAATAGTACAGACTAATATTAGTAATGGGGAAGAGTTTAGTCTTTCTGTAAATGAAGTAGTGTATAAAGAAAATGAACAATATAAGCTTTGGGTCTGGGCGGAAGATAGTTTTGGCTATAAATCTGCCCCTAATCTTTTAACAGTTATAAAAGATGTGACAAAACCGGAAGTTAGCTTAAGTTTAGAGGGTAGTACTACAGCAAAGAAAAGCCATTCCACAACGGTAATGGTAACAGATGCAAACGAACTAGTTAGTTGTGAATACCAATGGACAACTGGTAGTGATTTCCCCAAAGGTGGTACGTGGACATCGCTTACCAGTGGAGATACGATTACTTTAGACGGTGAGACCGGAACCTATTACTTACATTTTCGAGCAATTGATGAAGCAGGAAATATTGTGGAAACTACATCTAATGGGTTTCATCTGGATAATGCGCCACCCCAGGTAAATTTAAGTGTAGAAGGGGATAGCACAGAAAAACAAACCCACTCTATAACGGTAACGTTGACGGATATAAGTAAAATAGTAAGTAGTGAGTACCAGTGGTCACAAAGCAGTGATTTCCCTGCAGGCGGAACATGGTTACCTTTTGTTAGTGGAGATAAGATTACTATAGATGGTGTGACGGGAATTTATTATTTGTATATTCGAGCAACTGATGAGTTAGGAAATACTGCAGAGATTACATCTAATAGGTTTAACCTCGACAATACAGCACCGGATAGTCCTGTTCTATCTGTAGAGGATCAAACCGTGTCTACTGAAACGGTTCAAATTTCCGGAACGGCTGAAAAAGGGGCCAAAATAACCATTTATGGAGGAACGGAAACACTAACCGGGCAAGCAGATGCCCATACGGGACAATTCAGTATTGAAATTTCTTTGAAGCCCAATCAAAGTAATATCTTAATGGTAACGGCTATAGATATAGCGGGAAATACCAGTGAACCTGCCATGGTCACGATTACCCATAAAGATAAATCTACAGGCGAAAGCAACAAGGATAGAATCGTTGATGTTGTAAACGAAGAGAATGATGATATTGGAAACGAAGAGAGTGACGATAATAGTAACAACAGAAGAAGTAAGAGTAGTGGAAGTAACAGGAGTCACCATTACAATCAAGAAGTAAAACCTGACTATAACAAACTCGCTGTAGTCACAACAGAAAAAGAAAAGGCTACCTTAGGCTTTACAGATATTTCTGGTCACTGGGCAGAAAAAGATATTAATACGTTAGCCAGTTTAGGATACATCGGTGGATATCCGGACGGTACTTTTCAACCGGAAAAAGAAATAACCAGGGCAGAGTATATTTCCATATTGGTACGAGCACTAAATTTAGAAAAGAAAACAGGAAAAATATTTAAAGATACAAAGGATCATTGGGCAAGGGAAGCCATTGCCACAGCATATGCCCACGGGATCATTAATGGATATAATAATCAGTATTTTGGGGCCGATGATCCACTGACCCGTGAACAAATGGCTGCCATCTTAGTTAATGCATTAAAACTTGAACCGGTTAAAACATATAAAACATTTGCAGATCAAGAAAATATATCTTCCTGGGCATTAGAATTCATTAAAACGGTGGTTGGACACAAAATTTTAGCGGGATATCAGGATAACACCATTCGACCGCAACAAAAAGCGACCCGAGCAGAAATTGTTTCCGTAATAGTTAGAGCTTTATCACAAAAGAATTTGCTACACTGAAAAAGGTTGGTGCATGTCCAAAATACACTAAAACTAGTTCTACTTTTACATTGAAATGAGCGTCAAAAACAGTTAATCCCGTACCACTTTAGTAGTGATACGGGATAATTTTTTGGGATTAATCCTTTATTTATTAAACAAATAATTCTCCTATTATTTTAGTCTATATAATATTGCCCCATAATTTGCTTCCAGTGGAATTTGGATTTTTCCTTCCTTAACTTCAAAATTCCGGTTATTAAGCCCATCATGTAAAGAACAACCTTCCTCTATATCTAGTTCTTTTGCTTCTATTGTAGCGGTTTGAGGATAATCGCTGGCATTTAAAGCAATGATGATTTTTTCGTCATCTAAACGACGAGCATACGTGTAAACTTCAGCGTTGTCATCAGTTGCTAAAGGCTGAAAATAACCCTGCCTAAGTGGTTTTAGATTATTTCTTAGGCTAGTTAAACGCCTATATAAAGCGTGGATTTCTTTGTTCCATACTTCTGAGTTCCATGGCATGGTGCGCCTACAGTCAGGATCGGCTCCACCTGTCATTCCCACTTCATCTCCATAGTATATCATGGGAGCCCCTTGATAGGTAAATTGTAGAATCAATGCGGGTCTAAGGTGAATAATAGCTTCCTCATAACTACCCGAGTGACCATTAATACCTGATAAACCTTCCTGGAAGGCAGTAATTATTCTAGCGGTATCATGACTACCCATTAGGTTTAGCATAGCAAAATTAGCGGCTTCAGGATAACGAAGACGAATTAAGCCTAATAGGAAATCCAGGGTGGATATAGGGAAACGTCGACGAGCAAAATAGTTTAGTACCAGGTCCCTGAATAAGTAATTCATAACAGCGTCAAAGTGTTTCCCTTTAAGCCAGAATCGGGCATCATGCCAAATTTCACCGACGATGTAGGCTTCAGGGTTAGTTTCTTTAACTTCTTGGCGAAATTCAACCCAGAAAGTTGGTTCTATTTCGTTAGGAACATCTAAACGCCAACCATCTATTCCGGCTTCTCGTAGCCAGTATGTTCCTACTGAAAGCAGGTACTTACGTACCTCAGGATTTGTGGCTTTTAGCTTGGGTAAGCTTGGAATGTTCCACCAACATTCATAGTTAGCGTGTGGTGAACTTCTGACGGGGAATTCACGAAAATAGTACCAGTCCTTATAGCGTGAGTTGGCTCCATTTAAAACTGCATCTTTAAAAGCAAAAAAGTCTGTTCCAGTGTGGTTAAAAACCCCATCTAAGATTATATGCATATTTGCTGACTTTAGGGAATTTACCAGGTGTCGTAAAGTTGATTTATCCCCTAAAGCCGGATCTATTTTCATGTAATCACTAGTATTGTATCGATGATTAGAAGGTGAAGCAAATATAGGGTTTAGCCATAGTGCATTAACTCCTAGATATTTTAAATAGGGTATTTTGGCTTCAATACCCTCAAGGTCACCACCAAAAAAATTATCAAAAGTAGGTTTTTCACCCCAGGATTGAGTTCCGGGGGGGTCATTTTTTGGATTACCGTTATAAAAACGATCAGGGAATATTTGGTAAAAGATAGCATCATAAATCCAGTCTGGGGTGTTGAAGATATCCTCAGAAGACCACTTATAAGAAAACGGCTGACTGGTTTTGCTATATGTGGATTTCAAAAGATATGATGAGTTCTTATTTTCTTGTATTTTGAAAAAATAACGGCATTGCCAAGGCTTAGATAGCTCGATCTCAGTTTGATAGTAAAAATAATGGGGAGTGCGAGCGTATAAATACATTGGAGCTGTCTTAAGGGATTTATCCTCATATATAACCTGACAGGTTTGTTTGTCGCGATAAAGAGTCTTAAGGCGTAATAGAAGTTTGTTGGGGGCTAAAGGCTGACAGAAACGTAGCGTAGGTTGGTGGTAAAACAAACCTAATTCCTCCTTAATGAATTGGCTATTCTAAATTTTATGCCAAAAGTCCAATATTAGCCTTGCCTTTTATCTTATAAATTATCATCTTACATAAACTTACCTACATAGAAATGTTTATTTTATATACCAGTTCTTTTATGAAAGATATCAGAATAAGTATAGAGGAGAATTTTATTTGTATTAACTAGGAGGTATACCAAAATTTAACAAAAAATTAATTTATAATGATTGACTATATCTTATATATATGATATAAGTTAGAATTAGCTATATTTTATATATATGATATAAGTTAGAATTAGCTATATTTTACAAAAATTACTATTAAAGTAATAGTAATACATATTGCATTGGGTACTATTTAAGAGAGGAAGTTGACCCTAATATGTTTTTCAATTATCAACAGAATGCTTTAGTTTGTTTGCCACAAGACTTACATTGTCTTTATGTCTATTGGGACTTTACACCGGGGAGGTTAGATACCTTAAAAGATTTTTTGAGTTATGTCCATCCTAATATGACTTTAGCAATCCGCTTAATGAGAGATAACAAAACATTACTAGAGAAAAAAATAGATATAAATGATTTAGAGTATGGTGGTTGTTATTTTGGCAACCTGGAAAATAAAAATAACTATTATGTTGAATTGGGAGCAAAAGCTCCTGATGGAAAGTTTGTATTGCTTTATCGTACTCAAGAAATTAATATGCAACCCTTAGAAAGAGATGATGAGTCTAAACCTAGCGAAGATTTGATGCCGATATTTGAATGGATAATTTCTGATAATCAACAACCTTTCAGTAATTTTAGCTGGTCCTAAAGGAGTCGTTTTATTATGATTATGCAAAATAAAGAAGATAATAAGTTGGGTTATGTTGCCTTACTTTTACATGCTCATTTACCCTTTGTCCGTAACATGGAATCATACATAAGTCTTGAAGAAAAATGGTTATATGAAGCGATTACTGAGACATATTTACCTCTTATTATAAGTTGGGAACGGTTAGCAAAAGAAGGGGTAGATTTTAAACTTAACTTATCTTTATCACCTACATTAATAAGTATGCTAATGGATCCGAGGCTAAACGAACGTTATGGTCGCTATTTGAATAACCTGAGGGAACTTGCTGAACGGGAAAGGGGACGGACTTTTGATGACCCTTTATTTTATCCCGTGGTAAGTCGTTATCACCAAAGGTTCGAAGAAATTCATGATTATTTTAATGATTATCAGGGGGATTTACTTGCCCCACTGAAACGCCTTAAAAAGCAGGGATTTTTAGAGATAATAACAACATGTGCTACCCACGGATATTTACCTTTAATGTTAAACAAGGAAGCTTGGAAAGCTCAGGTGCAGGTGGCTTTAGATTTATTTGGTGAAGTTTTTGGAGAGCTTCCAATAGGGATGTGGTTACCAGAGTGTGGTTATACCCCGGGTGTTGAAAAGATTTTAGAGGGAGAAGGAATTAAATACTTTGTCACATCTACTCATGGTTTGTTACAAGCAAAACCTAAACCAAAGGGAGCTGTTTATGCTCCTGCTAAGATTAAGAATAGTAAGGTTTCAGTTTTCGGAAGAGATTGGGAGACTTCACACCAGGTATGGAGCCGTACAGAGGGTTATCCAGGTGATTTCTCATATAGAGAGTTTTACCGAGATATTGGTTATGACTTAGATTTTGCTTATCTGAAACCTTATCTTGTTGGTGGAATTAGAGGCGACACTGGTCTTAAATATTATCGTATTACGGGTAAAACTGATTATAAAGAGCCATATGATTGGGATGCAGCTCTAGCTAAAGCAAAAGAACATGCTAGTAACTTTATTTTTAATCGAGAACACCAGTTGGCCCATTGGTCTAAAATTGTTCCAGAGAAGCCCATTGTGGTTGCACCCTATGATGCGGAATTATTTGGACATTGGTGGTTTGAGGGACCTGACTGGTTAGAAGAGGTTATGCGAATAGCTGCCCAAAAAACGTCTAAAGTTGGATTAACAATTCTATCAGACTATCTTGAAGAAAATCAGCCTAAAGAAGAGGTAAGTTTAAGTTTTTCCAGTTGGGGGGAAGGCGGCTATAATCGAGTTTGGTTAAATTCCACAAATGACTGGATGTATACTCACCTACATCGTTCAGAAAAGATAATGGTTGATTTAGCAGAAAGCTGCCTGTCTCCTACTCCCTTAGAAGAGCGGGCATTAAATCAAGCATGTAGAGAGCTATTACTGGCCCAGAGTAGTGACTGGCCCTTTATTCTTAATAGTCAAACTACTGTAGATTATGCTAAGAAACGTTTTCAGGGCCACTTGGATAATTTTAATAAGATAGTGAAAGATTATCTAAATAAAACCCTTAAAAACGATTTAATATCAGAGTTAGAAACCGAGAATAAGATTTTTCCACAAATTGATTTTCGCGTTTTTGGCGCAAATAGAAAAACACCTGTAAAATTGACGGGTATTAATAAAAATAAACCAACAGTTATTATGCTAAGTTGGGAATTTCCCCCTAAACATGTTGGTGGATTGGGTATTCATGTTCGTGACCTTTCGGAGGCCTTGGTACGGCAAGGGGTTGATGTTCATGTCATAACTTTAGCTCCTGGCGAAAGGTCTTTCTCCAAAGTGGAAAAAGGCGTTGGTATTCATTATTTAGCAACTTACCAGCAACCCGAGAAGGAAATTGATTTTCTGTCCTGGATTTTACAATTAAACCTTGTAATGACTGAATTCGGGCGGAAACTAATTACTTTCTGTCAATCAAATCAAATAATTATCCATGCTCATGATTGGCTTGTAGCTTATGCTGCCCAAGAACTAAAAAAAGCGTTTAACTTACCACTTATTGCTACAATCCATGCCACAGAATATGGACGTAATAAAGGTCTTCATAATGAAACAAATAAGGCTATACACCATATAGAGCAGGAATTGGTGAATAAAGCTGAAAAAGTAATTTGTTGTAGTCGCTATATGAAGGAAGAAGTTGAGCGTCTTTTTAAGCCTGCTCTGTCTAAGGTCAAGGTTATTCCTAATGCAGTTCGACCAATAGATGATATAACCAGGACAAATAATAATCATAATATCCTTTTTGTAGGACGTCTGGTAATAGAAAAAGGAGTCCAAACTTTAATTGAGGCCTTTTCCAGACTTGTTAGCTTTTATCCCGAAGCACGTCTTACGATTGCGGGTGATGGCCCTTATGGCAAGGAACTGAAAAATTTAGTTAACAGTTTAGGTATTAATAATCTGGTTCAGTTTACGGGTTTTGTTTCAGAAGGAGAGCGCAATCAACTTTTAGCTCGTAGTTGTATGGCTGTTTTCCCCAGTCTTTATGAACCTTTTGGAATTGTTGCTTTAGAGGCCATGGCTGCTGGCTTACCAGTTATTGTTTCCCGTACGGGAGGATTTGCTGATTTTGTTGAAGATGGTTTGAGCGGATTGTTTTTTGAGCCTGGAAATGTGGAAGACTTGACACGTTGCTTGGTTAGTATTTTCCAGGATCCTATTTTGGCAGAAAAATTAAGCATTTACGGTCAAGAGAAAGTTATGAAGGAATTTACCTGGGAAGCCGTAGCCTGCCAAACTCTCTCGCTTTACCAGGAAACTAAAACGCGGAAAGATTATATGACAGCCAGTTAAAAGGAGAGAAAATAATGCATCCAGCTCATATCTTTTTTGTTCAACCGCGATTACCGGAAGTTTTACAACCTCTTAGAGTTCTGGGCTATGACCTATATTGGCATGATAACCTGGAAACAGAGGCTCTTTTTTGTGATTTAGACCCTGTTCTCTGGGAAAAATGTGGACATAATCCTGTAATGTTGCTGCGCCAGATACCAGATAAAAGGTTAAAGGATGTGGCAGCGAATGATAAGTATGTAGGTCAATTAAATTGGATTTGGGATAAATATCAATTTCATCACAAAGAAACTATATCTTTATCCAAGTATGGTTTGGCTAAAGATACAGTAATTGCTTATTTTTCTGCTGAGTTTGGTTTAGCCCAGGCTTTACCCATGTATTCTGGTGGACTTGGTATTCTTGCAGGTGATCATTTAAAGTCAGCAAGTGATTTAAACTTACCCCTGGTTGGTGTAGGGCTTTTATATAAACAAGGTTATTTTCATCAACGTCTTGATAAACACGGCTGGCAACAAGAGATATACCCTGACTATAATTTTTATGACCTTCCATTAAAATTGGTAACAAATGATGATGGTAGTCCAAAAACCATTAAGTTAAATTTTCCTGAACGCCTAGTTACAGTTCAAATCTGGCGTGTCAAGGTTGGTAGAATTACTCTTTATCTTTTAGATACTAATTGTCCTGAAAATAATGAAGCTGATAAAAGTATTACCGATGTACTATATGGGGGCGATAAAGAAAAGCGTATTCAGCAGGAAATAGTCTTGGGTATTGGTGGCATGAGGGCCCTTGAAGCCTTGGGTATTGAAGAGACCATATGTCACTTAAATGAAGGTCATTCTGCATTCTTAGGGCTGGAACGTATTAAGCAGTTAAGGGAAAAATATAATCTTGATTTTGCATCAGCCCGGGAATTGGCATCCAGTGGTAATATTTTCACTACTCATACACCAGTACCAGCAGGCATAGATGTATTTCCAATTTACCTGATAGATAAGTATTTAACACACTATTACCAATCATTAGGGCTTTCTCGCAACGAATTTTTATCCTTAGGAAGACAGGATCCCTATAATCAACAGGAAGAGTTTAATATGGCAGTATTGGCTCTTCGCCTTTCATCATGGGCCAATGGAGTAAGTAAACTTCATGGTCAAACTGCCCGTCGGATGTGGCAAGGGCTTTGGCCGGAACTTCCATTAGAAGAAACACCAATAACCTCCATTACCAACGGCATACATGTTCCTACTTGGATTGGGGGTAGGATGGCGGCTTTATATGAGAAGTATCTTGGTTCTGATTGGAGAGAAAATGCCTCTAATGAAAAAAGCTGGGATGGTTTAGATGAGATACCTGATGAAGAATTATGGATGGCCCATGAAAAACAAAGAGAAGATTTATTAAGATTTGTTCAAGAAAGATTAACCAATCAGTCTGAAGTAACAGCTGCAGATCGAGCAGAAATTACAGCTGCCGGAAGACTTGATCCTAAAGCTTTGACCATCGGTTTTGCTCGCCGTTTTGCAACATACAAGCGACCTAATTTACTTTTCTATGATATGGAACGTTTAGCTGGCATACTGCGAAATTCTAAACGGCCGGTTCAGTTTGTATTTGCAGGAAAAGCCCATCCAAGAGATGACAATGGTAAAAAGTTAATTCAACAAATTATAAATTATAGCCGCCAGTTTGAATTTCAGTCCAAAATATTCTTTATCGAGGATTATGACATAAATGCCGCTCGCCATATGATTCAAGGGGTTGATGTATGGTTGGCTAACCCACGCCGCCCCCTTGAAGCCAGTGCTACAAGTGGGATGAAAGCGGTTATAAATGGGGCACTTCATGTTTCTACCCTAGATGGCTGGTGGGCAGAGGCTTATAGTCCAGAATTAGGCTGGGCTATTGGTAATGGTGAGATTTATAATGATTTAGATTACCAGGACCATATTGAAGCCCAATACCTGTATAACTTGCTGGAAGACAAGATAATTCCGCTTTTTTATGACCGTGATGACAATGGTTTACCTAAAAGTTGGCTAAAAATGATGAGGAAATCAATTAAGACCTTCGCACCAACTTTTAATACCCATCGGATGCTAAATGAATACATTGATAAGTTGTATGCTCCTGCAAGTCAACTTTATCAAAAACTAGAGGCTAATAACCAAGAAAAAGCTAAAGCTTTGGCAGCTTGGAAGGATAAAATGTATGCTAATTGGTCCCAGGTTAAGATAGAAAAGATAGAAGATAACCGGGAAAAGGAACTCGAAGTAGGGAATAATATACCTGTTAGAGCGGAAATTTATCTTGGCTTACTGAAACCGGAGGACGTCAATGTAGAAATTTACTATGGAATGGTTGATGATGGAAATATTATCAAAGGGAATACAGTAAAAATGTATTCTTACCAGCCTCAAGGCGAGGGTAGGTATGTTTATACTGGGACAATTCCTTGTGATAAATCAGGTCGGCAGGGATATAACTTAAGAATTAAACCCTATCATGAGGATTTGGCTCACCCTTACTTAAGTGGATTAATTACATGGGGATAAAAGGAGGGGCAATTATATGATAGCAAAGGATATCATGAGTACCAATTTAATCATGATTAATGCTAATGCCAAGATTTATGAGTTAACTAAGTTACTTGCGGATAACCATATTAGTGGTGTTCCTGTGTACGATGAAAGTAATAACGTGGTTGGTATGGTTAGTGAGGCTGACCTGATTGGCTTGAAAAATGGAAATTGTGTAAGGGATATTATGAATACCGAAATTGTGGGTGTAGATGTTAATACACCGGTTGAAAAGGTTGCTTCCATTTTAAATGAAAAAAAGATAAAAAGGGTACCAGTTTATGCTAATGGTAGTGTAGTAGGTATTATCAGTCGAGCAGATATTGTTGCGGCCATGGCTAAGGAATGTTAGATGATTATGATTATATTAAAGGGTTGTGCAGGAGGCACAACCTTTCATTTTGTTCTGATTTAATATCACTCAAAAAAAAAATTACCTTCCTTATAAAGGCGCATTTATTTGGGTTAATAAATAAGTATTATTCTAAATAAGAATTATGTTTGGAACCTAAGGTTAAATCTAACGTCAGTTAATATTGAAAGAAATATTGAGAGGGGGAAAGTTATTGAAAAGGATAATCGTGGCTTTTCTTTTGTTTTTTCTTACAGCTTCTCCAGTCTATGCTATAGACGTAGCAGTTAATGGCAAACAAGTTAACTTTGATGTTGAACCGAAGGTTCAAGATGGTCGTACATTGATACCCGTACGTTTTGTGGTTGAAAAATTAGGGGCCAGGGTTACGTGGAGTCCAAGTGCTCAAACTGTTGGCATTTATAAGGGAGACATAAGTATTACCCTTGGAATTGGTTGTAGTATTGCCTATATTAATAATGAACGGTATACGTTAGAAACACCACCCGTTATAGTCGAGGGGCGCACCCTAGTTCCACTTAGATTTATTTCAGAATATATGGGGGAAAGTGTGGTTTGGGACAAAAATGAGAAATTCATCTATATAGGCGATAGACAGCTTCCCTTTGAAACATTTGATGGCAACCGTTGGGTAACAATGGAACAAATTAAAGGCAAATGGTATCTTAAAAGAGAATTCCAATATCAGGATTTTGCTGTTATTCAATCAGAAGATGACTATTTAAGTAAGCCTCCACTAAAAACCATTACACCTATTAAACCACCAAAAAATGATTATAGTAAGTATCTTGTTTTATGGGCATATCTAGGTGAAGCTTCAACAGGTGGTTATGGTATTCACTTTCAGAAAATAGTTCGAAACGGTGATGTCATTACAGTAACCTTACAAAGAATATCTCCAGCACCAGGAGTCATAGTTACCCAGGCATTTAGTTATCCCGAAGAATTTGCTCGTATCGAGCGGTCTTATCTACCTGAAAAGGGAGTTTTTCGTTTTATAGACCAGGACGGAAAATTACTTAAGACTATAGAATTCAATCAGAATATATAAGAATACCAATTATATTAACCATGGATAAAGATTTTTTTGACTAAAAGGTCGTCCATGGTTATAGTTTTTAGAGGTATCCAGGGGTAACTACTATGAACAAATATAGTAAATTTTATAGACAGTTAATAACCTTTTTAAAATCAGGAATAAATTAAAAAAATAATTAGTGAATAATTAATTTAACTACTAGAAAACATAAAAATACCAGCTATATTGCAGAGAATAGGAGGTATTTTATGTCTCAAAATAAACTTGGGGATATTATGACTCGCAATATTGTTACTGTCAGTCCGCAGCAGACAATTAGTGAAGCAGCACAGATTATGAGCCAGTACAATATTGGTTCTGTACCTGTTGTACAGAACGGCCAGTGTGTAGGTATAATTACTGATAGGGATATTACTTTGAGAGTAACAGCAAAAGGGCAGGATGCAGGTATGACAAAAGTTGAATCTGTCATGTCCAAAAATGTTGTTACCGGTAATCCGCAGATGTCAGTCCAGGAAGCAGCCAATCTAATGGCTCAGAATCAAATTCGTCGTCTTCCAGTAGTCGACAATAATAATCAAATTTGTGGTATTGTTGCATTGGGAGATTTGGCCGTACAGAATGTTTATCAGGACGAGGCAGGAGAAGCCTTATCCAGTATTTCCGAACCGGCTTCACCGCAGATGTAATAACAACACGAAAACATTAATTTGGGGATAGTTGGAATTTTAACTATCCCCAAACTTTTGTTTTCTAAAATGATAAGGCGTTAGTTCTTTTCCATCAGATTTTTATTTTTCTTTTATACATAATATCTAAATATTGGTCTTATAAAAACTAATAATTACTTTTACTTATATTTCCTTAACTTTAGATGGAAATTTGAAGGTTTTCGGCTATTTTTTCCGAAATAAACAATTGTTTAGCATTTAAGAAAAGGAGATTGAAGCTTTATGAAACAAACAGAGGCTTTTTTAAATGCACTTCAGGAATGGGAAGAGAGTGCTCAGCCAAAAATACAGGATTTTGGGAAGCTAATTTTCTTCCTGGGGTACAAACTGGGTTTAAAGGTAGCTGTAGCTGATTTTAAAATGCTAGAGGAGAGAATAAAATATCTAATACAAAATGAGAGAATAGATGAAGACTTAATAGTAAATGGTCTGGTAAATGCGGTTACAGAAATACTTGAGAGAAATATAGAATTGCATGGTGAATTAATTTTGGATAACGAACAATTATTAAAAAGTAAGTTTTTGGATGAAGCAAATAAAGAATTTGTTAAAAGAGAGTTAGAATTTCTTAAAGACAGGCGCTATCTGCCTCAAGCCAGATATGAGTTAGATGTATGGAATAAGATTGTTGCTAAAAATCTTAGCAAGGCAGAGAGAAGACGTTGGGAACTCGAGAGAGCGGCCCATGAAAAATGTAAAAACAGAAGACATCACTAAATGAATTGGGAAATTAATCTTACTGCCAGACCAAACAACTCAAACACAAAATGCTTAAAAAATGGGCTTTATTAGCCCATTTTTTAAAACCTAAAATGAGAACACACTTGTATTCATACTTTTGCAATCACTAACACTCCAAATAAAGTTATGCTATATTTATATTTTCTTTACTTATAATAATTTAATAAACTTGTCTACAATCTCAGGATCAAACTGTATGCCACTATAACGTTTTAATTCTGCTATTGCTTCATTTATGGTCATTGCTTTCCGGTAGGGTCGATCATTTGTCATAGCATCATAAGCATCTAAAATGGCCAAGATTCTACATTCCAATGGTATTTCTTTACCTTTAAGTCCGAAAGGATAACCCTTACCATTCCACCACTCATGATGTTTTAAAATTAAGTCTGCTACAGAGGTGAGTTTCGGTACTGCCATGGCAATGCGGTGACCTATTTCACAGTGTCTTTGCAAAGTTTTCCTTTCCTGGGAAGTTAAAGCTGCTTTTTTTAAAAGAATGTTTTCGGGAATACCTATTTTACCAATGTCATGAAACTCAGCCAACAACATCATAATATTTATTTTGGGGCCGTTTAAACCCAAGGATTTTCCTATTTCATGAACTAAATTTTGTAATCTTTCAGCATGTCCTTCGATAATAAAATCCCTTGTTTTTAACATTTCTTTAAAAGTTTTAATGATGGTACTTCTAGAGCTTTTTGTGTTCAATAGTTTTTCCTGGTACATATTATTGTCAGCTTCTTTAAATAGTTCGCTCATTTTCATGGATGTTTTATCTCTAACAGCAAAACCAACAGATAAGCTCAAAGGCAGTTCGGGATTCATTTCATTGTATTTTTCAATAGAGTCCTTTATACGCAGGCAGGCTTTTTCGACGTCTTCTTCATTACAGTCGGGAAGGAGTATGGCAAATTCATCTCCCCCGATACGAGCAACCACGTCATTTTCACGAAAAGATTTTTTAATTACTTTAGCAGCATTTTGAAGTAATTTATCTCCAGTATTATGTCCCATAGTATCATTGACTAGTTTTAAACCATCTAAATCACATAAAATTATACCAACCGTGGAAGCTTGCTCTTCTTCTAAACTTTGCATTTTTTGTTCAAAATAAGTTCGGTTATATAAATTGGTAATAGTATCATGCAAGGCAAAATAGTTTAATCTTTCTTCCATAAGTTTACGTTCAGTTATGTCGCGAATGATTTTTAATAAAATTAGTTCGTCGCCAACTTTTACACCACCTTGGCAATTAACTTCTACAGGAAATGTGCTACCATCTTTTCGCCTGTGATATGTTTGATAGATTACACCTTCTTCTCGTTCTGCTTTTTTCTTTTGTATTTTAATTTTTTCATCTGCTGGTGGTATTTCAAGTTCTGACATTTTCATTTTGAGTAACTCATTTTGATCATAACCGTATGCTTTAACAGCAGCTTGATTGGCTTCTAAAATAAGTGAATCGCTGCTGCGAACAAATAAAATAATATCAAGGGCATTATTTGAAACAAGTTGATATTTTTTTAATACTTCTTCTGCTTGGAAGTATTCAGTAACATCACGGACTATTGCCGAGATACCTATAATATTTTTTAATTGATCTTTTATTGGGGATATTGTACAGCATACATAAATCTTCTTTCCGTCTTTACGTATATTTAATTCATTAAATAAGTTGATAGTTCACCTTTCAAAATATCTTTAAAAATTTGCTTTATTCTTTTTTCTGATGGAAATAGAGGAAATATGTAAGAGCCGACCATTTCTGTGGCGGAATATCCATATATTTTTTCTGCTCCATTATTCCAACTAGTAATAATCCCATCTAAGGTCATCCCAATTATTGCATCAGAGGTGGATTCAACTATTAAGGCCAGTTGTGCCAGTGAAGTTTCCAGGTGTCTTTGTTTGGTTAATTCATCAAATCTCATAACTGACCTCCTTACTTACCTACTTATCCTTTACATCGATGATTTGTCTTATAGATTTAGGCAGCTGATTTTTTACTGTATATTTTTTATTTTAGATAAATTGGTATAACAAATTAAATTATTAAGAAAAATCAAAACGAGGGTTGAGTCTATTTACTAAAATTCCCTTTTTCTGATTATATCTCTCTAATAATATCAATAGCAACTATAATATTTAAAAATATCTTTACATTTAATATTATCATAATTATCATTTATTCTCCAGGGTTTGAAAATCATGGTAAATGGTATCAATTAACTTTAATAGTGGAATTATTAGCCTGCTACTGATGCGATTTAACAAATTTTTTACTTTTTAAAAAGGAGTGGAAGCAGGTTATTAATTGTATATATTGAAATAATAAAGTATATAGTTTTTATTACCTGGAAGGTTCTAAGAGGTGTATTTTATGTTGGCCATATATAACTCAGTGGAAGATAAGATTACTAAAGTGGACCAATTCCAAAAAGGAGCATGGATTAATCTTGTTAATCCTACAGAGGAAGAAATAGGTATTGTAGCCCGGCAAACAGGTATTTATCCTGAATTTTTAAAGTATCCCCTTGATGAAGAAGAAAGACCTCATATGGAAATTGAAGATAATCAAATTCTAATTATTATAGCTGTGCCCGTAGTTGAAAATAAGATAGGAAATTATACTACCATTCCATTGGGGATAGTAGTAACTGAGAATTTTATAGTTACTATTTGTTTAGAAGAACTAAGTATGTTAGAGGGTTTCATAAATAATAAAGTCAAGGGATTAGCAACTTTTAAGAAAACTAGATTTGTCTTTCAAATTTTTTATTATAATGCGTTGCTGTATTTAAAGTATTTGCGTGAGATTGATAGAAGAACCGATGAAATTGAGCGTGAACTACAGAAATCAATGAGAAATAAAGAACTGATCAGGCTTTTAGATTTAGAAAAGAGTTTAGTCTATTTTACAACTTCCCTTAGATCTAATGAGATTATTATGGAGAGGATTTTAAGAGGGAAGATATTAAAAATGTATGAGGAAGATCAGGATTTATTAGAAGACGTGATCATAGAAAACAAACAGGCAATCGAGATGGCTGACATACATAGTAATATATTAAGTGGTATGATGGATGCTTTTGCTTCTATAATTTCTAATAATTTAAATATAGTTATGAAGTTTTTAACGGCTATTACTATAATTTTAGCTTTACCAACTATGGTTGCTAGTTTTTTTGGTATGAATGTACCTGTACCTTTTCAAAACTCACCACATGGCTTTATGTTTGCAATTGGAATTTCAGTATTCCTTTCATTTGCTGGTATAGTTTATCTTATCAAAAAGGACATGCTTTAAATTTATAAATTTACATCTTGTTTTTTTACCTCAGCTGCTAAACCGAACTCACGCAAAAAATCCTCGTCTACGATTTGATTTAAAACAATAAAAACCTGTAATTTTAAACCTCGGCGATTATGTTGGATTTTACTTTTGACCTTTATAATCTCATGAAACTGTGCAGTTACCTGAACCACAACATCTTTGACAGCTTAAAAAATCTAAATAAGGGAATTAAGGTGGAAGTCGGTTCTGAAGAAGTAGCAGTTGATCTTAAAGTCATTCTTCAATATGGTAAATCTGCTCCGAAAATATATGAAAACGTAGTGAAAGAAATTCAAAAAGCTGTATACAACATGACTGGATTAAAAGTAGTAGAAGTTAACATGACAGTAGAGGGTGTACAACTAGCTAAAGAAGAGCAGGAAGACAAGACTGAAGAGCGTGTCAAATAATTATTTGCTTAAAGGTAGCGGTTGTTCACCCTGAACAGCTGCTTTTTGTTTAATTTAAAAAAATTTATCTAAGTAAAGAAATCCAGAAGGGAATTTAGGCAAATTGTTTAAAAATAACAAGGGGGATTTTAAGTACTTATTTTCTATAAAATAAGAAATCCAAAGGTTGGGATTAAAGTGAAGAAAATATTAGTTATCGATGATTCAGGATTAATTAGATTACAGTTAAATCAGATTTTAAAAAATGCAGGCTATGAAGTTTTGGAAGCAGTCACCGGTGAACAGGTTATCAATGATACTTTTCATCGGGATTATTCCCTTAAGGATATGGATTTAATTATTCTGGATCTTTATCTAGAGGATATACATGGGCTTGAAGTATTTAAAAGTATTGTTTATAAATATCCTAATATTCCTGTCATTATACTTACCGGTGAAAGCAAAAAAGAAAATGTATTGAAATGTATTGAAATGGGCGCAAAGGATTACATTGTAAAACCCTTTAAAGGAAAAGAGTTATTATCACGTGTTAGAAAAATATTACCTTTGGACATAGGAGAGGATACAGGAAATAACCTTGAAGAAGACATAACAAAATTTTATAATGTAATTATAAACGAAATTGATCGTGCAATTAGGGCCAAAAGTCCCTTGGCTTTTGTTAGATATAGATTTAAGGGAATAAACATTAATTTAGAGAAAATATATATGGGCACAGTTGAAGAATTAAGGGAAATAGATCAAACTTTCAAAATGGGAAACGACATTTTACTAATGCTTCCTTTTACAGATAAAGAAGGTGAGGTAGTTGTTTCTCATAAACTTCTTGAAGCGTGGAAGGAAGTAGAAAAAGAAATAAATGTAGACCAAATGGATATAAAAAAAGTTTTCTTTCCGGATGATATCGAAGACAGTAAGTTAATTGAGAACTACCAAAAGGATGAAATAAAAAATATTATTATAAAAAAACTGAACTTAAACTCTAAATCTAAAGTGTAACTTTGTACTGGTAACGATTTTTGAAATCCTTTGCCGAGAGGCTTATGAGAAATGGATAAATGCAAATTATTTAAAATAATCTTATGTTTTTTAATTTTTATACATATACCGACACTATACCTTTATGCTCAGAATAAAGGCGAAACGTCTTTATTGATTAATGAAATTATGGCTTCCAACGGGGATACCATTCTTGATGAATACGGTGAATCAGGTGACTGGATAGAAATTTTTAATGCTTCGGAAAAAGCTATCGACATAGCCGGATTTTATATTTCGGATGAACAGGATGAACCTTTAAAATATCGTATACCTGAAGGCTATCCTGAAAAAACAACTATTCTGCCGGGTGGATATTTATTACTTTGGGCAGATGATAAACCCGAAAGGGGGCCACTGCACCTTAGTTTTAAACTATCTAAAGAAGGAGAAGGTGTTTTTTTAACTACTTCGGATAAGTCTTCTATAATAGATGAGGTGGTTTTTGGGAAACAAAGGCGAGACGTATCTTACGGAAGGAAGTTTAAGGACAGAGATGAATGGGCTTTTTTTACAGAACCTACACCGGGATTGCCTAACCGGGGGCTAGGCCTGCCTTCCTATAAAATAGCAGGCTTTTATCTTTTTTATAAAGAAAACAGAGCAGAAATTTTTATAATTACAGGCCTTACATTGGTTATGATACTGTTGATAGTTATGTTACTATGGATGGCTATAAAACTCAAGGAAGAAAAAATTAAACATAAGACTTTAATAGATGCAGTTCCTGAAGTCATTATGCAGTTAGATAGAGAAGGGAAATGTGTTTGGATAAATGAATTAGGCACTAAATTTTTTGGCGAAGGTATAAACGGCTGTCATATTAATAATTTTTTGGTAAACTCAAGTGATAGAGAAAAAGTCAGAGAAGCTTTTGAATCTCTTTTTGAGGGGAATGAGAAAGTTATAATATCAGAAACTCTGGTAAAAGGAAAATCCGGACAGATTAGACTATTAAAATGGTGCTTTGTAAAATTAAAAATGAATAACAAAGTTTGTCAGGTCATTGCTACTGCTCGGGATATTACAGAAAAAAGAAAAAAGAAAATACAGTTAAAAACCAATGAAAAAAGATATCGCGATCTTTTTGAAAATAGCCCGGTAGGACTTCTCAAATGTGATTCTAAAGGAAATATTATTGATATTAACAAGCATATGCTTGAAATTCTGGGGTCTCCCGATAAAAAAGAAACTCTTAAGTTCAATCTTTTAACGTTACCCAATCTAAAAGAATCAGGTATTAGTGGGCATTTGGAAAAAGTATTTAAAGAAAATGTAATTATAGAGAATGAACGAAAATACACTTCAATGTGGGGAAAAGAAATATGGCTCTATTATAAAATTTATCCTGTGACTGATGAAAAAGGCAGTGTAATAGAAGCTGTTGCAGCATGTATTGACATTACAGAACGGAGAAAGGCAGAGGAAAAAATAAATTATTTAAGTTTTCATGATAGTCTAACGGGTCTTTATAATAGAGCATATTTCAGGGAAGAATTAAAACGTCTTGATACAAAAAGGCAGCTACCAATAAGTATCATCATGGGGGATGCAAACGGCTTAAAACTTGTCAATGATGCTTTTGGCCATTACGAAGGTGATAAATTATTAAAAAAATTGCTCATATTTTAAAAGAAAGCTGTCGTCAAGAAGATATTATTGCTCGGTGGGGAGGGGATGAGTTCATAGTTCTTTTGCCCCAAACCAATGAGGATAAAGCAATAAAAATTGCGACTCGGATAAAGAAAGGCCTAAGTGAAGCTGAGGATAAACCTATTAAGCCTAGTATGTCTTTGGGCGTTGCAACGAAAAACAGTGACCGCCAAAAAATTGAAGAAGTATTAAAAGAAGCAGAAGATAGAATGTATAGAAATAAATTGATTGAGAGTAAAAACATCCGAAATTCAATTATTGACAGCCTGCAGAACAGATTGAAGGAAATTGAAACAAAAGAACATTGCTGTCGATTGCAGGAACTGGTATTAAAAATTGGGCGAGCCCTTGAATTACCCGATAACCAATTAGATGAACTTGCTTTGTTGTCTTTACTTCATGACATTGGAAAGGTTGTAATACCTAAAAACATCTTTATGAAAGGAGATAGTTTATCTCAGGAAGACCAGGAAATTATTAAAAAACATTCGGAAACAGGTTATCGTATTGCTTTAGCATCTCCTGATCTGGCACACATTGCTAATGCTATTTTGGCCCATCACGAACATTGGGATGGTTCAGGCTATCCCCAGGGCCTTAAGGAAAAAGAGATACCCTTTAATGCACGTGTTCTTGCCATTGCCCATGCTTATGAGATTATGACTGGTGGTTATTTTAATAAACAGCCGATAAGTCATGAAGAAGCTTTAGAGGAACTTAAAAAATATGCCGGTAGTCGATTTGATCCCAAACTAGTAAAAAAATTTGTTGAGATAATGTCTAATTAGGAACGGTATTATTTTGCCCTTGGCCTATCCTGATGGTAAGACCAAGGGCTCTTATTAAGCATTATTTTCATGAACGGGCTGTATACTTACAACTGTCAAAGGGCTTGACTTGCTATTTTAACTGCTTCCTGGGCGTCTCTGGCATAGTAATCTGCATTTATCATATCAGCATAGCGCTGATTAAGGACTGCACCACCCACCATTACTTGGCAATCCAGGTTTGCGGCTTTCAGCTGTACTATTGTTTCCTTCAAGTTGGGAATGGTCGTAGTCATTAAGGAGCTTAAACCTACCAGCCTTGCCTGGTGCTGACGGGTGGCTTCTACCACAACTTCAGGTGGCACATCTTTGCCTAGGTCAACCACATTATAACCGTAATTCTCTAACAGTACTTTGGCTATATTTTTGCCAATGTCGTGGATATCGCCTTTTACAGTAGCTAAAATTATTGTGCCTTTATTAACATTGTTGGTATCCAATTCCTGGCGTAGACGGTTGAAGGCTAGCTGGACCACCTCGGCAGATTGCATCAGTTGGGGTAAGAAGAATTCGCCTTTCTCATATTTATCTCCCACTTCGTTTAGTGCCGGAACAAGTATATTATCTACCACAGTCATTAGGGTTTTCCCCTCCGAAAGAACCTTTTCTACGAGTGGTATTACCCCATCTTTTAACCCGTTAACTACTGCCTGGTACAGAGTGTCAGCGGCATTTTTTGGTGTATCTACTTCAGGTTTTGTAGTCCTATCTTGATTGCTATATGCCGCAATATAATTTTTGGAATCTATATCCCTGCAATTTAGTACCTGGGCTGCCTTTACAGTGTCGACCATGTCAGTATCATGGGGGTTTAAAATAGGGGCATCCAGGCCGGCGGCCAGCGCCATAGCCAGGAAAGTACGGTTTAATAGCTTGCGGTTAGGTAAGCCAAAGGAAACATTACTGATCCCCAGCACTGTAGGAACTCCCAGGTGTTCCTTTACTAACTGTACTGCTTTAATTGTCTCAAGCACTTCTTGTTGCTGGGCACTGGCAGTGAGTGCCAAACAATCTATTAAAATGTCTTCTCGGGGTATACCGTACTGTTCAGCCTTGTTTACTATCTTTTGGGCTATTTTTAACCTGTCTTCTGCTTTCTTTGGTATACCAGAATCGTCTAAGCATAATCCCAGAACGCAGGCACCATAACGTTTTACGAGGGGTAGGATAGTTTCCAAACTTTCTTTCTTACCGTTTACTGAATTGACCAGTGCTTTGCCATGGTATGCTTTTAAAGCCTCTTCAATAGCTTCAGGATTGGTGCTATCTATTTGCAGTGGTACGTTGACTACCCTTTGTACCGTATTAACTGCCTTAACCAACATAGCAGGTTCATCGATATCCGGTAAGCCAACGTTAACGTCTAGTAATGCAGCTCCTTCTTCCACTTGCTTTACTGCTTCCTGAACTATTTTGGCTAGTGACCCCTGGCGAAGCTCCTCTGACATAGCTTTTTTTCCGGTGGGATTAATGCGTTCACCGATGATATGTACCGGCTGGCCGCTTCCCAAAATTACTGTACGGGTGCTCGAAGTCACATAGGTTTTGGGTTGGTATTGTGGAGCAGGGGGTGTCAAATTTTTAACTGCTTCTTTAATGGCAGCGGTAAATTCCGGGGTGGAGCCACAACAGCTGCCTACCAGGGAGGCCCCTGCCTCTACCAATTGGGGCGCATAACTCCCCATTTTTTGAGCACTGAGGGGGAAGACTGTTTCATTTCCTTTTAATACTGGTAAACCGGCATTAGGCATTACTAAGAGTGGTACTTTACTTACTCGGTACATTTCAGCAATAACTTGGCGTAATTCTTCCGGTCCACCGGAACAGTTAGCTCCTACTATATCTGCTCCCATTGACTGTAGTGTGATTACTGCAGTTGCCGGATCTGTTCCCATTAATGTACGACCGTCACTTTGAAAAGTCATGGAACAGATAACCGGTACTTTAGATGCAGCATCTTTAGCAGCCAACAGCGCTGCCCTGGCTTCCCCAAGGTCGGACATTGTTTCAATACAAATAATATCAGCACCAGCCTTTACACCAGCACTAATTTGTTCCTTAAATACCTTGTATGCTTCAGTAAAAGAAAGGGGACCGTTGGGCTGCATCATTTTACCTGTAGGACCCACTGATAAGGCTACTAACGTTCCGTCTGTTGCCCCTTCTTTGGCTGCTTTAACAGCGGCGGCATTTAATTCAGCCACCCTGTTTTCCAGACCAAACTCTGCCAATTTTATTCTATTGCCACCAAAGGTGTTGGTTTCAACGATGTCCGCACCGGCCTTGGAGTACATCCTGTGAATATTTTTTATGGCTTCTGCTTGTTCAACGTTCAGTAATTCCGGGCAGCCTTCGTTTAACAAACCTTGTTTTTGCAACATTGTACCCATGGCACCGTCAAAAACTATTATCCTACTGTGTAATATTTCCATTAGATTTGGCACAACTATCACTCCTGTTTCTATAAGGGCAATTTGTAGCATTGCAGTAACTACATTTATTAGCTAACGGGATAGCCGTTTCCTCCCTGAGATTAAAACCAACAATTCCAAGAATGCTTTTTCGGGGTATTAACATGTTGGTGTTTGTAACCCTGATACCTATACTTTCGGCATTAACTGCTGCTGCTAATTTACGGTTTATCTCAAGGGGTACATCCCCATAACCGCTGCAAAAACGCCAGGTGATGTGGTAACCTTGCTTTTTGGCAATAAACTTTAGCTTATCTTGCAGCTGGTCGGCCACCTTTTCTACTGCGTCGCTGCCAACGGCATCCAAAATGGTACCGCCGGCATATTCCTTTTGCCTAAATAATTCGGCCACTTTACTTTCCAACTGTGGTCCTATGGTGGCGGCCACGAGGCAAACTTTTTTAGAATGTTTTAAGTGCTTAACAATATCCTTGCCGGGTAGTATTAAATCAGCCTCCGGCAGTTCAACACCCGTTGAGTTAATATTAACAGTGTTAAATATACGGTAAGTGGTGTTCGGTTCTAACAGTGTTAGTCCAAGTGATATATAGTAATCAATTTTTTCCTGCATTGAGTTGTTGATATTAGTTTTACCTGGGTTATATCCTAAGTATCTTAATACTACATTTTTATCTATGTTCAATGTATAACACCTTCAAATAACTACATTATTATAACCATATAAATTCCGTAAAACTGCAAGAAAATCCTGCGAAGAGCTAAAAATTATTCCTATAATAATAAAAATACCAAGGTTTTTTAGAAACCTACCACTACCCGGGTTTTTTCGTTTTTATCCATTGCCTGTAAAGCATCGTTTAAGTGGCAAGTGGAATATTAAAGGTATTTAAATGATCAGGACGATTAAGAGTTATTATTCCAATGTTTTCCTTTTTATCTACTTTAACAGCCGTATAACCCATAGTTATCTCTCCTAAAATTTATTATTAAATAAGGTTAGTATTATATTATCTAAAAAAAGAATATGAAGCAATTTTGAAATTATTTTTTAAATTAATAATATTTATTTTATAGGTTTTAGTTAAAAAGGAAAATTAAACAAGATAAACAAGTTTAAGAGGTGTAGTAGTATGGGTGGCCAGAGATATGAAGTTACGGAAAAATTTACATGACATATGAAATCTTTTTATTCAAAAAATAATAGAGAAAATCTTAAGGAGGTGTAGATATGGCAGGCTTAACTCCACGTGGTCGTAATAGGTGGGGCATAACTCCAGTTGATTTTTTTAGAAACTTTTTCGATGACGACATGTTTGAAAGCTATTTTAACAATGCTTTGATGCCTATGTGGGGGTTTAGAAGAGGATTTCGTGCTGACATTAAGGAAACCGATAATGAATATATTGTAGAAGCCGAATTGCCTGGAATGAAAAAAGACCAGATTGAGATTGACTTCAACAATAATATTCTTACCATTTCGGCAAGACGGAATGACGTTGTCGACGAGGAAAGGGATAATTACATTCGAAGAGAACGCCGTTATGGGGAAATGCGTAGAAGTTTCACGGTAGAAAATGTTCGTGAGGATGAGATAAGGGCAGAATATAATGATGGTATTCTCAAAATTACCATGCCTAAGCAGAATACAGGAATGCAAAAGAGGCGAAGGATTGATATTCATTAAAAATTAAACTAAAAGGCTGTTGGCTATCGACAGCCTTTTAACCCCTTACACTACTGTTAATTGGTAAAGTTGTAATAGGGAAATAATATAGTCTTTTAAAATAAAGATAGGAGCGCAGAGCATGTCATTTATCGATATAATCGGATGACTCCAGAGGACATGCCTATTGATCTTTTGTTGCACACCCCGGGAGGCCTTGTGCCTCTAGATTAAATTTTGGAAAAAAGTGTTGACTGTAATGTAAATAGGTTATATTATAATAAATAAATGTTCATTAAAAAGAGGTAAAAAATATGGCTAGGCCAATAGATCCAACAAAAATAGAGAAAATTAAAAAGGCTGCAATGGATTTAATAGTCAAATATGGTTATAGAGGTGCTTCAATTGGAGCTATCGCAAAAAAAGCAGGAGTTTCTACTGGATATTTGTATAGACATTATGAAAGCAAAGATGAATTAATAGAGGATTTAATAGAGTCCAATTTAAAAAAATTTCATGAAATATTTTGTAAAACAATGGATGAAAAAAGTACTGCAAAAGATATTATTTATAATTTTGTAAATATATTATTTAGTGTAGCAATTACTAATCCAATTCTTGCAAAATTTTTATGCGCCCTTGTCTTTGATCAGAATTTTCAAGTTAAAAAAAGAAGGGAGAATGATAAAAGAGTTAGGGAATTGGTAAGTGATGTGTTACGAATAGGAATTAAGAATGGTGAAATAAATCTTAAAACTACATTAGAAGAAATAATGCTTGTATTGTTTACTATTACATTTAGCTATATATCAATGAATATAAATGAAAATTATAATGAAGAAAAATTTGGAGAAAAGCAAGCTGGAAGAATAACAGAAATTTGTTTAAATGCTTTAAAATAATTTTTTTTAAAAAATAAATGAATAATAAGTTATTATAAAAAACAAAATAGATGAATGAAAATTCATTCATTGAATGGTTTGAATTTTCTACAAATTATCTAAAGTATAGGTAGTGTCAAAAGTTTTATGAAAAATAAATTTAGAGAAAAATAGTCTTATATATTTGATGGCGTAAGTCTTTTGTAAATTTTTTTTTGAATTTTTATTTAGAATAGTAATACTTTAACTGCTTTATTTAAAACTTTTGCCTCCTTTTCTGTTTTTCGGGTTTGGTTTGAACACTGTAAAATACTCTGAATTTCAGGGGGTGGCAAGGTTTTGATATAGAAATTTTTTGAAATTAATAGGTTAAGTCAAAAATTATTATAAATTTTCTGATAATACCAGTATGGGAGAGGGGAAATTTTTATGAAAAGATTTTTAGCAATTTTATTAATTATGAGCATGATTTTCCCATTAGCAGCATGCTCAAAGACTGAAGAAACTGTAGTAAAAAGGGCTAGAGCAGTTAAGGTTAAAGAAATACAAGAGAGTGAAAATCCAGTAACCTTAAGCTATATAGGAACAGTTGACTCTAAGGATATAGTTAAGTATAGTTTTAAAACTACCGGGAAATTAGGAAAAGTTTTTGTAGAAAAGGGGGACAAGGTTAAGAAGGGAGATAAATTAGCTCAGTTAGATATGCAGGATTTAAATTTTCAAATATCTGCTGCTAAATCAAGTCTGGATACAGCAAAACTTAATATTAAAAAAGCTGAAGATTCACTAAATTATTATAAAGATTTATTTTATAAAAATGAAAAGTTATATAAAGAAGGAATCATATCAAAGGCCCAATATGATCAGATAAAACTTCAAAAGGATACAGCAGAAACTACATATAATCAAGCTAAATCTCAATTTGAAGCTGCAAAGACTGATTATGAATATAAGTTAAGCTTACTTGAAGATGCAACTATTTATGCAAATCAAGATGGAAGTATAGTAGATACCTATTACGAAGAAGGAGAACTTGTTCCTCAAGGATATCCTGTTGTCAGTGTAAGAAGCTCTAGTCAGATAGTAAATGTGGGAATAGCTCAAAGAGATCTTAAAAAGATAAAAATTGGGACAAAAGCTGTTGTAGATGTTGAAGGAGAAAAAGCTAACGGACTAATAACTAATATAGCTGAAGCTCCGGATGCAACTACAAGAACATACAACGCCGAAGTTACAATAAAAGATAAAAACTTTAGATTAGGTTCAATTGCTAAGGTAGAATTTGATATAGGAAAAGAAAGAGGAATTTGGATTCCTGTATCAGCTATCATGTCTGATGGAGAAGACTATGTATATATTGTTCAAGAGGATAGAGCCTTCAAGAGAATAGTTGAACTTGAGGAAATTTATGAGGATAAGATTATGGTAAAGGGAGTGAATCCTGGAGAATTACTTGTTGTAAGTGGAATGAAAAATTTAATTGATGGTTCTAAAGTAAACATCCGGGAGTAGGAGGGAGCTTAAGTGAACAGTTTAATAAAGAAACTGATAGAGGAAAGGAAGGTTATCCTATTTTTAGCAGCAATAATTGCATTTTTAGGAGCCTATGCCTATTATGTATTACCCAGACAGGAGAATCCTGATGTAGCAGCTCCCTTTGCTATGATTATTACTCCATATCCAGGAGCTTCAGCAAAGGATGTAAATGATTTGGTAACTAAAAAAATAGAGGATGAATTATATGACCTGGATGGATATGACTATGCAAAATCAACATCTAAGGAAGGTTTATCTATTGTAGTGGTTGCCTTTGAAACTGGTACAGATGCAGACAAGGCAATGCAGGATGTAAGGAATGCCGTAGCTGATGCAAGAAGTGAGCTTCCGAGTGGTGCTCTTGATAGTATTATTGATACAGATCTTACAGAAACAGCAGGTATCATAATAAGTCTATCAGGAGATAATTATAGCTACGAACAATTAGCTTCTTTTGGAGAACAGTTTAAAGATAGATTATCTGATATTGAGGGAATATCGAAGTTTGACATAGAAGGAGACTTAGATAAAGAAGTAAAGGTCGATGTTGATATAGCAAAACTAAATCAATTGGGGATATCCCTGGGAGATTTGTATAGTATACTTCAAGCTCAAAATATAGAAATACCATCCGGGGATATAGAAACAGAAAGTGGGAAAATAAAGGTAAAGGTTCCGGGGATATATACATCATTAGATGATATAAGAAATACTATAATAGCTGTGTCTCCTGAAACTGGAGTTGTTACAAGGCTATCTGATGTTGCCAATGTATATATGGGATTAGAAGAAGGAGTAGAAAAATATAAGCAAAATGGTAAGAATGCAGTTCTTTTAACGGGATACTTTAAAAAAAGTAAAAATGTAGTTCTACTAGGTAAGGAAGTTAGAAAGGCACTAGATGAAGTTAAAGCTACTCTTCCAAAGGATTTAATAGTTGAAGAGGTTATTTATCAACCCGATGATGTAAGTAAATCTGTAGATGATTTTATGGTAAATCTTGTTGAAGGTATAATTTTCGTTGTAATAGTAGTGTTTTTGGGAATGGGATGGAGAAATGCTATAGTAGTTTCTACGGCTGTACCTCTTTCTATACTCATGACTTTTGGTGTAATGTATTTGAAGAGCATATACATACATCAAATATCTCTGACAGCTCTAATTGTTGCTTTAGGGATTCTTGTAGATAATGCTATAGTTGTAAGTGATACTATTCAGGTAAGGTTAGATAATGGAGAAGAAAAGTCGGATGCAGCCTTTAAGGGAACAAGTATGTCAGCTATCCCGATATTTACAGCTACCCTTACAACGGTGGCAGCTTTTTCACCTCTTTTAGGGATTCCGGGAGTAGCAGGAGATTTTTTGGAAGCAATTCCTCAAGTACTTATTATATCAATAGTTGCAGCATATATAGTAGCTATGTTTATAATTCCGGCAATGGCTGCAGTTTTCTTTAAAAAGAGCAAAAAGAAAGGTGATAAAGAAGGTATCGTTAGAGTATTTTTTAAAAAAGCCTTAAATATAGGATTAAAAAAGAAGTTAGTAACTACTATATCTGTATTTATAGTATTTGTTATTGTTATAAAAGTAGTAATGCCAATGCTTCCATCAGAGTTTTTTCCTTTTGCTGATAAGAATGTATTTTATATAGATATGGAAACTGAAGTTTCAGGGGATATGGATGCTACAGAAAGGCTGACTGATGAAGTTGTAGAACTATTGTCTAATGAACCTGAGATAACTGGCTATACTGTTGCTGTAGGAAACGGGGTACCAAAGTTTTATATTACTGTACCACCGGCTACCCCATCACAGGATTATGCTCAGATGGTATGTAAGTTTGACCTTGGAGATAAAAAAAGTAGGAGATTTAAAAATAATGAAGAATTTGCAGAACATATACAAAGGTTATTAGATGAAAATATTTCCGGAGGAAAATGTACTGTAAACTTGCTTAAGATGGCAAAACCGGGGTCCAAGGTAGTAGTTAGAGTTTCAGGAAAAAATATAGATCGTTTAATAGAGGTAGCTGAACATATCAAAGACGGCTTGAGGGAAATTCCGGGGACTACAAATGTACGAGATGATATGAAGGATAGAACATATCAATATGAAATAAATGTAGATGAAGATAAGGCAATGAATCTTGGAATAACTAAATATGATATACAGAGAGAGATTAACATAGCATTGTATGGAGCTAAACCTTCTGTTTACAGAAGGGATGGTAATGAATATAACATACTTTTACAAAGTGATATAAATACTATTGAAGAATTGGAAAACCTTGAGATAAAATCTTCGATAACTGAAAACAAAATACCTCTTAAACAATTTGCTACTGTAGGATTTGGTTCTAAGTTAGATGCTATAATGAGATATAATAGGAAACAAACTATAACAGTAGAATGTGATACTCTTCCAGATGGAAATGCTGTATTTATTGAAAATAAACTTGAGAATGAGATTTTACCGAAAATTGATACAGCAGGTGTAAAAATAGATTTTGATGGGGAAAGAGAAAGTATTTCCGAAAATTTTGGTATAGTTGGTATACTGGCTATATTGGCCGTATTTTTAATATATGTAATATTGGTGATACAATTTAATTCATTTATTCAACCACTCGTTATATTAGTAACTATACCTTTATCATTAATAGGCTCAATTCTTGGATTGTATATATTTAATCAGCCACTATCACTTACAGGATTTTTAGGTATCATAGCCTTAATAGGACTGGTGGTAAAAAATGGTATTCTTCTTATAGAATATATAAATGATGCAAGAAAAGAAGGTTATGAAATAGATGAAGCATGTGTTGATGCTGTAGGAAAGAGATTTAATGCCATAATACTTAGTGCTGCAACTACAATTATGGGACTTTTCCCTCTTGCTATTTCAGGAAATGCTTTGTTTGCACCTATGGCAGTATCTTTAATGTCAGGGCTTATGGTATCTACTTTCTTAACTATGGTTGTAATTCCTGTTATATACAGTTTAATTGAAACATTTATTGAAAAAAGAAAGAATAAGAAGAAACTATCAGTACAAATTTAGAATCAAAGATTTATATTATTTACTTACAATCCTTGGAGCAGTGAGTAATTTTCACTGTTTCAAGGATTTTTATATGATATCAATCAGATATTTACTAATATTATTTCAAGTTTTAATATAGGCCTAGTATAACTGTAACTGCCGAATACTGTGGAGCATTATCTTGTAAGGAGGTACTGCCTAATGAGTTTTAATCACTATATCTGGAAATACCTTTACCAGAAGGGATTAAGGGCTGCGGATGAAGTAGAAACGGCTTAACAGAAAGGTATTTTGACACAAGCAGAACGTGATGACATTTTGGGTACTGCATAATAGGGCTGAAATGTGCATTTACTCCATCCCGTATTTAATTTTAGGTTTTTGGGGTATTTAGGGGTTTTTGACAGTAAAGATTTTCTATTTCTATACGAATATAGTAATGAGGGACAATTTTAAAAGGGGGGCATGTTGTGAAGAAAGTTGGTTTATTTTTATTAACAATTCTTGTTTCATTATCTATGTTGACAAGCCTGGTCTTAGCAGGTCCGAGTCCAGTCTTGGCAGGTTATGGTAAGTCCGTGAGCCATAGTGCATCTGGAAGACATAGTGCATCTGGGAAACATAGTATGTCTGGGAGCCATGGTGTGTCTAAAAGCCCAGATAAAGAAAAAATAAAAGTCAAGAAGCCAGATAAAGAAAAAATAAAAGCCAAGAAGAAAGCAGAAAACCGTATCCAGACTCGGCTTAAAAACAAGTCATCTAAGCAAAAACTCGAAATCCGCAAACGACTTGAGGAACGGATGAAACAGACTGTTAAGCGTGAATTTAAAGATACCCAAAAACACTGGGCTAAAAACGATATCCAAAAGGTACAAAACCTGGGGTTAATCGGTGGATATCCAGACGGAACATTTAAGCCGGATGCACCTGTTAGTAGTGTAGAGGCAATGATCATGGCAGTTCGCATGGCTGATATTTTGAATACTGAAGATGAAGCTATTGAAGAGGAAGTTACCGAAGAAGAGGTTGTCAAAGAAGAAGTTGAGGAAGAAGATTTAGAGGAAGCTGAATTAGAAGAAGGTGAATTAGAAGAAGGTGAAGAAGAGGATATCTCTGATGTACCTGACTGGGCGAAAGATGCAGCCAGGAGGGCTCATGCATTAAAAATTATTAATCTTAACCGATTCCATAGCCATGTTCAAGCCACAAGGGCTCAGGCAGCGGTAATGTTGGCAAAAGCATTGGGAATGCAGCCGGTAGAAATAGATACTTCCGATATAACATTTAGTGATGCAATACTGATATCTCCCGAAGATGTTGGTTATATTTTGGCATTAAAAGAAGCTGGAATAATTAAAGGCACTCCGGATGGCAAATTCAATCCTAACAGCACTATAACCCGGGCTGAAATTGCAGCTATGTTATCCAGAATAGTTGATGCGATAGAAGACGATGAAACCACTGAAAACGAGATAACTGACCAGGCAACAGAGCCTAATGAAAACACGGATGTTCAGACTAACAACGAAAACGAGACAACTGACCAAGCAACTCAACCAAATGAAAATACAGAAGATAGTGAGCAGGCCAGTAAAAGTGAAGCAACCCAGGATGCTGAACAACCTTCCAGTAGCGAAGAAGGTAACGGTTCTGAGTAGTAACTAAGAGATAATGTAATGTAATCCCGAGTTTGGACATAGCCCCCCATGAAGTTTATGGGGGGTAATTTATTCAATAAACACCTTTGAGGGAGGCGTTATTTTTATGCCAAAAAGAGAGGAAGTGTTTTGAGTGAGCAAGACCTAAGAGAGTTGCGAAATGACATTAAAAACATATTAGAGCAATTAACAGCGTTAAGAATAGACCTTGCCAAAAACTACGTCACAAAAGACGAGTTTAAATCATATGTCAAACAAGAAAACGCAAACAAATGGAAAGTCGCCGGGTTTGGTGTAGCCTTAGGCGGCTTTATTTTTGGAATAATTCAGTGGGCTGTTAGACTTGCAGGTGGTGATTAGATTTTGGAACAAGTAATATCGCTCATAATACCTTTTATTGTGCTTGCAATATTGAGTGTGATGATTGATAAATTTACCCTGTTTCTTGAGGGTGTTATGAAACTTATCCCCGGCCTTCCCGACAGTTTTGAATGGCCCGTTGCCTATATATTTGTATTGGCAACGGGCTATATAGTTTGTTGGCAAGGTAACTATGATTTGTTTGCATATCTTGATATTAACTTTCGTCAGCCATGGCAGGGCTGGCTGATGACGGCTTTAGTTATATCAGGGGGCAGTGCTTTTGTGCGGAATAGTTTCGATGTAGTAGACAACATCCCGGCAAGCCTAGGCGGGATAACATCAACAATTAAAAAAATCTTTGGTGTTAAGTAGAAAGGAGCGGTTTATATGCGTATTGTGTTAGATCCGGGTCATGGTGGGCAAGACCCCGGCGCAGTGGCAAACGGTCTAGTAGAGAAACGCCTGACATGGATATTGCAAACAAAGTAAAGAAAAAACTTGCTAACGTTAACGCAGACGTTATTGTGGTGCAGCCCAGCGCAAAAAATCCCAACAGCACAGGTCGTGAGGAAGTTAACTTACCACCCCAAATTGCTAATCAACTGGGTGCTGATTTTTATCTAAGCCTCCACATCAATGCAGGTGTATTTGATTTTTTTGAATAAGATACCATCAAATGATGGTAAAGGACAAAGCGCGGAGTTAGTTAAAAGAATAGCTTTAACCTGGCCTCATTCCGGGGCTTTTTTATGTTTAGAATAAATACAAATTCTCAACATACCATTTCGTTGAACTCACCAAAATGGTCACTTTACAAAACAACCCCAAAAAGCCCTTCTACTTAACTTGGATACCCCGTTAAGCGAAAGCATAAAAAACCTCGGCTTGAACCGGGAAAATATAGATGGCATTGGAAGTGGCTTGCAAAGCAAAAAAGCTGATGTTAAAGAGGCTGAATAAAAAAACTCCGGGTGTTACCTGGAGAATGGTAACCTAAAATGGGCTAATTATAACAAGGAAGATTTTCGGAAGAAATTAATAATGGGTTTAGGGATTTTATCGCCAAATTGCCGCCAAATTCCCATGGTGGTCAAAATGGTGGTCAAAAGCAAAATGCAAAATAAAAAAGGCTTACAGTAAAACTCTGAAAGCCTTTGTGAAATTATTTTTTTGTGCGGTATTTGTGCGGTGTCAGCAAGTTTTATTACCGCACTTGCAAAAAATAAAAGGCCCGAAAGCCTTGATTTTACTGGTGCCGAAGGCGGGGGTCGAACCCGCACGGCCTCAACGGCCACTGGATTTTGAGTCCAGCGCGTCTGCCAATTCCACCACTTCGGCATGTTTGGTATGTTTGTTAGTTAGTTTTGAACTGGGTAGTTAACATTATAGCATGTTATAGCCATGAAACCGACCAAGAACTATTGTACAATTTTTAGTCGCTTTTTGCAAGTCATTTTTGTTTTGAGCTATTTGCGTTGTAAGCATTTTACCCTCTGGGAGGCTAACGCCCATACCAGACATGGACGTTTTCCAGGCCACAGGACAGGAAGAATAACTAA
>JASKKH010000033.1 GCA_030154265.1 Clostridia bacterium
ACCCGCATAAATCCTGATCCGTGCCGGGGTAAAATATTTTTGCCACTGCCCTAAAACGGCCTATTCATCTCTACTTCCGAACATCGCAATTGGCTCTTTCATTAAAATTAGAGAAGGTTTTTAGTCGACAATTGCCGAAATAGTATATTTGGAGATTAAATAAATTAATTAATGGTTAGGATGGGCTTATGGTAAGGATTGGCGTTGATATAATTGAAATCGAACGTTTAGATAGGGCTGTTAAAAGACATCCGCGTTTGATAACCAGATTGTTTACGGCAAAAGAACAAGAGTATTGTTTTAAACGACATAGAGTTGCAGCTTCTTTGGCGGTACGTTTTGCGGCTAAAGAGGCTGTTTTGAAGATGTTGGGGGTAGGGTTAGGATACTGTTCTTTTAAAGATATAGAAATTTTAAGAAAAGAAGGTTCTGCTCCTTCTATAGTGCTTCATGGTAAGGCAAAGGAGTTAGCTCGAAGTCTGGGATTAAAAGATATTTGTGTGAGCTTATCTCATTGTCATGATTATGCTACGGCAATGGTGTTTGCTTCATAGGAAAAGGGCTTTTTGGAGGAAGATAATATGTATCTGGTAACAGCAGAACAGATGGGTCAATTGGATCGTTTAGCCTCTACTGAATATCTCGTGCCTAGTTTAGTATTGATGGAAAATGCCGGTTCCAAGGTAGTTGAATCCATTAAACGCCATTTTAAGGGTCAATTAAAAAAACGACGAGTATTGATTTTTTGTGGTAAGGGTAATAATGGTGGAGATGGCTTGGTAGTGGCTCGTCATCTCTTAAACCAAGGAGTAGAAGTAAAGGTTTTTTTATTAGCCCGACCTGAGGACTTAAGAGGGGATGCACGAACCAACTTAGATATCTACCATAAAATGGGCGGACGTGTTGTTTTCCTTTTGGAGGAAAACCATTTACAAAGGGTAGATATTGCTCTTCTATATGCAGATCTGGTAGTTGATGCTATTTTTGGCACAGGATTTAAAGGGGCAGCCATGGGGTTACCAGCGGCTGTGATTAACATGATTAATAAAGCCCATAGGGACACAGTTGCTGTAGATGTACCTTCCGGTTTAGAAGCTGATACGGGACGTATTTTTGGACCCTGTATTAAAGCTAATTGGACGGTAACTTTTTCTCTTCCAAAATTAGGTCTGGCAGTTGAACCGGGAGCCAGTATGGTTGGACGCCTGGAAATAGGTGACATTGGGATACCTCAGAAACTTATTAACAGTCAGCGTTTTAACCTATGTCTTTTAACGGAGGATTGGGTTCGATCCCATTTACCCTCACGGGAGGCTAACGGTCATAAGGGTCTTTATGGTCGGGTATTGGCCGTAGGAGGATCGCCGGGTCTTACAGGAGCTATTTTTCTGGCCTCAACTGCAGCATTAAGAACGGGGGCAGGTTTAGTAACAGCGGCAGTACCTCAAGGTATCCATAACATTCTTGAAATGAAAACCCAGGAAGTTATGACCTGTCCTTTACCAGAAACAGCTGAAGGGTCTTTAAGTCGTGACGCCCTTGAACCTCTTTTGGATAAACTGACTGAAAATGATATTTTAGCAATTGGTCCAGGTCTTTCTCGTAATCCGGCTACGGTTAGTTTGATTAAAGAACTACTTCCTCAGATTAAGGTTCCGGCTGTTATAGATGCTGACGCTTTAAATGCTTTGGCAACAGATGTAGATATACTTAAAAGAAATCATGGCACGTTAATTCTTACACCACATCCGGGTGAAATGGGACGTTTATTAGGTAAGACAGCTGCTAAGGTTCAAGAAGATCGTCTGGAAATAGCCCGTAAAGCAGCGTGTGATTGGCAGGTGATTCTTGTCCTGAAGGGTGCGCGTACAGTTATTGCCTGGCCAGATGGACAGGTGTATATAAATCCCACAGGAAATCCAGGTATGGCTACTGCCGGGAGTGGTGATATCTTAACAGGAATTATTGCCGGGCTTGTAGCTCAGGGGTTGAAGCCAGGTATCGCTGCTGCTATGGGAGTATATATACATGGTGCTGCAGGTGACCTAGCTGCAGCCTATAAAGGGCAACATGCTCTTTTAGCGGGGGATATATTAGATTATTTGCCTTCTGTTTTGCAAGGTTTGGAGGTGGAAACCGGTGGCTCGGCCGGTTTGGGCTGAGGTTAACCTGGCCGCATTAGCCCATAATGTTAAAGAAATTAAGAAAATCTTGCCGAGACAAACAGAAATGATGGCTGTTGTTAAAGCCAATGGTTATGGTCATGGGGCAGGACATATAGCTAGAACAGCTTTGGCTCATGGTGCTACCTGGTTGGGTGTTGCTACTTTGGATGAAGCTTTAGCTTTACGTCGTGAAGGGATAGAAGATACCCCGATACTTATTTTAGGGTATACTCCTTCTAAGGATGTTGACCAGGTAGTAGCAGCAGATATATCCCAAACGGTATTTAATATAGAACAGGCCAAGGCTTTAAATGCTGCTGCAGAAACTCTCGGCAAGAAAGCCCGGCTACATTTAAAAGTAGATACCGGTATGGGTAGGTTGGGTTATTTGCCAGAACAAGTAATAGAATTAGCCCTGGAAATGTCAAAGTTACCCAATGTTAAAATGGAAGGTCTGTTTACCCATTTTGCAGCCTCAGATGCTGCCGATAAATCATATAGTATGTATCAACTAAATTTATTCAAACAGGTTAAAAGTGCTTTGGAACAAAAGGGAATAGTTTTTGATTATTACCATGCAGCTAATAGTGCTGCTATTATTGACTTACCTGAAGCTTATTTTAACCTGGTACGTGCAGGTATTATTCTTTACGGTTATTATCCTTCTCATGAGGTTCAAAAAGAAAAGATTGATTTAAAACCGGTCATGACTTTAAAAGCAAAGGTTGTCCAGTTAAAAGAAGTACCCAGTGGTTATAGTATTAGTTATGGATGTACGTATCGAACTTCTAAAGTTTCACGTATAGCAACTCTTCCCATAGGTTATGCTGACGGCTATTCTCGCCTTTTATCAAACAGGGCTGAGGTTTTAATTAGGGGCCATCGAGCACCAGTTGTAGGTCGTGTATGTATGGATCAGTGCATGATAGACGTAACCGCTATACCAGAAGCCCGCGAGGGTGATGAAGTTGTACTTTTTGGTTATCAAGGCGAAAAGAGTTTGCCTATAGAAGAAGTTGCTGCTTGGAGAGAAACAATAAGCTATGAAGTTGTTTCCCAATTATCAGGTCGAGTACCAAGGATATACATTTATAGTTAAAAAATGGTCTTTATAATATTTCTTATAACCTTGAATTGGTAATCCTTTACCGCTATAATGTTTATATCATAAATTCAATATTTCTACTCAGGGTGGAAGCTTTTATTTTTTATTTTTGGCAAATTGTTCTTGCTTTGCTAATAAATCTTTGATTGGATTTTTTGAGGAGGTGCCTTTTTTGCCCGGTGTTAAACGGATAATGATAAGTTTACCGGAGAGTCTTTTAGCTGAGGTTGATGGTTTAGCTACTTTAGAAAGGCGTAATCGCAGTGAATTTATTCGCGAAGCTATGAAATTATATATAAAAGAACGTAAACGTAGAAATATACGCGAACAAATGAAACGAGGTTACCAAGAAATGGCACCAATCAATTTAGCCTTAGCTGTGGAAAATTATGATATAGAAGATGAGGTACAAAGGTACTACGATGACAAATTGGCGGAGTGTAAATAAAATGCTGGTTCGACGTGGCGATATATTTTATGCCCATTTAAATCCGGTAATAGGTTCTGAACAGGGAGGAACCCGGCCGGTACTCATTATCCAAAATGATATTGGGAACCAGTATAGCCCCACGACTATCATGGCAGCTATTACTTCTCAAATTGCTAAAGCCAAGTTACCTACTCATGTAGAAATTAGTGCACTTAAAAGTGGGCTTGAGCGTGATTCTGTCATCCTGCTGGAACAAATTCGCACTATTGATAAAAGTCGCCTAAAGCAAAAGATTGCTGTTTTGGACGAAGAAACATTAGAAAAAGTAAATCGGGCGTTGGAAATAAGTCTGGGTCTTACAGAGTTATAACTAATATTTTAATTGGCTTCTTTTGTATCTTCCGTTTTTTCAAGGCTTAGGACAAATTAAGCTGTCTCTAAATAATGGCTTCTTAAGCCTATTTTTATTGGTTATAGGCAAATTTCCTGTTTTTAATCATAATTTTTCCATAAGTAGCAGGAATTTGGTTATATACGTCGAACAGAGTTACAGTTATAGAATAGGTTATGCAAATTGGACTAAAATGTGCAAAACCTAAATGGAAGGACGAAAGGCTTGCCAAATATACTAATTGTTGATGATCAAAGTGGGGTTCGTTCTCTTTTGCGGTTAGTTTTCCAGGAAGAGGGATACAAGGTTGATACCGCTATCAACGGATTAGATGCTTTACGTAAGGTAGAGCAGTGGCGTCCAGACATCGTGTTAATGGATGTTGAGATGCCAGTTATGGGGGGATTAGAGGCTTTATCTCTTATTAAATCTGTTGCTCCAAAAACTGCTGTTATTATTATGACAGCATATGTAGAATCTTCTTCTTTAAAAGAAGTATGGCGTTTGGGAGCTTCTGATTTTATTTACAAGCCTTTTGATTTGGAAGATTTAAAAGCAAAGGTTAAAAAAGTTTTACCCGATTAGAAGCCGCCTTGAAGGTGGCTTTTGAAGTTTTAGGAGGGCTAACGAGATGGAACAGTGGGATTTATATGTGATAATTACCACTAAATCAGGAAAAGGCCGATCAACTATAGAATTAGTACGTCAGTCTTTGATAGGTGGGGCTACTGCTATCCAGTTAAGGGAGAAAGAAATGTTAGCACGTGATTTGGTTAACATAGGCCAAAAAATTAGAGAAATGACTTTAAAGGCAGGGGCCAAGTTTATTGTTAATGACCGACTTGATGTAGCCTTGGCAGTGGAAGCCGATGGTTTACATATTGGGCAGGATGACTTACCCGCAAAAATTGCTCGCAAACTATTAGGGCCAGACAAAATTTTAGGAGTGTCTGTTGGTACAGTGGCAGAGGCCAAACAGGCTGTAGCCGATGGCGCTGATTATATTGGTGTAGGGATTATTTACAATACCAATAGTAAGGATAATGTGGGCAATCCCATCGGTTTAAAGGGTTTGAATGATATTAGGAAGGCAGTTTCAATTCCTATTGTAGCAATTGGTGGCATAAACCACACTAATGCTCGTGAGGTAATTACTGCTGGTGCTGATGGGGTATCTGTTATTTCGGCTGTCTTAGGTTCTGATGATATTGCTTCTGCAGCAAGTCAATTACTGGATCAGGTTAAGTCGGCTAAGGCAGGATTATAATTAGGGGAAGCGAATTAAAACCATGGTGATGTTTGTGGATTTAGAAACCCTTCGTAAAAAAGTTATATCATGTCATAGATGTAATCTTAGGAAGCGTGCCAAACAGGTTGTTTTTGGCGAAGGAGATCCTGAAGCTACTCTCATGATGGTTGGTGAAGGTCCGGGTGCATATGAGGATGAATTAGGGCGTCCTTTTGTAGGAGCTGCTGGCCAATTATTAAATCGAATTTTAGCAGCTGCTGGTTTTAAACGAGAAGAAATATATATTACGAATGTGGTTAAGTGTAGACCGCCCAGGAATCGATTGCCTACTGCAGAAGAAGTGAAGCTATGTCGTCCAATTTTGGAAGCTCAGATAAGACTTATTAGGCCTAAAATTATAGTGTGCCTCGGGGCTTTAGCAACCCAGACTTTAATTGCCCCAGAAGCACGGATAACTCGTCTTAGAGGGCAGTGGATCGAAAAAGATGGTATTAAATACTTACCAACCTATCATCCGGCTGCCTTACTCAGGGATGCCTCTAAAAAACGTCCGGTTTGGGAAGATTTTAAAGCCCTCAAGGCTGCTTACTTAGAATTAAATACAGAACAGATGAAAATTGATTTTCCAGGTATCTAAAGTAAAATGCTTGGGATTTTGCCAATTATTTATAGCATGATAAAGTCATTTTGGGTATAGGCTTACTAGCATTTATTGTATAAAAGTTTATTGTTAATTAATATGTGTAATACTTATTTTGGGTGAATACAGTGAGAATAAAACTAAAAGATACCAAGGCTACCCAGGAACTGGGACGAACTCTGGGTAGTCTTTTAAATCCTGGAGATATTTTAATACTTAGCGGAGAATTAGGTGCAGGTAAGACAACTTTAGCCCAGGGATTAGCTGAAGGCTTAGGGGTAACCGGCAGGGTTACAAGTCCTACTTTTACCCTTGTTCAGGAGCATCAGGGTCGTTATCCCTTCTACCATATAGATGTTTATCGTTTAGATAACCTTGAAGAAATTTGGGATTTAGGTTTTGATGAATACTTTTATGGTCAGGGAGTAACGGTTGTTGAATGGGGTGAGCGTCTAGGTCGATTATTACCATCGGAATATCTATCAGTTTCCTTGGAATATGATTTAGATAGTCGTCAGGCAATTCTTAGGGCTAAAGGGAAACGTTATGAGCATATCCTTAAGGAGTTGAAAAAGCTTGTTGGTTCTGGGGGTTGATAGTGCTACCCAAGTCGCTGGCGTCGCCATTATAGAAGACGATAAATTAATAGCAGAATTTTTTTTCAATACTGTTAAAAATCATTCTGAGCGCCTTTTACCAATGATAGCTTCGATTTTAATGGAAACAGGATTGGAAGTATCAGACCTTGATGGTTTAGCTGTTGCCATAGGGCCAGGTTCTTTTACTGGATTACGTATTGGCTTGGCCACAGTTAAGGGTCTTGCCCATGGAGCTCAGATACCTGTGGTTGGGATACCTACACTAGATGGCCTGGCATGGAATACTTATGGAATATCAGGGCTAATATGTCCAGTTTTGAATGCTCGTCGTCAAGAAGTATATACTGCTCTTTACTGCTGGCAGGAGGGAGAACTATGCCGTTTAACTCCATATCAGATTATAAATCCGGATTCTTTGGTTCAATTAATAAAATCTTACAATATGCCAGTTTATTTTTTAGGAAATGGGGTAGACCATTACAAGGAAACCTGGCAGCAGCTAGGCACCCGGGCTTGTTTTATGCCGCCTACCAGCAACAGACCCCGGGCCGCGCATATTGCCAAACTGGGAGAAGAACGTCTTCGGAAAGGGCCTCCCGACGACATTTTCCAATTGAAGCCGATTTATCTTCACTCATCGCCGGCGGAGAGACAGAACCTATCAAAGTCAAAGTAATACCCATGACAGGCGAGCATCTGGATGGTGTACTTGAAATAGAGAGGGTTTCATATCCTACTCCATGGAGCCGTTTTTCTTTTTTAAATGAGATTTACAATAATGATTTTGGATATTATTATGTAGCACTTCATGGTAACAAGGTTGTAGGCTATGCTGGAATGTGGGTTATTATTGATGAAGCCCATGTTACCAATATATCTGTCCATCCGGACTACCGTGGAAAGCGTTTGGGAGAGCTTCTTTTAAATGTTTTGATGCAAGAAGCTATTCGTTTTAGAGCTGATCGTATCACATTAGAAGTCAGGGTGTCTAATCGGTCGGCTCAGCGTTTATACGAACGCGTAGGTTTTGTAAGTGCGGGGATACGTAAAGGTTATTATAACGATAATAATGAAGATGCAATAATTATGTGGAAACATTTACTTAAGGAGAATGAAATTGGAACCGGAAACAACAATTCTAGCAATTGAAACTTCTTGTGATGAGACTTCAGCTGCTGTGGTTGTCAATGGTACCGAAGTTCGGTCAAATATTATATCCTCTCAGATAGAAATTCACCGTCGTTTTGGAGGCGTTGTTCCGGAAATTGCCTCACGTAATCACATGGAAAACCTTATACCCGTAGTTGAAGAGGCCTTAGGAACTGCGAAAGTTGATTTCAAAGACCTTGACGCCGTAGCGGTTACTTATGGTCCAGGTTTGGTCGGGGCGTTATTGGTAGGTTTATCTTATGCTAAAAGTCTGGCTTATGTATTAGGTAAACCTCTTATCGGCGTACATCATTTAGTGGGTCATATGTATGCAGGTTTTTTGGAGTATCCAAACCTACCTTTGCCAGCTATTTGCTTGGTAGTTTCTGGTGGCCATACTAGTCTGATACACATAAAAAGTCATACCGAACGTTCTATTTTGGGAGCTACTCGTGATGATGCAGCTGGGGAAGCTTTTGATAAGGTTGCCCGTGTTTTGGGTCTTTCTTATCCTGGAGGGCCGTCATTAGAAAAACTGGCTCGTCGAGGTAATCCCGAGGCAATTAATTTTCCACGGGCATGGTTAGAAGAAGGTAGTTTTGACTTTAGCTTCAGTGGTTTAAAGTCAGCGGTAATTAATTATCTTCATCATGCAAAACAAGTATCTAAAGAGGTTAACCAAGCTGATGTGGCAGCTAGTTTTCAGGCTGCTACGGTTGAAGTTTTAGTGACTAAGACCATTAATGCTGTCCAAAAGATTGGTGCCAAATCAATCTTGGTTGTAGGGGGTGTAGCAGCCAATGGTCTTTTACGTCAGGAGTTGAAATCAACTGGGGAAAAAATAGGTTTGCCAGTATTTTATCCACAACCTGTTTTATGTACTGATAACGCTGCTATGGTTGGCTGCGCGGCCTATTATCAATATCAGCGACGGGAATTTGCACCTTTGAGTTTAAATGCTATCCCCAATTTACCACTTTATTAACAGGTGTTGATATTGATTTTTGGGGATAAACAGTATTTTGTGGAATCATTACCTGTGGATAATGTGTATAAGTCTGTGACTAACTTTAAATTAAGGCCCTTTAGTTGTGGATATTTATCTGGAACTTACAAATTGAGGAGAGGACAGCCTTGAAGAAAAAGTTGCGTCAGCAAATTATTGCTAAGCGTGACGCTTTATCAAAAACAGCAATTCATGCCAAAAGTAAAATTATCCAAAAAAGAATATTAGAACTCCCTGTTTGGCAAAGGTCTAGGATTATTATGACTTATGTTTCCTTTGGTAGTGAGGTAGAGACCTCTACCATTATAAAAACAGCATTAGAGCAAGGTAAGGTGGTAACTGTTCCTTATTGTGTTCCGGAAGGTCGCCAACTTATAGCATCAAAAGTTTTAAATTTTCCAGAAGATTTACAGTCGAGTACTTACGGCATTCTTGAACCACGACCCGAAACCTTACGTCCCTTAGACCCGGAACTAATTGATTTAGTTATTGCCCCCGGAGTTGCATTTGATAATTACGGTAATCGTTTAGGTTATGGGGCAGGCTATTATGATCGTTTTTTGACGAAATTGAATTCAGAAGCGGTTGTAATAGCTTTGGCTTTTAAGGAGCAAATTGTTAGCAATGTTTATCCAGAGGCTCATGATCAATCTGTACATATGGTTATTACTGATGACGAAATTATTGAGCCCAAGGAAGAGATTATATAGTTATTTAGGAGTGATATTAGTTGGTCAACCAAGAGGTTGTCAAAGCTGAGGTTAAGGAAGCTGCAAAAAACCATGATGGGAAGCTGCCCTGTATAGTTGCCCAGGAAATAGCCAAACGTTTAGAAGTACCGGCGCGTCTTGTTGGACAGGCAGCTGATGATTTGAAAATAAAAATAATAAAATGTGAATTAGGGTGCTTTGAATAATACATAAAAACTTGCATTTTTTTACTCAAAACTGTATTATTATGGTTGTGATTTGGCACTCATCAAAAGTAAGTGCTAATAATTTTATAAGGGGGGTTAGATATGAGTTTTCGTCCTTTGGGCGATAGGGTTTTATTAAAACCTGTTAAAGCTGAAGAAAAAACGGCTGCTGGCATTTTCTTACCTGATGCTGCTAAGGAAAGACCACAACAAGGAGAAGTTGTAGCAGTTGGGCCGGGCCGTATTCTTGATAACGGTGAAAGGGCTGAACTGCAAGTTAAAGTTGGTGATAAGGTATTTTATGCTAAATTTTCTGGAACAGAATTAAAGCAAGGTGACGAGGAGTATCTAGTTATTAGTGAACGTGATATTTTGGCGGTAGTGGAGTAAAGGAGGTAATACATAATGGCCAAGCAAATTATCTTTAGTGGTGAGGCAAGGGCAGCTCTGGAACGGGGTATCACCAAACTTGCAGAGGCTGTCCGTGTGACTTTAGGTCCTCGTGGTCGTAACGTAGTTTTAGAAAAGAAGTTCGGTGCACCTACAATTACAAATGATGGTGTTACAATCGCAAAGGAAGTTGAGTTAGAAGATTCTTTGGAAAACATGGGTGCCCAGTTGATTCGTGAAGTTGCCTCTAAAACAAATGATATGGCTGGTGACGGAACTACAACAGCCTGTGTATTAGCCCAGGCAATTGTAAAGGAAGGAATGAAGAACGTAACTGCTGGTGCTAATCCCATACTTATGAAAAAGGGTATTGATAAGGCAGTAGCAGCTGTTGTAGATAACCTTAAGGCACAAAGTAGAGGTGTCGAAACTAAAGAAGATATTGCTCAGGTAGCTTCTATCTCTGCAAATGACCCTGAAATTGGTAACTTAATAGCTGAGGCTATGGAGAAGGTTGGCAAAGACGGGGTAATAACCGTTGAAGAATCCAGGGGGATAGAAACAGAAGTAGATATTGTAGAAGGTATGCAGTTTGATAGAGGTTACATTTCCCCTTATTTAGTTACTGATTCTGAACGCATGGAGGCTCTTTTAGAGGATCCATACATTCTTATCACTGATAAAAAGATTAGTGCAGCCGCTGATATAGTACCGATACTAGAAAAAATAGCCCAGACTGGGAAACAATTATTAATTATTTGTGAAGATATGGAAGGCGAAGCTCTGGCAACTCTAGTTGTAAATAAACTACGAGGTGTTTTAACCTGCGTAGCTGTTAAAGCTCCGGCTTTTGGTGACCGTCGTAAAGCAATGCTTGAGGATATTGCTATTCTTACTGGTGGAAAGGTAATAACCGAAGATACTGGTATGAAACTGGAAAATACCACTTTGGATATGTTGGGACAAGCTCATCAGGTCAGGATAGATAAAGAGAATACTACCATTGTTGAGGGTCGCGGTAAAGCCGAAGATATTGAAGCAAGGGTTGCTCAAATCCGCCGTGAATATGAAGAATCAACTTCCGATTATGACCGCGAAAAATTACAAGAACGTATGGCTAAGTTGGCTGGTGGCGTTGCTGTTATTAAGGTAGGGGCAGCTACCGAAACAGAAATGAAAGAAAAGAAAATGCGTATAGAAGATGCTTTATCGGCTACCCGTGCAGCAGTGGAAGAAGGTATTGTCCCCGGTGGCGGAACAGCTTTACTTAAAGCCCAGAAAGTTCTTGAAGACATCCAGGCAGAAGGTGATGAATTAACTGGTATTCGCTTGATTAGACAGGCTTTAGAAGCACCAATCCGTCAGATTGCTGCTAATGCTGGTGTCGAGGGTTCAGTAATAGTAGAAAAAGTACGAAATAGCGAAGACGGCAAAGGCTTTAACGCTGCCAACTTAGAATTTGTTGACCTTTTAGAAGCAGGTATAGTCGATCCTATGAAAGTAACTCGTTCGGCTTTGGAAAATGCTGCAAGTATTGCTTCATTGGTCCTAACCACCGAAAGTTTAGTTGCTGATATTCCTGAAGAAGATGATGCAGCTCCAGGTGGAATGTCCGGTGGTATGGGAGGCATGGGCGGAATGCCAATGATGTAATATTTAGTCTAAAAGCCCTGACGTTTTTTAACGTTGGGGTTTTTTTATGCAGGAAATAATAAAAATTATGTAGAATTAAACAAAAATTTTGGGTAAAGGATGAGCTTTTTTGATACAAAACATAAAAGCTGAAATTTTAGCATCCAGAAAAATTGGACATGATATTTTCTTATTAAAATTAAATGCTCCGTCTATCACTGAAACAGCACAGCCTGGGCAATTTGTCCATATTCGTTGTTCGGAGACGACAGACCCATTATTGAGGCGTCCCATAAGTATTCATGATATTAATAGTGATGGTGAGTTAACTTTAATCTATCACGTAAAAGGTAAAGGTACATCATGGCTATCCAAGCGAGAGGCAGGGAAGAAATTAGATATATTAGGGCCTATTGGTCGAGGTTTTACATTGACTGAAAACAAACGAGTAGCTTTAGTGGCAGGGGGGTTAGGTAGTATTCCCTTGTTTTTTCTTGCCAAAAAGGCTGCCGAGAAAAATAATGAAGTGGATTTCTTTATAGGGGCGCAAAGTAAAGGGTGTCTGTTAAGAATTGATGAATTAAAAGCATTAAATATAAATTTATACATAGCTACCGATGATGGCAGCGAGGGTTTCAAGGGCTTTATAACACAACTTTGGGAACAATATTTAAAAAATGGAAAGGTTTATGACCGGGCATATTCTTGTGGCCCTAAACCCCAAATGGCGGCATTTTCCCGCTTGGCTATTAAAGCCTCTCTCCCGGCAGAGGTTTCTTTAGAAGAAAACATGGCTTGTGGTATAGGTGCTTGCAGAGGTTGTGTAACAACCATTCAAGATAGTTACGGTAATAAGCATTATGAAAATGTTTGTACCTGTGGCCCTGTCTTTGATGCAACTACTGTGTGTTGGGGGGACTGAGATATGGGGGGGAGTGTTAATCCTAACCTATCGGTTGAGATAGCAGGGTTAAAATTAAAAAACCCTGTGATGCCTGCTTCTGGTACTTTCGGTTTTGGTGAAGAATATGCTCCTTTTGTTGATTTGAATTCTTTAGGGGCAATAGTTGTAAAGACTATTACTTTAGAGCCTACTGTCGGTAATCCGCCACCACGTATAAAAGAGACTCATAGCGGGTTGCTTAATTCTATTGGGTTGCAAAATCCAGGTCTGGAAGTTTTTTTAAGGGATAAATTGACCTATTTACGCCAGTTTGATACTCCGATTATTGTTAATATTGCTGGGCGTACCCTTCATGAATATGAGGAACTGGCAGCACGGTTAAATGGAGTAGAAGGTGTGAAGGCTTTAGAGGTAAATGTATCCTGCCCAAATGTAAAAGAAGGTGGAATAGTTTTTGGTACAGATCCTTCTATGGCTGCTAAGGTGACAGCAGCAGTTAAAAAGCAGACTGATTTGCCGGTAATAATTAAGTTAACTCCCAATGTAACTGATATTACCGAAATAGCTAAAGCAGTTGAAGGTGCTGGAGCTGATGCTATTTCGTTAATTAATACACTTCAAGGTATGGCTATTGATATAGAAGCTCGCCGTCCCAGTATAGCCAATATTGTAGGTGGGTTGAGCGGACCGGCAATTAAACCGGTAGCTCTTTATGCTGTATATAGAGTATCCCAGGCTGTTAATTTACCGCTGATTGGTATGGGCGGTATTATGACGGCAACAGATGCAATTGAATTTATGTTGGCAGGTGCCAGAGCAGTTGCTGTAGGAACGGCGAATATGGTTAATCCCCGGGTCTTAATGGATATCATTGAAGGTATAGAAGATTATTTAAAAGATAAAGGGATAAATGATGTTAATGAGCTTATTGGTGACCTAAAAATATAATTCTTTGAGGTGAAAAAATGTTAAGTCAAAACGATATTGTGGAGATTTTCCGTCGTACAGGGGTTTTGTGTAAGGGACATTTTGTCCTAACTTCAGGTTTACATAGTAATCAGTATCTTCAGTGTGCCAAAGTTCAACAGTTTCCCGAAGAAAACGAAATACTTTGTAAGGAGTTAGCAGAGAGATTTAAAGAGGAAAATATAGATACTGTTATTGGTCCTGCCATTGGGGCAATCATTATGTCATACGAAGTTGCCCGTAATCTTGGTACAAAGGCATTATTTGCTGAGCGTGAGAATGGTGTTATGATGTTAAGGCGCGGTTTTGATATCAAACCCGGGGAAAGGGTATTGGTAGTTGAAGACGTTATTACTACTGGCGGTTCTGTAAAAGAAGTAATTGATTTAGTTAAACAAAAAGGGGCCGTCCCCGTAGGTGTAGGTGTTTTAGTTGACCGCAGTGGTGGTTGTGCTGATTTAGGGGTACCAGTAAAAGCCCTGACTACTTTTGACATTGAGACTTTTAAACCGGAATCATGTCCTTTGTGTGAACAGGGCATACCTGCAGTAAAGCCAGGTAGCAGGAAAAGTTAAATCAATGAGGAGCGGGATTAATATATGCGATTTGTAAAACCCAGTAAACAAGAATTAGAGTTATTAAAGGGACAAGACATAATATCAACTAAAAATTTGACCCGGGAACAGTTAGAGTTGATTTTAAATACAGCTGCTTATTATGAAGAGGCTCTAAAAAATAAGCGACGCTTATATGATATGGATGGTAAAATTATGTCTGCCTTGTTTTTTGAGCCAAGTACAAGAACACGCCTATCTTTCGAGGCGGCTATGCGGAGGTTGGGAGGAAGTGTTGTTTCTCTCGCTGAAACTCCCAGGGTACAGACTTCCTCGACAGCTAAGGGTGAAACACTGCATGATTCAATTAAAGTCATTGACGGTTATGTTGATGTTATTGTGATACGTAGCCCCCAAAAAGGAGCTGCTGTAGAAGCTGCTGATGCTGCTGACAGACCGGTAATTAATGCAGGTGATGGCGAGGGAGAACACCCGACCCAGGCATTACTGGATATTTATACCATTATTAAAGAACATGGTCATATTGAAGGTTTAAAAGTAGCATTACTTGGCGACTTAAAGTATGGCCGTACCGTGCACTCCTTAGTTTATTTATTAAAACGTTTTGGCTGTGAGCTAATTTTCGTCGCACCACAACAGTTTATGATGCCGCCGGAGATTACAGAAGAACTTCGAAATGAAGGCGTTAAAATAAAAGAAACCTCTGATCTAAAGGAAGCTGTAGCTGAAGCAGATGTCCTTTATGTAACTCGCATACAGAGGGAACGTTTCTCTAATACGGAAGAATACGAAAATATTATGGACTCTTATATAGTAGACGAAAACATTGTTGCCGCTGCTAAAAAAGGGATGGTTATTTTACACCCATTACCCAGGGTTAATGAAATAACTAAATCAGTAGATGCTTATGAGGGGGCAGCTTATTTTAGGCAGGCACATAACGGCATTCCCATTAGAATGGCTCTTTTAGCACTGGTAACAGGAAATGTATGCTTAAAATGATAATTAGTGCAGCTTGTTACCAATAAAAACCTGGTATATATTTTTGCTCCTTCCATACCATTAAATAGGGCTTGGTGGAAGGGGTGTTTTTTTTGTTTAGAAAATATTTACGTTGGCAGATTATTATACCGGTTTTTTTGGTATTAGCTCTAATTGGTGGCTGGGGTTATAATTATTACCAACGGGAAATAAAAGTTGTACCTGATGAGTTAATCAGTAGAGCATTGGCTGATACCAATAAGGTATCTAGTTATCGTTTTCATGTTGAGGCTTATTTGATTAATGGTGGTAAAAAGATACCTTTAAGTAGTATTGACGGGGAAAGAACTAACGAAAGTGACTTGCACCTCAAAGGGCAAATGACCGGGCAGGATGTGGAAGTATATCAGGTGAAAGATACTACTTATTTTAAGGACCCAATTTCCAAACGGTGGATGGTTACTCCGGGGAACAACCCCTTGGAACAAGAAAAATTTATGGCAGAATTAAATCCTCTATCAATTTTAAATATAGTCCAAATTAATGACCTTCAGTATCTTGGAAGGCAGAAAGAGATGCCGGGTCGACCTTATTTATTAACATTTAATCCCCGGGTGAATAACCGTTTTTTAAACAGCTATTGGAAGGATTTTTCCTATAAATTATGGATCGAACCTGGTAGTAATTATATTCGTAGAGTGCATCTAGAAGCTAATCATCGCAAACACCCCAAAGATAAGTTGGTAATGGATGTAGATTTTTATGATTTTAACAAACGCATAAAAATTGAACTTCCTGAGGAGGAGTAAAAAGGTTTGGGGCAATAAGTCCCAACCTTTTATTTTTTATAGAAGGATTTTCCTTATTGCACAGCGAAATTACAAAAATTAATTAATTCCTTCAAAAAACGGCATATTAGTAAATGAATTATTAGTTGATTACTGGGGAGGCATTCTTTTGCAAGAAGCAATTTCTGAGGTTTTAGTCAGTTCAAGTGAAATTAAGAAAAAGGTTAAAGAAATGGGGGAAACCATAAGCCGCGATTATGCCGGCAAAAACCTCCTGGTAGTAGGTATTTTAAAAGGAGCTATTATATTTTTAGCAGATTTGGTTCGGGAAATATCTATACCCTTACAGTTGGATTTTATGGCTGTTTCCAGTTATGGGGATAGTACCAGCACCTCGGGAGCGGTTCGTATTTTAAAGGATTTAGAGGTATCAGTTGAAGATAAACACCTCTTGATCGTTGAGGATATTGTTGATAGTGGTCTTACTTTAAAATATTTATTTGAGAATTTAAAGGCTCGAAACCCCTTGAGTATCCGTGCTTGTACAATTTTAGATAAACCAGATAGACGACAGGTAGATGTTCAGGTTGATTATAAAGGTTTTTGTATTCCTGACTATTTTGTTGTAGGTTATGGATTAGATTATGCCCAACAATATCGGCATCTACCGGATATCTGTGTTCTTAAACCTGAGGTTTATGATAATAAATAATTTTACTATAGAGAGGATAGTCATAAGATGGTGACTGAGAAAAACATAAGCCAAGAACTGGTTTTAGTTTTGGACTTTGGGGGGCAGTATAATCAGTTAATTGCCCGGCGCGTTCGAGAAGCTGGTGTATACTGTGAGATGGTGCCTTTTTCTACACCACTTGAAGAAATTCTAAATATGAAACCTAAAGCAATTATATTTTCTGGTGGTCCTGCCAGTGTCTATAGTCCTAAAGCACCTCGAATAGATACTGCTATTTATGAATGTGGAATACCCATTTTAGGTATTTGCTATGGTATGCAGCTTATGGCCCATGACCTTGGAGGTACAGTCCAAAAAGCAGAAGGTCATGAATATGGCAAAACTGAGTTAAAGATTGTTTCTAGGGATGCCATTTTCAAGGATTTCCCAGATACTATACAGTGTTGGATGAGCCATGGCGATTTTATAAGTTCTGCACCTCAGGACTTTCAGGTTACGGCTTCTTCTGTTTACACACCTGTAGCTGCTATGAGTAATCCGAAACGCAAATTATATGGCGTTCAGTTTCATCCAGAGGTTAAACATACTCCTCAAGGGCAGGAGATGCTGAGGCGGTTCCTGTTTGATGTTTGTGGTTGTAAAGGTGATTGGACAGTTAGTTCTTTTATAGAAGAACAGGTAGCGGAGATTCGTAAACAAGTTGGAGATGGTTATGTTCTTTGTGCTCTGAGTGGAGGTGTTGATTCTTCAGTAGCTGCAGCTTTAGTAAATAAAGCTATTGGCGAGCGACTTACATGTGTTTTTGTTGATCACGGTCTTTTACGCCAAAATGAAGCCGAGAAGGTAAAGCAGACCTTTGGCGAGTCTATGAATGTTAACTTTATTTATGTTGATGCCAGGAAACGCTTTCTTACTAAATTGGCTGGGGTAACTGACCCTGAAACCAAGCGAAAAATTATCGGAAATGAGTTTATTCGTGTATTTGAGGAAGAGGCCAAAAAGCTTGGTAAAGTAGACTTTTTGGTACAAGGTACTCTTTATTCTGATGTTATTGAAAGTGGTACAGAAACAGCTTCTGTTATTAAAAGTCATCATAATGTTGGTGGCCTACCGGAAGATATGGAATTAAAACTAATAGAACCCTTACGCCTCTTGTTTAAGGATGAGGTGCGACGTGTTGGGGAGGAGCTAGGTTTACCTGAAGAAATTGTTTGGCGTCAGCCTTTCCCTGGACCGGGACTGGCTATACGTATTTTAGGGGAAGTTACAAATGATAAATTAGCTATATTAAGACATGCAGATGCAATTGTTACTGAAGAAATCAAAAAAGCAGGTCTCTATCGAGAGATTTGGCAGTCTTTCGCTGTACTACCCAATATAAGAAGTGTAGGTGTAATGGGGGATGAGAGAACCTATGCTTATCCTATTGTCTTACGGGCAGTAACCAGTGATGATGCTATGACTGCTGATTGGGCTAAACTACCTTATGATTTACTGGAACGTATTTCTTCCAGGATTGTTAACGAGGTAGACCATGTTAATCGAGTGGTATATGATATTACCTCCAAACCCCCGGGAACTATTGAGTGGGAATAACAGCAAAAAATCCGGAAACCAGCATGAAACCTGGTATTCCGGATTTAATTTTTATGAAATCGTACCAAAAGCGTACCACTTTTAATT
>JASKKH010000034.1 GCA_030154265.1 Clostridia bacterium
GTAAAAACCTTCCTGTATGCTTAGTTTGAACACCTATATCATACACGGTTTTTCACTGTGGCTCTATATTTTTATTTTGTTGCATTTGATTTTACAATGAACCTAAAAATAAAAAACCTTTTAATATCTTGACTAATTACCCCTCAAATAGTATAATAGAGGGGTGCGTAGGGGTGTAGCTCAATTGGTAGAGTAGCGGTCTCCAAAACCGTTGGTTGCGGGTTCAAGTCCTGCCGCCCCTGCCAATTAAGGAAACAATTATATTATAGTGAAACCAGCTTTTTAAAGCTGGTTTTCTTTTTTGTCCATAAAATAGGTACTGTATTGTAGGTATCTCTGCTATCACCTCTAGAGCATACTTTCTACTTTAGAGATTGTATTAAAACGGCTGTTGACCTACTCTTTTGTCAACAGCCTAAATCAAAAACGCCCGGAACGAAATATGGCTAGTAGTAGCCATCCCCCCATTATTATAGCTAAAAGAAAACCTATCTCAAGAAAAGGAAGCCTTACCCATAAGAAACTTCTTCCAGTACTAACAGCCAGGGCAGACCCTACAACAAGACCTGCGATAACAATAGAAAAAGCTAGAAGGACAATACTGAAGGATAATTTATTGCTTATCCGGTCAAGGCGAAAGAGAGTTTCCTTTAGTTCGGAATGTTCTAGTTTTAAGGTTAACTGTCCTTCTTCTATATGTTTAAAAATTTTATTTATTTGTCCGGGTAGTTTAAAGAAAATGTCACCAAACTCCAAAGCATAGTTACCAAAATCCTTCCATAAACGTTTAGGTTTAAGTTTTTTTCGTATCAATCGGCGGCTAAAAGGTTCAGCCATATCTACAATACTTAATCTTGGGTCTAATTCTTCTACAGTTCCTTCTAAGGTAATTATTGCTTTGGCTACCATGCTAAATTCAGTTGGAATGTGGATACGGTATTTAAAGGCTAGGTCCAGTATTTCCCTAATGGCTTGACCGAGTTTAACTTGGCTTAGTGGAACTTCATAATATTGTTCCCGAAGGCGGTCAACATCACGGCGTAATCCGTCCATATCGACTTTACTATCTATAAGGTTCATTTCGGCTATGGTGCGGACGATTTGTTGGCTATTCCTCTTTACTAATCCTATTACAAGATTTACTAATTGCCGTTGATGTTCTTCTGTAAGACGGCCTACCATACCGAAATCCATTAAAACGATTATTTCTCTTGAAAGTACAGCAATATTACCGGGATGGGGATCAGCGTGAAAAAAACCGTCTATAAGTATTTGTTTAAGGAATGCTTGGGTTAAGTTTTGGGCGACTATTTTGGGAATTATATTCTCCTGTTTTTTTGATATTACCTCTCTTAATTTAACCCCTTTTACGTACTCCATTGTTAATACCCTAGAGGTGGAATATTCCCAATGCACTGTAGGAATATAAACAGGTTCTTTTTCATCTAAGTTTAGCCTAAAACGTTCGGCGTTACGACCTTCTTCAAGGTAATCCATTTCATGTAGTAACGTACGTCGAAATTCTTCTACCAATTCCACCACTCTGTAGAACCGTCCCCAGGTTGTACGCTTTTCAGCTAATCGAGCTATTAACTGCATGATATCAAGATCAACTGCTATAATTCTTTCGATTCCTGGGCGCTGAACTTTTACTACAACCTCTTCACCGGTGTGAAGTCGGGCGTGGTGTACTTGTCCGATAGATGCTGCTGCCAGAGGTTTGGTGTTAAAATAAGAGAAGATTTCAGATAAGGATTGCCCTAGTTCGTTTTCGATAAGAGACTTAACCTGATCAAAAGGAAAGGGCGGGACTTGATCTTGAAGTTTTTCTAGTTCACAACGGATGTCCTCTGGTAGTAAATCAGAACGGGTACTTAAGACCTGTCCTAACTTCACAAAAGTAGTGCCCAGCTCCTCTACTACTTGGCGAACTCGTTCACCTCGGTTAAGCTTAGATACGTTTTGGTTAACCTCCTGTTCTGCTCTTCGTTTGGAAGGTCTAAGGAAATCTGTTAATCCCAGTTGTTTTAGCAGGTATCCAAAACCATGGTGAGCCAGTACTCGCGCTATAGTTTGGAAACGTTTTACGTACCGAAACTTTCTCGTGATGGGCATATACTATTCTCCGTATTTTTGCAACAGCCGATCAACTTTTTCTTCTAACCGTAATAGATCGTCACGAGTAGGTAAATTCAATTCAGATAGTACCTGGTTTAATTGCTCGTTTATTGTCCTTTGGATATTTTGACGTTGCCTTTGCCCCCGCTTTAGTAGTTCATTTACCAGCTCGCCTGCTTGTTCTTGTTTTATTTCACCTTTTCTTACAAGTTCCTCAACCAGTTTTTCCGCAGCTTCCCGGGTTAAGGACATAGCTCCTAAACCGAGGGCAAAAGCTTTTTGTACCAGATCTATCATTTTATTAATACCTCCATTAAAAGTTTCTTAACCATATTTTTTGTTGTATTGCTAAGAACATGTAAACGTATCTTATTTTGAGATAGTTTAGGTCTAAATATAGAATAATTTATTACTATTTTCCTTTAACCAATCTTTGCAACTTTTATATTCTGGTATGATTGAGGATACCAAGTTCCAAAAATCTTTAGAATGATTTGGATGTACCATATGAGACATTTCATGTACTACAAGATAGTTTAGTACACGTAAAGGAGCCATTATAATTCGCCAATTAAAATTTAGGTTATTCCCTCTGCAACTACCCCATATTGTTTTTTGGTTCCTTATGGAAATTTTGTTGGGGTTTCTTTTGATTATGGTACTATAGTACTCTACTCTTTCGTTTATTTTTTCCAAAGCTTTTTTTCTATACCATACTTCTATGGCTTTTTTGAATTTTTCTACGTTGTTCTCGGGAGCTTTTATTATAAATTTACCGCAATATAGGTCGACCGAGGTTTTCTTTATTTTTGGGTTTATTTCAATTTGTAAAGGATAATTTGTACCCAGATACAAAAAATCTTCGTCGTTTTCATACTTCTTCTTTACTTGCAGATATTTTTCATTTTTTAATTCAGAAATCTTCTTTAAAATCCAAGGAGCTTTATTCTTTACTTTTTCTAAGATAAGCTCTTTTGGTATTCCAATGGGTGAAATTACTGTTACTTTACCGGGAGGAGTTACCCTTATTACCATTGTTTTTCGTTTTCGATATATGACTTCGAATTGGATGGTTTTTATTTTATACTCAAAGGTTAATTGCAATCTTCTTTCTCCTTAATCTAATTACTTACGAACAAAACCCCCGATTGAATCGGGGGTTTTAAAATAAAACTCTTTATATCAATTAAACTATATTTCAATTTCCTGTCCTGGATCAATAACCAAAATTTCGGTCTCAGTTTTACATAGTTTCACAAATTCTTTGGCATCCTGAACAAGAATTGGGAATGTTTTATAATGGATAGGGATAACTTTCCTGGGTTTTAACAGGTTGACACTATAAGCAGCTTGTTTAGGACCCATAGTGAAAACACTACCAATTGGTAATAAGGCAACATCAATATCATAAAGTTTTCCGAAGATTTCCATGCTAGCAAAAATACCCGTATCACCAGCATGATAAATGGTTGTACCATCTTCTAATGTAATTATATATCCAGCGGGATCACCCGTCTCACTAGAATGCATGGCTTGAGTCATAGTTATCTTAATACCATCTACCTTTACTTCTCCACCAATGTTCATGCCCATTCCATTGATAATATTAGCTTCATTTACTCCAGCTTCTTTTAATTTACTAGCTATTTCAGGTTGTGCTATAACAGTAGCACCAGTTGTTTTAACAAGCTCAGGAATATCCGTGCCAACATGGTCAAAATGATCATGGGTAACCATAATTATGTCTAGATTATTAATATCTTTTAAGCCAACAGGACAATTAGGGTTGTCTGTAATCCATGGATCAATTAGCATGACTTTTCCTTTTTCTGTGGTGATTTGACAAGTAGCATGTCCGAGCCATTTTACCTTATGGGTCATATGAGAGCCTCCTTAATGTTTCATTTCACTTTAACATATTATACCAAAATGAAAACTTTTTACAAACTATTTTATACTATGCTTTATTTATTGTTTATAGAACAGAGTTTACTGTTAGGTTATCGGTTACAGCTTTAGTATGATTTGGTTTGCTTTTATTATTTTAATTTAGTTATATCCATTGATTTTAAATATGATAATAATTTTTCACGTTCATTTAGTTGGGGGTCATTTAGTACTAATTCAAATAAATATTTTAATACCTTACCGACTTGCTTTCCAGGTTTAATATCTAAGGTTTTCATTACATCATAACCATTTACTTTTAAGTCTTTTATTGTAAATGGGGGTTTTTCCATAAGAATAGATGTTACTAACTTTTTAAATTCTTCTATCTTGCTGGTATCAGTAAATCGTGATGCTATAATGTCTGCCCGGCGTAATTCTAGTAAATCTAGAATATTATCTTTACCTATTTTAGTTATAAAATGTCGTGTTGTTTGTTTTGTTTGGGGTATTTGGAACATATGATTTTTAACTAACAACAAGATTTTATCTTTTAATTTTTTACTAAATTTCAAACGAGATAAAATTGTATTACCAATCAAAGTACTTTCCTTAGCATGCCCATAAAAATGTATTTGATTGTCAATTATTGTTTTAGTATTTACTTTCCCGAGGTCATGTAACAAAGCTGTCCAACGTAAAGAGATTTCAGGTTTTACATGGAAAATTACATCTAATGTGTGGCCAAAAACATCTTTCTTATGGAAACTTCCCTGTTCTACTCCTCGGGTTTTGCTTAGTTCAGGAAGAATATCATTTAAAATTTTAAGGCGATACATTAACTCCAAATATTTATTTGGCCTTGGGCCAAGAATGATTTTATTAAGTTCCTCCCGGATGCGTTCCTTTGCTATAACTGCTATTAGCTGATGGTGTTTTTCAATAGTTTTACTGACGGCATCGGTCAGTTTACACTCAAAATCTGCCATATCAGCTTTAACCATTAAATAAAAAGCCCTAAGCATTCTTAATGGGTCTTCTTTAAAACGGTCTTCTGGAATACCGACTGTTTCAATTGGTAGTATACCTTCAGATAAATCAGAAATAACCTTTGAATTAGCAACAAGTTTATCGTTAACCGGGTCATAAGCTATGGCATTTACAGTAAAATCACGACGTTTTAAATCTTCTTCTAGAGAAACACCAAATTTAACTATTTGGGGATGGTGGCCAATGTATCTACTTTCAGCTCGGTATGTAGTAACTTCAATTGGGATTTTTCCTTCTACAACTGTAACGGTTCCATAATTAAGCCCAGAAGGGATAACTTTAGGAAAAAGTGACATGACTTCTTCCGGTTTAGCACTGGTGGTAATATCCCAATCTTTTGGATTTATGTTAAGCATAATGTTTAATATACTACCACCTACAAGATATGCTTCATAACCGCAATTTTTTAATTTTTTTATCACATATACTACTTCCGACGGTATATTTTTTTTGAACATTTTATCAAACCTTTTGTATTTAGCAGGATTAAAAAACCATTTTGACGAAATAATAGTGTTTAGAGCTATATATGTTTTTTTATATCAATCAGGAGGGCAAATAATGGCTTTCTTTGATAATGAAGAAGTAATAAAACAAGTTAGTCTGGATATTTCAAATCTAATCATGGATTCAGATTATCGAAGAAAGTATCTTAAATTATTAACAGAAAGAGACAATACTTTAAATGCAGATAAATTTGATAAACAAGTAATATTATTATTAATTTATACCGTTAATTTTGCCTCAAAAGTTTTAGGTGAAAATTCCCACCAGAGGAGTTATTTTCTTAAAACATTTTACAACATTTTTAAAGAAAAATATCAAGATATATGGCAGATATATCAAAAATCTTTTGAAGAGCATACTAGTCGTTTAAATAAAGAAAACGTTAATCAGGATATAGGCAAAGTTTTTGCTGAGATTTGCCATAAAGAGAATAACATAGTGTTTGAAGAAGTAGGCAGAACAATTTTTAATGATTTTTTACAAAATATAAAAGAAGATATCAAGTCTGTAGGGAAAATTAGTGAAAAAATTACTCTTGCAACCCTTTATAAAAATCCATCAGATATTAAGAAATCCAAAGAAATTAACCATAATAGTTTTTCTTTAGCTGGTTTTGTACTTGGATTAGTTTCTATTTTCCTAGCTCAGGAAATACGAATACTTCCTTTCTTTGCCGTGTTTTTTAGTTTTATAGGTTTATCAAAGTTCCATAAACTTAATAAAGCTCGCCAATGGCAAGCTTTATTAGGATTTGTACTTGGTATTGTTTTCATTATATATAATATAAAGCAACTTTACTTTTCTTGACCTCTTAATAATGTAATTAGTCTTAACCAATTTCGTAAATAAACTGGTAAGATGAAGCGTTGGGTTACGTGTTTTTTACCAGCTGACCCAAGCTTATTGGCCCAATCTGGGTTGGCTAAAATTCTTTCGATTTGGGAGGCGACTTCTTCCACTGTTTTAGCAGTTAAACCTGTTTTACCGTCTATAACTTGGTAGGCTAAACCTCCTGTAGGAGTAGCAACAAGGGGTTTTTCTTTCCATAATGCCTCAGTTGCCGTTAATCCGAAACCTTCCCTTAGAGACTTTTGTACTATAACGTTAGCTCTTCGTTGAAGAACATTAATTTGTAGGTTTGCATTTGGTTCTAAGGCAAGAATTTTAATGTCCGGATCATTATCAGCTAGCTCTCTTACCTCTTCTAATACAATTGCTCCTTCTGGATCATCATCTGCACTACCACCAGCCAAAATCAATTGACATTTCCTGTTTTTTCTTACTAGTCTGAATGCTTCAATTACCCCAACGGGATCTTTAAGACGGTCAAAACGAGATACTTGAAGGATTATGGGAGGCCCTGATGGATCTATGTCCAGTTTTTCAAGTATGCTGTCATATTCTTCAGGTGTTACTTCTCTATTTTTATCTGACAAGGGATCGATTGCCGGTGGCATGAAATACTGTAATACCGATAAGTCACGGGCATATTCAGGTAAATGGAATACTGAGACATCACAAGCAGCTACTAAGGGTGCAAGAAAATACCAGACTGATGGAACTGCATAACTGGGGTCTATATGACAGTACCAAAGCCAACGACTTTTTGATTCACTACGGTAAGCCGTTAGACCAAGGGGTTGCTGATCATGGAGAACTATCAGATCTGCTTCATCTTCTAATAGATTACGATTTTTTTGAGCATTAGCTAGGTAATGTTCTAGCATCTCAGCAGTTATATTTACTTGCTGGCCATGCAAACCATTGTGAAACTGTTTGGTTGTGTTAAAAAACTTTGGGCTTCCTTTTAATACAGACCATTTTACCGACAATCCTACTTCTTGCATAAGGGGTACAAGTGAGTGTAAAATCTCTGCTACACCACCACCGACGGCAGTTGAGTTAATGTGCAATACATTATATCCCTGTAATTTTTCACCATATGCTTCTATTTCATTCATAATTGCGTTTCCGGCTATAGTTTCATAATTTTTGAGTGTAAAATGAGACACCTTTTTTACTCCCTTCGTAAATAACATATCCTTGTTATATGTTATGTGTTTACTTTCCTAAAAGTAAAGCTACAGGGAAATTTTTAAACAACTGATCTATCTTTATATTCTTATCTTTTTTTGTAACTTCTTCTCCTGTAAAGATGTTATACCATTTTTCAGGTACTTCTTCAGGTAACAAAAGACTTGTCTCTTTCCAATTTATTTTTTTAAGAGTTAAAGTATTTATTTGTACTTGATTAAACATTTCTTCTTGAAGACCAACCATAAGACGTGGAACAACTATTAATACCCAATTATTTTCTAATTTCCTCAAAAAAGAACAAATGTGTTCTTCATAAGTTCCTTGTACTTTTACAGGTATATATTCTCCCTCTTTGAAGATCTTTTCAGAATTCTTTCGGAAATTAAGAGCCTTATATGTTAGGTAAAGTTTCACTTCACCATTTTTCCAATTTGATAAAAGTTCTTGGGTTAAGGCTAATTCACCAATATTCTTTTCTTTTTCTAGTAATTTTGTTAATAATTCATTATGTTTTTCAAAATCAATCGGGCGTCTATTATCTGGATCAACAAGGCTAAAATTCCACAACTCTGTGCCTTGATAAAAGTCTGGTATCCCTGGGGAAGTTATTTTCAATAACAATTGTGATAATGAATTTAAGGCCCCGTAATAGGAAGTTAGTTTGCTAAATTCTAATAGGTCTTGGACGAATTTATTATCTTCTAGAATAGCGGAAAGAAATTTTTTGATGGCCGTTTCATAATCATTATTTGGCTCAAGCCAATTGGTATAAATTTTAGCTTCACGTAAAGCTTTAATCAGATATTCTTCAATACGTTTATGAAAATTTTCCATATCTTTTTCTTCTAAGGGCCAGGTACCTAGAAGTGTTTGATAAATTAGTAATTCTGTATTTTCTTCGGGGAAGGCTTCATTATTTATTTTTATTTTTTTAGACTTATTCATTCTATGCCATTGTTCAACTTTTTCTGCCCAAGCATTAGGTATTTCCGAGATTACGTTAATTCTCATCCGTACGTCTTCACTGCGCTTAGTATCGTGAGTTGTAGTTGCGCTAATTGTGTGAGGCCAATTTTTTTGTCTGTATTCATTAATATGGTGGAATTCTTCTATAGATATTCCTATTGTCTCGGGGTCTCCCCCTACTTCATTAAGTGAAACTAATCGGTTATATACATAAAGGGCTGTATCTTCAAAGCCCTTAGCCATAATTGGCCCAGTGAACTGTTGCCAACGCATTACAAAGCGCAACCATTCTTCTTTTTCATTAAGGTTATCATTATTGAGTAACAACACATTTTTTAAAAACTGTCCAGCATGTTTTATACTCGGACAGTTTCGAATTGCCTCATTAACAGCTTGTTCAATATAGTAGCTGTCTTTTTCTGAAACTGTTAGATCATTTATATATGTCCTATAGATACTCAGCCTGGAAGTTATTTCAACAAGTACTTTTTTTAACTCTGTAAAGGTTAAATCATGTCCCTGTCTACTATTTTCAGCCAAGTGTGATAGTTGATGTACGAGATTACGTATTTCACTTTTGAATAGCAAATTCATAATTTTTTTCTTTTGCTTATAGACTAATTCCCTGAAATTCTCGTTTATATTGCTGATATTAATATATAAGTTATTAAGAACATCGGTTCCGTTTTTATCACAAAATAGTTTGTTTAATATATTTAAAAAATCATAGCCGGTTGTTCCATAAACTGGCCAATCTTTAGGTAGTTTTTCATCCTCGCCCAATATTTTTTCAACTAATATATAAAATTTTGAAGTTGTTTCTTCAGAAGAAATCTGTTTTTGAAGTCGTTCTATATGTGTTTTAGGATCATATAAGCCATCTATATGATCAAGACGAAGACCAGTAACTTGACCTTTATTAATCAACTTAAAGATTAATGAATGCATACTTTCAAAAACTTCTTTGTCTTCCATATGGATTGATACGAGGTCACTAACATCAAAAAATCTCCGATAGTTAATATCTTCATTAGCCACTCGCCAAAAGGAAAGTCGGTATGATTGATTAGCTAATATTTTTTCAAGGTAATTAAAACTTTTTGGATTATCTTTTTTACCGTTTAGTTGATTTAATTCATCATCTATAGTTCTTTTTATTTCAGGTGATGTAGTATATAAGTTCCAAAATTTATCCCATATTGTATTAAATTCATTGGGAAGATCTTCGGATAAGGGAGATAATTTGGGTAGACTATCGAAAATATCTTTTAGTGTGTCTGTTGTTTTATAATCATCCGTAACAGTTTCAACTAATTTTTCCAAACAATCTAACAGTAATTGTATAGAAGACTTATAATTTATAGGTAAGCGATTATCGTAATAGTTAATCCAAAAACCATCTTTGGCTATAGTGATTTTTAGTTCTTCATTCTCTAACACTTCACTAAAGGGGGCACCAAGAATGGGGACAAGGACTTTGTTATTTAGTCCTTGTCTAATTGGTTCCCAATCAATATCAAAATAAGATGCGTACTGAGACTCGCGTCCATTTTTAAGAACATCTTTCCACCAAGGGTTTTCAATATTGGCCGCCATATGGTTTGGTACAAAGTCTAACAACAAGCCTAATTCATTATCCTGTAATGAATTTATCAGTATATTAAAATCTTCTCTATTTCCTAAATTAGGGTTTAAATTATTCGGATTTGTAACGTCATACCCATGTGGGCTTTCTTTTGTAGCTTCAAGTAAAGGTGAGGCATAAACATCCGAAATACCAAGCTTTTTAAGGTAAGGTACAATTTTTTGGGCATCAGTAAAACCAAAATTCTTATTGAATTGAAGTCTATAAGTTGTAGTGGGTATTCTTAGATTAATCATTTTATCTCCCTTCGTACCTTAAGCTTATCACCAAGAGTATTAAATTCATTTAGCCATGTACGAGCTTGCTCATTCCCCTGTTCGGCCTCTTTAGAGTAGTTCTGATAAACTGTCTTCAGTAAACCATAATATATGTTTTGTAATTTACGTAAATTGACTTCAAAGGGTAAGGAATAAATCCTTTCAATTACTGCATCTAAATGCCTGACAAGAGAAAGGTCATTAGGATTATCACGTAATTCTTCCCCTAATCTCTTTAAGGTTTGCTCTAGGGTGTATGCAAGACCGGCGCCATCTAAATTAATGTTTAGTATTTCTGCTTCTTTTAGTAAACTTTTAATATGGTTAAGGTCTAGTCTATCTTCCTTAAACTCTTGCTTAAGGCTTGAATTTAAAACAATCTCTGCTGCGTTTTGTAGAGATTTGGGTTGAGGATTGTTTAAGTCTTTCAAGAACCTCATAAGAGGAACATGTCGTTCGTAGATATGTCGATATTCTGCAGCAACTTCTTTTAAAGTTGTTTGCAAAATTATATCGAGGACCAGTCGTTGTTTATCTTTAAATAGCTCTCTTAAAGAATAGGTTTTTCCTTCAAAATGGTGATCTAAAAGTCTAATTACTTCAGAGAAATCTGCACGATCAAAGGCACCAATAAAATCATCGACCATTTTCTTATATTCTTCTTCATTTTCATAAATACGGACACCACCATTTACATTATGGTTGTTAAGGTAGACTACTCCATAACTAATTTCAATAGACTTATTAGTAATCTGAGATACAATTTGTGCATGACCTATTGTAAGTTTTGCTGCTCCTGCAGAACGATTTTGGTAATTTTTCCTATAAACGTCGTAACAGAAAATTCGTGAATGTTCATCATATGTTTCAAAAAGTGAACAGATAGCATAATGGGCCCCTACTTTTAATAGGTCAACCATAGCCGGTTTTATAAATTTTTCATATATATGGGCTCCATCTTTGTGTTCGGGAATATTACTCTTTGCTTTTGCCAACATCTTTAGGAAATGGGGTTCTGGTGAGTTTTTGAACAATTCCTTAGCTAGCTGGATAACACGACCAGCATACTTTATTACCTGTACCGTTTCGATACCTGATATTTCATCAAAGAACCAACCGCAGCTAGTATACATTAACATTGCATGTCTTTGTAACTCTAATAACTTCAAAACGATAATAGTTTCTTTTTGGGTTAATTCTCGGGTACTATGCTTTTCTAAGAAATTTTTTAAGCTCTCTGGTGATCTATCAAGAATAACTGAAATGTAATCGTTTCGTGCAGCCCAGGGATTTTTAAGGTATTGCTTAGCTTGTTTTTCATATTGGGGTATTAGCTCGTTTCGTAGCCAATTTAAAGAATCCCTTAAGGGAGCACGCCAATTTTGGTTCCATCCCTGGTGCATGCCGGAATTGCAGCCGCAGTTATTTCGCCACCGGTCAACACCATGGGCACAACTCCAAGCAGTGTTTTCATTTATTTCTACTTCATGAGTAGGTGGGTGTAGTTCCAAGTATTCACCATAGTTAGTAATCCGTGCTAAATTGTTTTCTTTAATGTAATACAAGGCATAAGCCAGAGCCATGTCTCCATGTTTATGGTGGTGTCCATAGGTTTCTCCGTCAGTAGCGATGTTAATAAGCTGAGGAGCATCGTTGCCTTCGTTATAAGCTCCCAGTAGGCGTTTTGCAAATTTTTCTCCATTGTCGAGTAACTTTTCAAAAGCAACAGCTTTAGATATTTCACCATTATAAAAAAATACATTTATAGTTTTATCAGAGTTGGGTAAATGGACTTTATAGGGTACTGTAGTATCAATTCCATCCGGACCAATATCGTACCATTCTTCTGTTCCAATTTTACGTATCCGTTTTACTTGATAAGGTGCTAGAATAATAAAACGGATACCTTGTTTAGCCATAATTTCTAGGGTTTCCAAATCTACCGCAGTTTCCGGTAACCACATTCCTTCTGGAAAACGTCCAAAACGATATTCAAAGTCTTTTATTCCCCATGCAACCTGAGTATATTTATCACGTGAATTAGCTAAAGGCATAATCATATGGTTATAGGCCTGAGCTATAGCTGAACCATGTCCGGAAAAATTTTTTTGACTTTCCTTATCTGCCTGAAGAATTGCCTGATAAACCTCAGGTTTGTTTTTTTCCATCCATGAAAGCAGTGTGGGACCAAAATTAAAGCTGATATTAGCATAATTATTAGTAATCTGTTTAATCCAACCGTCTCCGCTTAAGATACGTGAAACTGTATTGGGTTCATAACACTCAGCTGTAATTCGTTCGTTCCAATCGTGGTGTGGATAAGCTGAATCCTGAAGTTCAACGTCTTCAAGCCAGGGGTTTTCTCTTGGGGGTTGGTAAAAATGGCCGTGAATACATATAAACTTTTTCATGGATATTTATGCCTCACTTTCTTGTTTAAACATTAGGCTTGTTTTGGGGTTTAAGTATAGTTTAATATTCCCTGGTGATGTTAAATTTTTAGGTACAGAACTGCCTGGACCAAGCCAATTCTCTTCACTACTATCTAACTGTTTCTCCCAGTTTCCTTCAGGTATAGCTAAATTTAGGGTCAAGGGGTTACTATTAAAAGAAAAGATTATACAAATTTTTTCTTTTTCATCCTCGCGAAGAATTAATAACACTTTTTGCTCTTTATATGTTATTACTTCCATGTTTTTAATGTTTGGATCAATTAAGGATGGAAATTCTTTTCTTAGTTGAATTAGTTTTTTGTAAAGTTCGTAAAGAGTATGGTGTTTACCATGGTTTATTAATTCATGGTTTAAAATAGACCTTAGAAAAGTTTTTTCATCTTGTGGGTCTGGAACTTCTTTTTCCTGGCTGAATTCAGTAAATTCTTCCCGTCGACCTTTACGAACAGCTTCAACTAATTTAGGGTCAGAATGACTGGTAAAGTACTGAAATGGCGATGTCTCTCCGTATTCTTCACCCATAAATAATAAAGGGATAAAGGGTGACAGCAGTACTACACTAGCGGCTATTTTTAAATCTTCAAAAGTAATAAGTTGTGATAACCTATTACCGTGTGCTCGATTACCGACTTGGTCATGATTTTGGGAGTAAACAACAAGTTGGGATGTGTCATAAGGGTTCAGTTCATAACCATGTCTACGCTGTCTATATTTAGAATACTGCCCTGTATAAACGTATCCTTTACGAAAGGCCTTGGCTAGATTATCGATTGTTTCGAAATCTTTATAATAACCATCTCGTTCTTTTGTTAATAAGGAGTGTAAAGAATGGTGAAAGTCGTCATTCCATTGTCCATCAAGTCCGTATCCACCAATTATATGAGGTTGAATTACTCGTGGATCATTTAAATCACTTTCAGCAATTACATAAACCCTTCGATTAAGCTCTTCTGCTTGTTTATGAACAGCAGTATTAAGCTCTTTTAAAAAAGGATAAGCAGATCTATCCATAATGGCATGGATAGCGTCTAAACGGAGACCATCTATGTGAAAATCTTTTATCCAATAAATTGCATTTTCGATAAAAAAGCGCCTAACTTCATCGCTATTAGGGCCATCATAATTCAAGGCATCTCCCCATGGGGTTTTATACCGATCTGTAAAATAAGGGCCATATTCTCTAAGATAGTTTCCTTCAGGTCCTAAGTGATTGTAAACCACATCAAGGAATACGGCTAAACCATATTTATGGCATGTATTTACAAATCTTTGTAAATCCCCAGGTTTGCCATAGGAGTTTTGAACACAAAAGGGATAAACACCGTCATAACCCCAGTTGCGGTTTCCTGGAAATTGGCTGATAGGCATTATTTCTATAGCTGTAATCCCAAGATTTTTTAGGTGTTCTAAATGGGGTATTATGGTGTCAAAAGTACCTTCAGGTGTAAAAGTTCCAACATGAAGTTCATAAAAGATTAAATCTTTTTTGGCTAAACCGTACCAACATTGATCGGACCAGTCGAAGGTTGTATCTATTACTTGTGAAGGGCCATGGACGCCTTTAGGTTGATAACGTGAAGCCGGATCAGGAAGTTCTTTATCTCCATCTAAACAGTAAAGGTATAGACTACCAGGTTCCACTTTTGCTTCACCGTAATGATAACCCTGTTTTTCCTGGTGTAAAGGTATCAATTGTTCATTGGGTGTTAAGATATGAACCTCAACTTTTTTAGCAGACGGGGCCCAAACCCGAAACTGGCAAAGACCATTTCCCCTATATATAGCCCCTAAACTTGGATCATATTTCATAACTTCACTCCTGTTTACCATTACTTCTTAAATTAGTAATTTTTTTGAGGAAGTTAATTATTCCAGTATTATGACTAAAACCTTCTAAGGTGTATCTTGCTTTTTTCTGCCAATTACCCTCTATAGTCCCAGGCACATTTTGAGGTTTTGTTTCTAGCCATAAATCTTCTAAATTTATCTGCAATATATTGGCCTGGCTAGTAGCTAAGTAAGAAAGGCAGGCACGTAAGATAGTTTTAGTATTGTTCGTAAGGGTTTTTAAATATCCATTTTTATATAAAAATAAAGGTAAATCCGTGGCTATTTTGTCACCACTTTTTTTCTTTTTTACCCAAAATGCCGCAAAGGGATCCATATCGTGTGTATTTAAACATGATAAGACTTTAGAAGAAATAGGATTTAGGGACTTTCTTTTATTGTTATACTCGAAGGGTAAAACATACATCCGATTGAAACTGTGTTTTTTCATGTCTGAACGAACTTCATTAGGTACGGTACCTAAATCCTCTCCTACTATTAAGGCTTTATGACGTTGGGATTCTAAGGTTAAAATTGCATAAAACTCTTTGGCATTATAATGTACATACACACCATGTTTAGCGGTATGTCCTTTAGGTATCCAAAAGAGGCGGTATAATCCCATAACATGGTCGATACGTAAAATACCAGCGTATTGTAAATGATTTCGTATAGTTGAAATAAAGTAACGGTAGTGTTGCCTTCTAATTCCTTCTGGATGTATAGGAGGGAATCCCCAATTTTGGCCTTCGGTGAAAAAGGTGTCTGGAGGTGCACCGCCAGTAGCTTCTAGGGCAAAAGCATTTTGATAACGCCAAACATCGAAACCATCAAAGTGTACACCTACAGGGAGATCTAAATATAGTTTTTGATTGTTCCTTTTGGCCTGATTAGATAACTCTTCTAACTGTTGATGAGCTAACCATTGAACATATAGATGATAGTGTTTAACCTCAGGGTTATAATCTCCCTCACCAATTTGCCCATTTTTCATTCTTTCAGGCCATTTTGACCAACGTTCCCCTTGCTTTTCCATAGCGGCACGGAAAGTAGCATAGTCTTCAGCAAGAGGGTTATTTTCTAACCATTTTTTAAAAGCTACTTGCTGATAGTAACTTTCCTTGAAGAAAAAGTCAGCGTAACTTTCTAATAGCTTACGCTTTAATGCCATAATTTGCCGATAATCTACTATGGGTTTGGTCCGAGCGGATTGGATTTCTTTTTTAAATTCAACAGAATTTAATATTTGCTGAGCTTTAGCATTATTTTTTAATTCTTCAATGTTATTTACGTCTAAATAAAATTCATTCCAGAATAATCGACTAATTGGGGAATAAGGACTGGGTTCAAACGGTTTGTCTAAAAAAGTAGCTAAAAGTGGTAAAGTTCCTACCATTTGCCCACCAAGGTTATGTAGCCAATTTAGTAGAGATTTTAAATCAGAAAAGTCACCAGCTCCGAAACTTTCATTAGACTGAAGGGCATAAAGTGGTAGGAATCCCCCCCATATTTTTTTATGGTTTTTATCAGGTAAAGAATAGGTATTAAGTGGAGCGGTAATAATTAATACCTCTTCTTCTTTATTTGGTAAACTTAAATTTAAATAATGATATCCTAAAGGTAACTTAAAAGGTATAGTTAATTGGCGAACTTCGTATCTATTACCTTCTATATCTTCAGATTTTAATATGGGTAAGTCTTCTAGTGAATAGACCCAACGTAAAGTTTTTCTTTTTTCTAATTTTAAGTGGCAAGCCATAGTATGTTGGGTTGTTTGAACAGGTAAGTTTAGTTTTATATGGACAGGATATCCCTCCCAGGATATCACCACAGGTTCACAGTAACGCTGCCATAGTTCCAATTTTCTAAATCTCAGAGCGTCTGACACATCAGTAAGATTGTCTACAGGTGCTCCTAATGCTTTAAGAACAGATATTAATGAGTATGGTTCAGCTTGTTTCAAGCGTCCAGCAGCATCACGATATGAAAGTTGTACATTATATAACCTGGCCAATCTATGAAGCAAACGAATTTGATTTGACATAAAAATACAACTCCGTATTAAGAATAAAGAAAAAATGACAAGGAAATTTTTAAGTTATTATTTCCTATCCAATATTTCTATATAACCACTACAGTTCAGGAGACTTTCCAAAGTCTTTTTTGGATTAATTTTTTCTTTATTTAGTTGTTTCTCTTTATTGTTTTGGGGAATATTTTGAAATTTACCAATGTGGTAGGGGGCTAAGCATATTATTGATTTGTGTAGACTTATATGTATGCAGGTAAGTAGTGAGGATATGTGAAAAGTGAAAAGAAACCAATATTTACTGCCATTACGGCTCTAAAGGGTCATTGTTTTCATCATTTAAACTTTTTAATTCCATATATAACCATATACTAGTTAAAATAGCTGAACCTAAATCTGAAATGGGTAGAGCATATTAAAGAAGTAGTCCCTATTCCTACAAGCAGTCCAAAAGCCATTAAAATCAGCATAACAGGAAAACCAATAGTCACACCAGCTATGCCTAAGGATCCAACACTGTTTCCAATAAAAGTTTTATCAACTATATTGTAAGTGGCATTTACTAATGTTCCGACAATTGCAGGAATGGAAAATTCCAATAATAAATTTGGTATCTTTTCGTTCCAAAGTTGTTCAGCACGATCCATAGGTGGCCTGCCTCCTATAACCAATAAACCATATTATCGCATTTAAAATATACAAAAAAGGAGAACCTTATTCTGTATTCTAAAGCGATTCTCCCTTAGTTAGAAGCCTTTATATAACAGTTACTTAATTTGTTTTATTTTTGAGGTTTTATTCCTACATGTACAGCTACTATACCACCTGTTAACTCAAAACATTGAGCGTCTTCTAAGCCAATTGAAGCAAATAATTTACGAATCTCTTCTTGATGAGGAAATACTTTAAGAGAACGTGGTAAATAACTGTACGGGCCGTCTGTTCCTATTCCTAAACGACCTAATAATGGCACAAGGTAGTCGAAATAAAGATAATAAAGCTGTTTGAAAACCGGAAATGATGGTTTAGCCAAA
>JASKKH010000012.1 GCA_030154265.1 Clostridia bacterium
TTGAAACAATAGCTGGTCATGTCGATGTTTCAACTGCTTTGGCTCGAAATGAAAGTATAATAAAAAATTAAATAGATATTTAAGAATAAATGAACCAAAAAGGTCGCCTAAAAAAGGCGATCTTTTTGTTTTTTTTTTACAAAAAACGATATGAGGGAAGGAAAGGAATTCTAAGAAGCGAATAATATGATAGCTCCTATAAAGTGAAAGGAGAAGGGGAGGTTGATGATTAAACATTTAAGAGAAGGCCGGTTAATATTCTTATTTTTAGTAACTGTTTTAATCTGGGGACTATTGTCAGGCACTAAAACTTTACCGGCCGCAGCCAGCTCTGGAGTTAATTTAATTCTTAATGGTCAAAAAGTTAAACCAACAGTTCCTGCTTATATTGATAATAATGGTCGAACAATGTTGCCTCTTCGCTTTGTTATGGAAAACATGAATGCCGAGGTTCATTGGATACCATCTGAAAAAGGAATCCTAATTTATCGGGGAAATACAACTTTAAAAATGTGGATTGGGAGCCGCCAAGCTATAGTTGATGGAAAAACTATTAAGTTAGATACTACGCCAGTGTTAAAAAATAATACGACTATGGTCCCAATGCGTTTTGTCAGTCAGGCTTTTGGTGGCCAAGTAGACTGGGATGGTAAAACCAGAACTGTTAGTGTTAGATTAGATACAACATCAACTAATGATACGGGTCAACAGGTATCTATAACCGGTAGTTATGTAAATATTAGATCGGGGCCTGGCCTTGGCTATGATATAATCGATGTTTTACCACGTGGAACAGTAATAAAGTTATTAAATAAAACTACAGGATGGTATAAGGTACAATTAAATAACGGTCAAATAGGATGGGTTACTTCAAAATATTCCACGATAGTCAAAACTGATAACCCATTACCTAATAATCCAACTAATAATGATCGTTCAAGTTCAGGTGAACGGCTCTCAAATGGCAGCCCCTTGGGTTTAGCAGTGATAGGGGACAAGCCGGTTGCAGTCTTAGCCGGTCCAAGTCCCGTAGAGCGGCAGGTGGGTATAGCACCTGCTGAAAGCAAGCTGCCAATCTTAGAAGAAAAAGGCGATTGGTGGGAGGTGGAATTTGGTAATAACCAACGGGGTTGGCTGTCGACCTCTTTAGCTACTTTTGCTTCTTATGAACCTAAACTAGGAGAAGAAGATGATAGTGAGGACTATTTAAAAATAACAGGGATAAAGGTTAAGATTTTAGATGATACCATCGATGTAATTGTTGAAGCTGAGGAAAAATTTAATTACAAAACTAGTAGATGGGATAATCATCTTATTGTTGATATACCTAATGCTATTTTAGATATACCAGAAGGGCAGGATACGATAAATGTAAATCATGCCCCTGTAACTCGCGTTCGGTTGGGACAGTTTACAACTGATACTGTACGTATCGTGTTTGATTTATCGGCAAATGCAATCTTAACCTCTGTTGGTAGTAATCGTGAAGGAGTAAAATTACAAATTCAACCTCTAACTCTAAAGAATATGAAGATTGTCATCGACCCTGGCCATGGTAATGACCCGTATGGGCAAGATCCAGGTGCCATTGGACCTAGTGGAGTTAAAGAAAAAGATGTTAACCTGGGTATTTCTTTAAAGTTGTATGACTTACTTAAGGACGCCGGTGTGAACGTTTATATGACCCGTTTTGGGGATGATTGTCCGTACACACTGTCTGAAAGGGCTTTTTATGCCAATGATATTGGTGCAAATATTTTTATTTCAATTCATTCTAATGCATCTATTAATTCTGAAGCTTCTGGTACCTCAACATATTTTTATGCTCCTATAGGGACTAGTTTAGGGAATCAAAGAGAACAACGACTTTCTTTGGCTCGAGCAATCCAAACAGCTTTGCTTGAATCTGCCGGCGGGAAAGATATGGGTATACATGAAGCCAATTTCTCGGTTCTTCGTAATACAGCTATGCCTTCTGTATTAGTTGAAACTGCTTTCTTATCTAATCCTGTTGAGGAACAACTTCTTACTCAATTATCATTCCAAAACAAGGTGGCTGAAGGCATATTTAATGGAATAAAAAGATATATATCTGGTAACTAAACATTATTTAATTTCTTGAAGGTACTTTACTTCTTTGCTACAATGGGAAAGCGGTTAAGATGTGGAAGGAGTTCCTATACCATTGTATGGGTTAATAGGTGGTTATTTATTAATCTTTTTTGCTCGGGTTATGGATGTTAGTCTTACTACGTTACGAATGCTTTTTTTAGTGCGGGGTAATAAATTTTATGCTGCTGGTATTGGTTTAGTTGAAGTTACAGTATATGTACTTGCATTAAAACTTGTCTTTGAACGATTAAATGACCCTCTTAGTATTGCTGTATATGCCCTGGGATTTGCTACTGGAAATATTGTAGGTAGTTACATGGAGGAGAAGGTAGCCGTAGGGCAAGTAACGGTCCAGATAATTACACTAAAAGATCCATTAAAATTAGCTGAATTTTTGCGTGAAGATGGGTTTGGAGTAACTATAACAGAGGGGCAGGGCCGTGAAGGCTTTCATCCAATTATAAATTGCAGCCTTCCACGCAAACAACTTAAAGGCTTAAGAAAAATACTGGATGAATGGGACAAACGTGCATTTATAGTTGTTCATGATGCCAGTAGTACTTATGGAGGGTTTTATCGTTACCGGCGTAAGGCAAAATAAACTATTAAATTTTTTTAGCAAACATTCATATATTAGTAAGGTGTTTGAAATAAATAGAAGTGCTCTACCGAGAGTACTTGAATAAGGAGTTGAGGGCGGTGTTACCCGTCCAACCTATAGGAGTTTTTGATTCTGGAGTTGGAGGTTTAACAATTGCCGAGGAAATATCCAGGCAATTGCCATTCGAAAAAATTATTTATTTTGGCGATACTGCCCATGTGCCTTATGGCCCACGGTCAGTAGAAGAGTTAACTAGTTTTGCGGATAAAATTGTAGATTTTTTAATCAGGCATGAGGTTAAGGCTATTGTTGATGCCTGCAATACTACCTCTGCAGTTGCTTTACCATTTTTACAAGAGAAATATGATATACCCATCATCGGGGTTATAGAACCCGGTGTGATGGATGCTATGAGGGTAACAAAAAACAGACATATTGGGATAATAGCTACTGAGGCAACTATTGCTAGTCATGCTCACCAAAAAGCTATTGAATCTAGAGGGAGTAATTATAGGGTTTTTAACCAAGCTTGCCCTAAGTTTGTCCCTCTGGTCGAAGATGGTAAAGTGTATGGTCCAGAGGTGAGATCAGCAGTAGAAGAATACCTGCTGCCATTGTTAAAAGCAAATATTGACACCTTAATTCTTGGGTGTACCCATTATCCATTTTTAAGGCGGGTCATTAAAGAAGTTGCTGGTCCTGAAGTTACTTTGGTTGACCCTGCTGTTGCTACAGTACGGGAACTAAAAAAAGTACTCATTAAAGAAAAAGGTTTAAGGGGACCCCACACCCATACTTTAAGGTCTCTTGAATTTTATGTTAGTGGTGACCCAGATAGTTTTAGTGAAGTAGGATATAAATTGGTTGGTTGGCCTGAACTTGATAATACTAGGAAAGTAGAAGTGTTTAATGGTGGAAACAAGGGAGGCCAGGACTTTGATTAGGGCTAATAATCGTAGTAAGAACAGTTTGCGTCCTGTAACGATAGAGAGGAATTATCTGAAATATGCAGAAGGGTCAGCCTTGATTGTTATGGGTGATACAAAGGTTATATGTAGTGCATCTGTTGAAGAGAAAGTGCCACCTTTTTTGAGGAACAGTGGTAAAGGGTGGATTACCGCAGAATATTCTTTGTTACCAAGGTCCACTCATGATAGGACTCAGCGTGAAGCTAGTAAGGGTCGGCTTAGTGGAAGAACGCAGGAAATCCAACGGTTGATAGGACGCTCCGTACGAAGTGTTGTTGATACTTTATGTCTGGGAGAAAGAACTATCTGGCTTGACTGTGATGTGCTTCAGGCAGATGGGGGCACTCGTACAGCGGCTATTACTGGTAGCTTTGTGGCTTTGGCTGAGGCCGTAGAAGGATTAATGAATGCGGGGATAATATCAAAATTTCCTATAAATGACTTTTTAGCAGCTGTTAGTGTAGGTATAATAAATGGTGAGATATTATTAGATTTGGACTTTCAAGAAGACTGTAATGCTTGGGTTGATATGAATGTAGTAATGACTGGCAGTGGTAAGCTTGTAGAGGTACAAGGAACAGCTGAAGGCCAACCCTTTAGTCGCGAGGAAATGGCAAAAATGTTAGATTTGGCTGGACAAGGTATAAATTCATTAATTGAGGTCCAAAAACAAGTTCTTGGGCCTTTGGCAGAAAAGGTAGGAGAGACTCATGCTGAATAAAATTGTTGTAATTGCAACTCATAACCAAGGTAAAGTAGAAGAATTCAAAGAATTTTTTAAAGGCATTGATGTAAAAGTTGAATCTTTAAGAGATTTCCCGGCATTTAAATTACCTCCAGAAGCTGAGAGAACTTTTGCTGAGAATGCAACGGTTAAGGCTCGATTGGTTGCAGCTCTAACTGAATTACCCGCTATTGGTGATGATTCCGGTCTTGAAGTGGATTACTTAAATGGTGCACCAGGCATTTATTCTGCTCGCTTTGCCGGGGAACCTATTGATGACCAGAAGAATAATGAAAAACTACTTAGTCTATTAGAAGGGGTTCCCTGGGAAAAGAGAACAGCCCGTTTTCGTTGTGCCTTAGCCTTTGTTACCAGTGATGGTGATACTCATATTGCGGAAGGTACGCTTGAAGGGATAATTACTACCGAGCCAAGGGGGAATTTTGGTTTTGGTTATGACCCACTTTTTTATGTTCCCCAATATAACAAAACTCTAGCTGAGTTAGGAGCCGAAGTTAAAAATAAAATTAGCCATCGTGCCATTGCTTTTAAAAAACTTCTACCTTACTTTAAAGAGTTTAATGAATAATTATGATTTGTACTTGAAACTAATATAAATATGTTATATAATAGGCATTGTCTTTGCTGCGAAGGGAAAAACTGTTTTTGACATAAAAATTATTTTGAGGTATAATACATTTTGCGTGCGGGTGTAGCTCAATGGTAGAGCTCCAGCCTTCCAAGCTGGCTACGTGGGTTCGATTCCCATCACCCGCTCCAAAATTAAGCGCCTGTAGCTCAGCTGGATAGAGCAACGGCCTTCTAAGCCGTTGGCCGCAGGTTCGAATCCTGCCAGGCGCGCCAGAAAAGATATATGGTGGGTGTAGCTCAGTTGGTCAGAGCACCAGGTTGTGGCCCTGGGGGCCGTGGGTTCGAGTCCCATCATCCACCCCACTAACACTATTATGTTGGGGCGTCGCCAAGCGGTAAGGCAACGGATTTTGGATCCGTCAGTTCGCAGGTTCGAATCCTGCCGCCCCAGCCATTTATGAGCCATTAGCTCAGTTGGTAGAGCACCTGACTTTTAATCAGGGTGTCCGGGGTTCGACTCCCCGATGGCTCACCATGCCATGCGGGCGTGGCGGAATGGCAGACGCGCCAGACTTAGGATCTGGTGGGTTTTTCCCGTGGAGGTTCAAGTCCTCTCGCCCGCACCAGTACGTCGAAAGCTCGGATATACCGGGCTTTTTATATGTCTATTATATAAAACCTGGATTATGCTGGGCTGTTTCTTCATAATTTTTCATTTTAATTTTATTTATAATAAACTTGACACGGGTAAATTAATCGTGCTAATATAACGCTACGGAATTGTTTAAGTTAAATAATAACGAGCGGAAGTGGCTCAGTGGTAGAGCATCGCCTTGCCAAGGCGAGGGTCGCGGGTTCAAATCCCGTCTTCCGCTCCAATTTCTAGACTAAAAACCTCGGATAGTTTAACCTGTCCGAGGTGTTATATTAACTACATATTTTTTTTATTTTGGCAGGAAAAGGGTACGGATGCGCCGAAGTAAAATCATAGGTATTTTAATAAAAAAGGATGGTCATAATTAATGACATCCAGTAGTTGGGAGCAGGGAGGATAAAATACATAATGAAGGCTACCGTAGAGAAATTGGATAATAATGAAGTAATCCTAGAAATTGAGGTTGAGGCATCTAAGGTTCAGAAAGCTATTAACCAAGCTTATTCGCGTTTGGCAAAACAGGTAAACATTCCGGGATTTAGAAAAGGTAAAGTCCCTCGCTTCATTTTAGAAAGACATATAAGTAAAGAGCATATCTATAATGAAGTTGCAGAGAATGTTATTCCACCAGCTTATGAAGAGGCAATTGTTAAAAATAAGGTGGAACCTATTAATAGACCAGAAATTGAAATTTTAAAAATTGAAGAAGGACAGCCACTAAGTTTTAAAGCAAAAGTAGAAGTCAAACCCGAAATTGACTTAAGTAAAGTTAAATATACTGGTGTAGAAGTGGAATGTCCTGAAGTGAACGTTACAGAAGAAGATATTGATGCTTATCTAAAGGATTTACAACAAAGATATGCCGAATTGAAGGTTATAGAGGACGAACCTGCAAAAGTCGGCGATATTCTAACAATCGATTTTAAAGGGACAGTTGACGGGAAGGCATATCCAGGAATGGAAGGAGAGAACTATCCCTTAGAACTAGGTTCGGACACTTTTATCCCTAATTTTGGGGAACAGCTTGTTGGAGCCAAAGCAGATGAAGAAAGAACTGTAATAGTAACCTTTCCAACCGATTATCACGAAAAGGAATTAGCAGGTAAAGAGGCTGTCTTTGAAGTAAAAATCCATAATATTAAGCGTAAGGAATTAGCTCCTTTAGACGATGAATTCGCTAAAGACGTTAGTGAATGCGAAACTTTAGAAGAGTTACGTAAAGACATTAGATCTCGTTTAGAAGAGAGACAAAAAAATGAAATAAATTCTGCACGAAGAGAAAAAGTAGTAGATAAAATAGTAGAAACAGCAGAAGTAGAAGTCCCTGAGGTGATGGTTGAGCGGCAAATAGAGTCAAGATTAAGGCAATTAGAAAATACTCTTCGAGCCCAAAGATTAGATATTGATAAATTTTTAGAAAAAACAGGGAAGAGTATGGAAGAATTGAAAAATGACTTTAGACCGCAGGCCGAAAAAGATATTAAGACACAACTAATACTTGAAGCTATTGCTAAAGCAGAGAATATAGAAGTTACCCAGGAAGATTTAGATAAAGAAATAGCTAATATGGCTAAGATGTTAAACCAAGATACAGATGAAATAAGGAAAAATTTGGGCGACTTATCTTATTTCAAATACGATATAATGATAAAAAAGACCATTGATTTTTTAGTAGACGCAAGTGTTGCTATACCTCCGTGTGAAAATGAAGAAAAAGATGAAAAGAAAAAAGATGCTTAAAAAATGTCTGAATTGGAAAACATTAGTTATGACGTAGTAGCATAAAATAGAAAAGTGGAGGTGGTATAGTTAGTGTCAGTTCTAGTACCAATGGTTGTCGAACAAAGTAATAGAGGCGAGAGAGCTTACGATATCTATTCTCGCTTACTAAAGGATCGCATAATTTTCTTGGGTAGTGCTATTGATGATCATGTGGCCAACTTGGTGATTGCCCAAATGTTATTTTTGGAAGCAGAGGATCCTGATAAAGATATTCACCTGTATATTAATAGCCCAGGTGGTTCCATTTCTGCAGGAATGGCTATATTTGATACTATGCAATATATTCGACCTGATGTTTCCACTATTTGTGTTGGCTTAGCAGCTAGTATGGGTGCATTTCTTTTAGCTTCGGGTGCTAAGGGTAAGCGTTTTGCTTTACCTAATAGCGAAATAATGATTCATCAACCCATGGGAGGAACTCAAGGTCAGGCAGTAGATATTGAAATACATGCCAAACGTATATTAGCTATAAGGGATACATTGAATAGAATTTTAAGTGAGATAACTGGTAAGCCTATTGAACAGATTGCTCGAGATACAGATCGTGATAATTTTATGACTGCTAGGGAAGCGAAGGATTATGGGTTAATTGATGAGGTGATCACCAAGCGCGAAATGCCCGCTAAATAGGCACAGCGAGGTGTAATAATATGTATAAATACAATGATGATAAAGGCCAACTGAAGTGTTCATTTTGTGGAAAGCTTCAGGATCAGGTTAAAAAATTAGTTGCGGGTCCCGGCGTCTATATTTGTGATGAATGTATTGAGTTATGTAATGAGATAATTGAAGAAGAGCTAAGTGAAGACATGAATTTGGAAATGGGTGACTTGCCTAAACCCAAAGAAATGCGAGAAATACTTGATCAATATGTCATTGGTCAAGATGCAGCTAAAAAGACACTAGCAGTAGCAGTTTATAATCATTATAAACGTATTAACCTGGGGCAAAAATTAGATGATGTTGAACTTCAAAAAAGTAACATTATCATGATGGGACCCACGGGAAGTGGAAAAACTTTACTTGCACAAACTCTAGCAAAGATATTAAACGTACCTTTTGCTATCGCTGATGCTACTTCATTAACAGAAGCTGGATATGTGGGTGAGGATGTAGAAAACATTCTTCTTAAACTTATTCAGGCGGCTGATTATGACGTTGAGAAAGCGGAAAAAGGTATTGTTTATATTGATGAGATTGATAAGATAGCTAGGAAATCTGATAATCCATCTATTACACGTGATGTATCAGGTGAAGGTGTACAACAAGCGCTGCTAAAAATTCTAGAAGGAACTGTTGCTAGTGTACCGCCACAAGGTGGCCGTAAGCACCCACACCAAGAATTCATTCAATTGGATACTACAAACATTCTATTTATTTGCGGTGGCGCCTTTGATGGTCTTGATAAGATAATCAAAAATCGCATTTCTGACAAAACAATGGGTTTTGGTGCAGAAATTAAGGGTAAAAAGGATACCCAAATTGGCGAGATACTTAAGAATGTCTTACCAATAGATTTATTGAAGTATGGGTTAATACCGGAATTTGTTGGAAGATTACCAGTTATCGTAACTTTAGACGCTTTAGATGAAGAAGCCTTGGTAAGAGTATTAACTGAACCCCGAAATGCTTTGGTAAAGCAATATCAAAAGCTGTTTGAAATGGACAATGTTAGTTTAGAGTTTAAAGAAGATGCTCTTACTACTATTGCTGAACTAGCAATTAAACGTGAAACAGGTGCTCGTGGATTAAAGGCGATTTTAGAAGATATTATGCTAGATATAATGTACGAGATACCTTCGCAAACGAATGTTTCTAAAGTGGTAATAACAAAGGATGTAGTATTGCGACAGAAAGACCCTTTGTTAGCTATTGAAAAGAAAGAAAAAGAAGAGTCAGCTTAAAAAGACGGTGGCATACAGAGCCACTGTCTTTTTCTTTGGTTGGATAAAAATTTTCTTTCCGGATAAAACTTTAGTTGATAAAGGTATTCGGAAAGGAGTTTTTATTATGAATGGATTAGGGCAAGGTCTAGGAGGAATTCTGGGCTTTATAGAAGTGTTTTTTGCAGTAGTAATCGGTTTATATTTTTGGAACCTTTTGCGAAACCAGCAAAGCAGCTCTGTAGCTATCGAAAAGGAATCCAGAAAAGAATTAGAGAGATTGCAAAAACTAAGGGAAATATCATTATCTCAACCTTTGGCAGAAAAAACTCGTCCTAAAAATTTTTCAGAAATAATTGGACAGGAAGAAGGACTAAAGGCCCTAAAAGCTGCTCTTTGTGGTCCTAATCCTCAACATGTAATTATTTATGGCCCTCCTGGGGTGGGTAAAACTGCAGCAGCTCGATTAGTATTAGAAGAAGCAAAAAAAAATAGACTTTCACCTTTTAAAGAAGACGCTAAATTTATTGAAGTAGATGGGGCCACGTCACGATTTGACGAACGTGGCATTGCCGATCCTCTTATCGGTTCTGTACATGATCCTATTTATCAGGGAGCTGGTCCCCTTGGTATGGCAGGAATACCTCAACCTAAATATGGTGCTGTAACCAAGGCTCATGGTGGCATCTTATTTATTGATGAAATTGGGGAACTTCATTCAATTCAAATTAACAAACTATTAAAAGTTCTAGAAGATCGGAAAGTATTTCTAGAAAGTGCATATTATAGTTCTGAAGATCCAAATATACCCAGTCACATACATGATATTTTTCGCAATGGTTTACCTGCTGATTTCCGTTTAGTAGGTGCTACAACTCGGTTGCCTCAAGAAATTCCTGCTGCCATTCGTTCTAGATGCCTGGAAATTTATTTTCGTCCCTTATTATCAGAAGAGATTGGGTTAATAGTTAAAAATTCGGCTAAAAAAATGAACTTAAGTATTGAAGCCTCTGCTGTTGAAGAGATAAAACGATATGCCTCAAATGGACGTGAAGCAGTTAATATGGTTCAGTTAGCAGCGGGGTTAGTTTTAACTGATGAAAGAAAGGAAATCACACGTGAGGATGTAGAATGGGTGATAACTACAGGGCATTATACTCCCAGGATAGATGGCAAAGTTCCTTTGGAACCAAAAGTTGGAGTTGTTAATACTCTTGCAATCTATGGAAGTAATATCGGTCTTGTTGTAGAGTTAGAAGCAAACGTTAATTTTGTTGGCCGTCGCCAGGGTCAGGTTATTGTTACAGGTGTGGTTGAAGAAGAAGAAACAGGCAGTTTTGGTGGGCGTCGGGTTAGACGTAAAAGTATGGCCCGTAATTCTGTTGATAATGTTCAGACGGTTCTTCGTAGATTGTTAAATTTAGATTTACGGGATTATGACATTCATTTAAATTTTCCTGGGGGAATACCGGTAGATGGGCCTTCAGCAGGAATAAGCATGTTGACTGCTCTTTATTCAGCTCTTACCGAAAAGCCAGTTAATAATTTAGTAGCCATGACAGGGGAAGTTTCCATTCGAGGTGAAGTACGGCCGGTTGGTGGAGTAGTAGCTAAGGTAGAAGCAGCAAGTTTAGCAGGTGCAAAAAAAGTTATTATTCCTAAAGATAATTGGCAGGAAATATTTACATCTATGAAAGATATTGAGGTAATACCTGTTAAAACTGTTGAAGAAGCATTAGAAAATGCACTATTGCCATCTAAGCAGGTATCCAGTAAAGAAGGGTTTAGGGTAAGGCCAGAAGTTTTAAGTGCATCTCCAAATATTGAGACTCCGATGAGTTGTTAACCCTATTGCAATAAAATTTATAATGACGTAGAATATACTATAATAATTACTTGGAAGGTCAAACGTATATACGAGGGAACACCTTGGAGGTGTATAATTTGAGTCGTGTTTTACCCCTGTTACCCCTACGAGGGGTTATTGTTTTTCCATATACAGTTATTCATTTAGATGTCGGACGGGAACGTTCAATAAGTGCAATTGAAGAAGCTATGATTCGCGAACGGGAAATATTCTTGGCTATGCAAAAAGAGGTCCAGAATGATGAACCCGGTGAAGATGATATCTATACCACAGGTACAATTGCTGAAATAAAACAATTATTAAAGTTACCAGGTGGAACCATTAGGATTTTAGTCGAAGGTCTTAAAAGAGGGAAAATACAAAGCTATATAAGTCATGATCCCTTTTATGAAGTTAAAGTAGAAGAAGCCCAAGAACAGACTGAAACTTCTAGTGAAATAGAAGCTTTAATGCGTTGTCTAATCGATGAATTTGAAAGTTACGTTAAGATGTCAAAGAAGATACCTCCAGAAACAGTTGTTGCCGTTGTAAGTTTAGAAGAGCCTGAGAGGTTAGCCGATGTAGTAGCATCCCATCTCAACCTTAAGTTAACAGACAAACAAGCTGTACTAGAAGCAGTTGACATTAAAGAACGTTTAAATATTCTTTGTAAAATTTTGGCCAAAGAAAAAGAGATATTAGAACTGGAGAAAAAGATTAATTTACGTGTTCGCAAGCAAATGGAGAAAACCCAAAAAGAATATTATTTGCGTGAGCAACTTAAAGCTATTCAAAAGGAACTTGGAGAAAAAGATGACCGAGTTGCTGAAGGTGAAAAGTTACGCAGGAAAATTAAAGAGGCTGGACTACCTAAAGAAGCTCAAGAACAGGCCCTCAAAGAAGTTGAGAGGTTAGAAAAAATGCCTCCAATGGTTGCTGAGGCAGCCGTTATACGTAATTATTTAGACTGGCTTTTGGCTTTACCCTGGAATAAAGAGACAGAAGACCATTTGGATGTTAAAAAAGCAGAAAAAATCCTTGATGAAGAACATTATGGTTTAAAGGAAGTAAAAGATCGGATTCTTGAATATCTTGCTATTCGTCAGTTATCAAAGAAAATGAAAGGCCCTATCATCTGTTTTGTTGGCCCACCGGGGGTAGGTAAAACCTCTTTAGGTAAATCGATTGCCCGAGCTTTAAACCGGCAATTCATCCGAGTTTCGTTAGGTGGTGTCAGGGACGAAGCTGAAATCAGAGGGCATCGTCGCACCTATGTGGGAGCATTACCAGGGCGAATAATTCAGGGTATGAAGCAAGTAGGTACAAAGAACCCAGTATTTTTATTGGATGAAATCGATAAATTAAGTAATGATTTTCGTGGGGATCCATCTTCAGCTTTACTAGAAGTTCTTGATCCGGAACAGAATTATATGTTTAGTGATCACTATATCGAAGTTCCCTTTGATCTATCCAAGGTAATGTTTATTACAACAGCAAATGTTGAGTATTCTATTCCTCGTCCGCTAGTGGATCGAATGGAAGTAATTCGGATACCAGGATATACTGAAGAAGAGAAAGTAAAAATTGCTAGTTTTCATTTGCTACCAAGGCAAATTGAGGAACATGGATTAAAGAAAGAGCAACTAGAAATATCAGAGAATGCTTTAAGAACTATAATACGGGGCTACACACGTGAAGCAGGTGTTCGTAATTTAGGAAGGCAACTTGCCACTATTTGCCGTAAAACTGCGCGTGATATAGTCAGTGGTAAGACTGATAAAGTTAAAATTTCAGCGAAAAATGTTGAGCAGTATTTAGGTATTCGTCGTTATCGACATACGGAGGCATATAAAAACAATATAGTCGGGGTTGCGAATGGACTGGCATGGACTGAAGTTGGTGGCGAGGTACTAAATGTTGAGGCTTCTATTTTAAAGGGAAAAGGAAATCTTACCCTAACCGGGAAACTAGGGGATGTAATGAAGGAATCTGCTTACGCCGGGTTCAGTTATATTCGGTCTCGAACAGAAGAATTAGGACTTGAAGAAGATTTTCATGAGAAATATGATTTGCATATTCATGTGCCTGAAGGAGCTATTCCAAAAGACGGGCCATCTGCTGGTATCACTATGGCAACCACCATGGCTTCAGCACTAAAAGGTGTTCCGGTCAAAATGGACCTGGCTATGACTGGAGAGATTACCCTTCGAGGTCGTGTACTACCTGTTGGGGGAATTAAAGAAAAGGTATTAGCTGCTCATCGAGCTGGTATCAAAAAAGTTATTTTGCCTAAAGAAAATGAAAGGAATATTGAAGATATACCTGCTAATATTAGGCGTAAAATTAAATTTATTTTTGTAGATCATATGGATGAAGTTCTTAAAGAAGCTTTGGTTACTAATTAGTCAAAATCTATGAAAGAAAAGACTAAAATTATCCTATAAAAGACAATACTTGACATTTACAAGTATTAGTCGGTAAGATATTACAAGTAGAGATGGCATTTTTAGCTTGTCTCCCCTCGTCCGTCTGGGCGGATGGGGGTTTTTTGTAGGGAGGTAAATTAAACTTGGCTAAAGCTTTAGATAAGACTTATAATCCTAAAAATGTTGAAGAGAAATGGTATAGTTATTGGTTAGATAATGATTATTTTAAAGGTTCTTTACCGGAAAAGGGCCAAAAGACCTTTAGCATAGTGATGCCTCCTCCAAATGTAACCGGGAGTTTACACATGGGTCATGCCCTAGATAACACTCTTCCAGATATATTAGTCCGCTGGCATCGCATGATGGGAGACGCAACACTTTGGGTACCAGGAACTGACCATGCTGGCATCGCAACTCAGGCTCGGGTAGAGGAAGAGATTGCAAAAGAGGGTTTGAATAAATATGATTTAGGCCGTGATAAATTCCTGGAGAGGGTTTGGGATTGGAAAAATCAGTATGGTAATAAAATTAGTAAACAATTAAGGTTTTTAGGATATTCCTGTGACTGGAGCCGACAACGATTTACTATGGATGAGGGTTGTTCAAAGGCCGTTAGGGAAGTATTTGTCCGTCTTTACGAAAAGGGTCTTATATATAGAGGAAACTACATTATTAACTGGTGTCCTCGTTGTAATACCACTATATCTGATATAGAAGTAGAGCATCAGGAAGAAAGTGGCAATCTTTGGTATATTAGATATCCTTTCAAAGATGGCAGCGGTAGCATTGTAATTGCAACTACTCGTCCTGAAACAATGTTAGGTGATACTGCAGTAGCTGTAAATCCTGAAGATGAACGATATAAAGACTTGGTTGGAAAGACAATAGTACTTCCAATAACCGGACGAGAAATTCCTTTAATAGCAGACAGTTATGTTGATCCTTCCTTTGGTACAGGGGCTGTAAAAATAACTCCAGCTCATGATCCTAATGATTTTGAAGTGGCTTCACGACATGATTTGCCTTCCATTACTGTTATAGGTAAGGATGCAATAATGACTGAAGAAGCTGGTCCTTATGCCGGGATGGAGCGCTATGCTTGTCGTGGTCAACTGGTAGATGATCTCAAAACACAAGGGTTCTTAGTAAAAGTGGAGGAACATAAACATGCCGTTGGGCATTGTTATCGTTGTGGTACTGTTATAGAACCTTTGGTTTCGCCACAGTGGTTTGTACGTATGGCACCTTTGGCTGCTCCAGCCGCACAAGCAGCCAAAGAAGGTGAAGTTAGATTCATACCGGAACGTTTTACAAAAATTTATCTGAATTGGGTAGAGAATATAAGGGATTGGTGTATATCACGTCAGCTTTGGTGGGGACACCGTATTCCTGTATGGTATTGTCAGCAGTGTGGTGAAGAAATTTGCCGTAGGGAAGACCCGACAGAGTGTCCTATCTGTGGCAGTACAGCTTTAGAACAAGATCCAGATGTTTTAGATACTTGGTTTAGTTCTGCCCTATGGCCTTTTTCTACATTGGGTTGGCCTGAAGAGACCCCCGAATTAAAGGAATTTTATCCAACGTCATTATTAGTAACAGGACGGGACATTATCTTTTTCTGGGTTGCCAGAATGTTATTTATGGGTATTGAGTTTATGGGAGAAGTACCTTTTAAAGAGGTATTCATACATGGACTTGTTTTAGATGCCAAAGGGAGAAAAATGAGTAAATCGCTAGGTAATGGGGTTGACCCCATCGAAATTATTGAAGAATATGGAGCAGATACCCTACGGTTTATGTTGGTTACAGGTAATACACCTGGGAATGATTTGCGTTTCCATCCTGAGCGTTTAGAAGGTACTCGTAATTTTGCCAATAAAATCTGGAATGCAGCTCGTTTTGCCATCATGAATCTTGAAGATTTTGAACCCTTGTCTTTAAATAGCGAGAATTTTACTCTTGCAGATCGGTGGATTTTAAGTCGATTAAATACACTTATTCGCCAGGTAACATCAGGGTTAGAAACCTATGAAATTGGGGAAACGGCAAGACTTCTCTATGACTTTTTCTGGGGAGAATTTTGCGATTGGTATATTGAATTAATTAAACCCAGATTGTATGGTCAAAATAAAAAAGATAAGCAATTAGCACAGAATGTTTTAGTGGAGGTATTGGGTAAGAGCCTTCAATTACTCCACCCAATAATGCCATTTATAACTGAAGAAATATGGCAGAACTTACCCGGCCAAAGAAAAAGTATTATGATAAGTTCCTGGCCTCAGGTTACCCCAGAATGGGATGATAAACAGGCTGAAGAAGAAATGAAATTAATTATGTCTGTTATCAGGTCTATTCGTAACCTTCGTAGCGAGATGAATGTACCCCTTGGTCGTAAAGCAGAGGCCATTCTAGTAGTAGAATCAAAAGAAACTCAACAAATTTTACAAAAGGCAAATGATTACTTTAAGGTCCTAGCTTCAACCGAACCGTTAAAAGTTAAAAGCAGTTTGGAAGAACCTCCTTCAAAGGCGGCGGCTGCAGTTACAAGTGGAGTACAGATATTTTTACCATTAGCTGGTCTTATTGATTTGGAAAAAGAACAGGCTCGGTTAGAAAAAGAATTGAAAAATACAATAACTAATCTAGAAAAAGTTGAGAAAAAACTAGCCAATTCTGCTTTTAGAGAAAAAGCACCTGAAGCTGTTGTGGCTAAGGAAGAGGCTAAGGCTGAAGAATTGAAAGCAAAAGTAAAAGCACTTAATCAACGTCTTAGCTATATTAAGGGTTAGGAGATAATCCGGTGAATTACCAACAGTCTCTTGAATTTGTTAATCAATTAACAAAATTTGGTATTAACCTTGGTTTAGACCGGATAAAAGAGCTTATGCATCGTATTGGTTCACCTCATGAAAAACTAAGGTTTATTCATATTGGAGGAACTAACGGTAAAGGCTCTGTATCAGTTATGGTGGCCAACATCTTAAAAGAAGCCGGGTACCGGGTTGGCCTATTCACCTCACCTCACTTGTATTCATATTGTGAGCGGATTTCCATTAATGGTAATCCTATTTCTAAAGAACGTTTTGCAGAATTGTTAACTTGGTTTAAACCAATTTTGAAATCAATGGAAGCAGAAGATTTTGAACATCCGACAGAGTTTGAAGTCCTTACTGCAGTTGCTTTAAAATTTTTTGCTGATGAAAAGGTAGATTTAGCAGTACTAGAGGTAGGATTAGGAGGAGCTATTGATTCAACTAACGTTATTAATTCTTCATTAGTTAGTGTGATAACTAATGTTGGCATGGATCATTTGCAGTATTTGGGAGATAATATAACTGCAGTTGCCAATATTAAAGCTGGAATAATTAAGGAAAACGGTTTTGTTGTAACAGCTGCTCGACACCCTGATGCCTTATCAGTTATTAGTCGTAAATGTAAGGATAAAGAGGCAACTCTTTATTGTGTTGGTAGAGATATTACTTTTAAAGAAAGGGAAGCGAGCCTAAACGGAGGGATATTTGACTTACAAGGTTTATTAGGTTTTTATAAAGGACTTAAGATAACACTATTAGGAAGGCACCAACTAGAAAATGCTGCAGTTGCTGTTACAGTTATTGAAACTCTAAAAAGACACTATAGTATAAAAATAACAGAATATGATTTACGCAGAGGTTTAGAAAAAGCCTTTTGGCCTGCCCGTTTAGAAATTATGAATAAAGACCCTATGGTTGTTATTGATGGAGCTCATAACATTGATGGGGCTATCAGTTTGCGCAAAAATTTGGAAGAAATTTTTTCTTATCGTCATTTAATATTAGTATTTGGAATGTTAGCTGATAAAGAGCGAGAAAAAGTTGTAGATGAACTTGCACCTTTAGCCACAGTAGCAATTGTTACTAAGCCCAATAATCCGCGTTCGGGGCAGTGGCAATCAGTGGCAGAATTAGTTCGAAAGCATGTATCCTCTGTGGAAGTCATAGAGTCTATTTCAGAAGCTGTAAAGAGAGCCTTAGCTATAGCCAGTCCCTGTGATCTAATATGTGTGACAGGCTCTTTATATATGGTAGCAGAAGCACGCCAATTGCTGAAAAACATTATTTAGAAATAAAAAATACTTAAAATTTATATGTTGAGATGATCTAAAATGCCAAAAATAGTTTTAGCTTCAGCTTCGCCACGACGACAACAATTATTAAAGCAAATAGGTCTAAATTTTGAAGTTAAACCTAGTAATATTAATGAAAATAACTTTTTGGATTTACCACCTGATACCAGGGTGGAATCTCTGGCTTTGGCCAAAGCACGGGCTGTAGCTGAATTTTTAGATGGTATCGAAGATGCCCTGGTTATTGGTGCTGATACGATAGTTATTTGTCAGGGTGAAGTTTTTGGTAAACCATCAACCAAAGCAGAAGCAGTTAAAATGCTTAGTTTTTTAAGTGGACGTACCCATAAGGTATGTACAGGGGTAGCCTTAAAGAAAGCTTCGACAAGTTTAGAAAAGGTTGCATCTGTTAGTACAGATGTAACTTTTCGCCAGTTAAATACAGAAATGATTGAAGCTTATGTTTCAACAGGTGAACCTCTTGATAAAGCTGGAGCCTATGCTATTCAAGGTATAGGATCGTTATTGGTCGAGAAGATTAGTGGAGATTATTTTAATGTAGTTGGTTTGCCACTTGTGAAAACAGCTGAGTTATTAGCTGAGTTTGGTGTAAAAGTTTTAGATAAATTTTAGATAAATAAAATATGGTCCTTTTCATTGGGGGAGAAGAATAGGTGAGTGGGGGAGAACAAGTTCGGCAAGGAACTACTATAAAAGAAATGCTTGCTGAGCTTAGACCACGAGAAAGGTTATTAAATTTTGGTGTTGAGGCACTTTCTAATGCGGAATTACTGGCAATACTTATTAGAACAGGGACAAAAACTGAAACTGCTATTGATGTGGCCACCCGTCTTTTATCCAAGCCTGAAGGATTAAAGTATTTAGCGGAGGCTTCCATTGAAGAACTACAAAAACAAAAAGGGATAGGTCTTGCTAAAGCTTCTGAACTAAAAGCTGCATTAGAATTAGGGAGGCGTCTAGCAGCTTTTACTCTTTCTCGTAAAGTAATAAAAAACCCTCAGGATGTAGCAAACTTATTAATGGAAGAAATGCGTTGTTTAGATAGGGAGTACTTTCGTACTGTTTCCTTAAACATAAAAAATTACGTTTTAGCAGTTGATAACGTATCTATAGGTGGTTTAAACTCATCTTTGGCTCATCCAAGAGAAGTATTTAAAGATCCCATTAGGCGTAGTGCTGCTTCTATAATTTTGGCACATAATCACCCTAGTGGGGATCCAACTCCCAGCAAAGAAGATATTGAAGTTACAAAGCGGTTGTCAGAGGCAGGTAAAATCTTGGGAATAAATGTACTTGATCATTTAATTATTGGCGACGGACGCTTTGTTAGCTTAAAGGAACGAAACTTAATATGATGTAAACCAAACATAACCAGTTGTCCCTATGTTTAATTTAAATATATACTATAGTTGTTATATGAAATAACCCGGAAGGAGATAAGGTTATGATTTTTGCCCGAGATCTCGGGATTGATCTTGGAACGGCTAATACCTTAGTATACGTTAATAATAAAGGTATAGTTTTACGTGAACCCTCAGTCGTGGCTATCCAACGAGAAACAGGTAACGTTATGGCTGTTGGGTTGGAAGCCAAAAAAATGATTGGTAGAACTCCAGGCCATATTGTTGCTATACGCCCATTAAAAGATGGAGTAATAGCCGATTTTGATGTTACTCAGAGCATGCTGCGGTACTTTATTGAAAAGACCATTTCTAAGAGTTTTTTGATAAGACCAAGAGTAGTGATAGGCGTACCGTCAGGAGTTACGGCTGTGGAGGCAAGGGCTGTTAAAGAAGCAGCTCACCAAGCTGGAGCAAAAGAAGCACATCTTGTTGAAGAACCAATGGCAGCAGCTGTTGGAGCAGGGTTGCCTGTTTATGAACCAACAGGTAATATGATCGTTGATATTGGTGGCGGTACCACAGAAGTCGCAGTTATATCCTTGGGTGGCATTGTAACCAGTCGTTCTATCCGTATTGGTGGAGATGAAATGGACGATGCAATTGTCCAATATATTAAAAGAAACTATAATTTAATGATTGGTGAGCGAACAGGCGAAGAAATTAAAATCGAGCTAGGAGCAGCTCATTTTGGTGATAGTGAGGAAGACCTTGAGCGTTTAAACCGTAACTATGCCGTTAGAGGTCGGGACTTAGTAACAGGTCTTCCCAAAACTATTGAAGTCACAGCTAAAGAAATTCAGGACGCTTTAGCCGAACCTGTTGCTTCAATTTTAGAAGCTATTAAGGTCTGTCTGGAAAGGACACCACCCGAACTAGCTGCTGATTTAATGGATCGTGGAATAGTCCTTGCTGGTGGTGGGTCCTTACTTTGGGGCTTAGATCGATTAGTAAGTCAGGAAACAGGTATGCCTGTTCATATGGCAGAAGACCCATTGACGGCAGTAGCGATAGGAACGGGAAAAATGCTAGAAAATATAGAAGTTCTAAAACGAGTACAAATACAGCGATTGGGTTAGAGGATGTGAGGAGCTTTGGGCCGTAGGTGGCGAAAGCTCGTTGCCCCTTTGATACTCCTTATTATTTCTGCTGCATTGTTAGGGATTATGCATTGGACAGGGTTAAAAAGAGGTAGTTTAACAATTGTCGGGAATGCTTTGCGCGAGTTTGCAGCACCTTGTCAGAGGGGTATTACCTTAGTTATTAATGAAACCGGAGATTGGTTAGCTTCTGTTAGGGAATATGGCCGTTTAAAAGCTAGGAACCAGGAATTAAAAAAAGAAATAGATACACTAAAGACGGCTATTGTTCGCATGGAAGAAGTTAAGCAGGAAAACCTTCGTTTAAGAAATCTATTGAATTATACAACTTTATATGATGAGGCCCTTGATTTTAAGATAGCTCCAGTTATTGGACGCAGCCCTAATAACTGGTACCATACACTTACTTTAGGAATAGGTTCTGAAGAAGGCTTGAAAAAAAACCAGGTGGTAATAACTTCCAAGGGAGTAGTGGGTCGAATTATAGCTGTTACTCCCCATACAGCCGAAGTCTTGTTAATTTTTGACCGTGAAGGAGCAATTGGTGGGATAGTTCAGGTTAATCGTACGCCAGGTGTTGTTGAGGGAAGTTCAGAATATCGCGGCTATTTACAAATGATTCATGTTTCTCGAGATGCACCGTTAGAGGAAAATCAGGTTGTTGTTACTTCAGGTCTGGGGGGTATTTATCCAAAAGGTTTAGTTATAGGAACTATAGTTAAAGTGATACCTGAACCAAATGGACTAATGAAGCGTGCTATTATTAAACCTGCTGCAGATTTTGAGCGTTTAGAGGAAGTCCTGGTTATTACCCGGGTTAAGGGGGATATTGAGAATGCGGTTCCTGGGTTTAATAGGACTAGGGTTGATAGGGTTAATCCTGGAAACAACCCTATTATCAACCCTTAAACTGGCAGGTGTTAAGGTGGATCTTTTATTAATTATTCTTAGTATAGTTGCTTTGTTTAAAGGTCCGTATCAAGGGGCCTTATTAGGATTCGGTTATGGATTGCTAGAAGATTTATTCTTAGGTCATTGTATAGGGATGTATGCCTTAACTAAAATGGTTATTGGATATTTGTTGGGTTTCAGTAAAAATAATCTAAATCAGGAAAACTGGTTAGCCCCTGGTTTATTAGCTTTTTTGGCTACAATTGGCCAAGGGCTTTTTATTTTATTATTGGGAAATACAGGTTGTATGGATTACCCCTGGCTATTTGGCTTATTGGTTATTATATTGCCAATGGCTTTTTATAATGGTAGCTTTACTTTGTTGGGATACAGCTTTTTCCAGGGGGGAGCAGCATGGGTGGCCAGGAAAAGGAGAATTGGAAGCCAAAGGTGAATAACCGCCTAAAAGGTTATACAGTAATTATTGTATTTATTTTTATTTTATTAACTTCGCGTCTTTTTTTTCTGCAAATTGTGAATGCTCAGGAGTTTAGTAAACAATCGGCTGAAAACCGTATTCGAATTAACCCAATTGAAGCTCGACGGGGATATATTATAGATACGGAGGAACGGGTATTAGCTACTAGCCAACCTGTATTTGTCATTAATATAAGTAATGTACCAAATAAGGATATGGATGAAGTAATTGAAAAGCTTGCTGCTTTAATAGGAGATGAAAAATTAACACCTGCTGTTATTAGAGAGAAAATTAAGAATAACCCAAGAAGTTATGAACCGACAGAGATTAAACGGCTCGTAGCTGATGACCCAAAATCTATAGCTATAGTTACCAGGATAGAAGAAAACCGTAAGGATTTGCCTGGTATAAATATTATTGAAGAGCCACAACGTTATTACCCATATGGAACTTTAGCCGGGCATGTTCTTGGATATGTAGGCCAAATAAATAGAGAGGAATTTGAAGCAAGGGAAGAACTAAACTATGGTCTTAATGATAAAATTGGAAAAAGCGGTATTGAACGTTTCTTAGAATACAAGATTAACGATAATAATGTTCCTGTAGGTTTGCGCGGTAAAAAGGGAGCTGAACAAGTAGAAGTTGATGCCTTTAATCGTAAAGTTCGTGATTTAGTTACTTTACCACCAACTCCTGGTGACACTGTACAACTTACTATAGATCTTGATTTACAGCAAACACTTGAAAAAACCATGGATGAGATAATTGCCGCTGCTAAGAAAAGAAATCCGAAAGCTGGTGGCGGGGCTGCGGTAGTAATAGATGTTAAGACTGGAGCTATTCTTGCTATAGCAAGTAAACCTGGTTTAAATCCTAATGATTTTGTTGATGGCCTATCAAATAAAGAGGCAGACTATTACTATAATAATCGTCTGCGGCCAATGATAAATCGAGCAATTCAGGGGACATATCCGCCAGGCTCAATTTTTAAACCTATTACTGCCCTGGCGGCTCTTGATGCTGGTGTTGTTAAACCAACAGATACTATTTATGATTATGGTCGATATAGAAAACCGGGAGGAATTGATTGCTGGTCGGTTCATGGTACTGTTGATTTATATCGGGCAATGGCAGTATCTTGTAATACTTATTTCCAATGGATAGGAGATTTAACTGGTATAGAAAAAATTGATGATGTTGCCCGTCAATTCGGTCTTGGGCAAAAAACAGGAGCCATTGGTTTACAAGGGGAAGCCAAGGGTATATTACCTTCACCAGAATGGAAAAGAGAATTTTTTTCTGCTATTTGGGAACGAAGATTAGAAATTAGAAAATCACAAATTGAAAAGAAGTATAATAACCTTTTACTTAAAGCAAACTCGGAAGAAAAAGATAAACTTTTGAAGCAAAAAGAGAAGGAATTAAATCAACTTAAGGTTTGGTATCAAATTAATTATAACTTTGATACTAACTGGCAGCCATTTAATACCTATGGTACAGCCATGGGCCAGGACGCTAATAATTACACTATAATTCAACTTGCAAACTATATAGCCACCCTTGCTAATGGTGGTACCCGTTGGCGGCCTTATCTGGTTAAAAAGGTTATAGGGGCAGATGGAACTGTAAAAGAGGAATATAACCCAGAGATAGTCGAAAGAGTTTCGGTTTCACCTCAAGCTATCGAAGAAGTTAAGCGAGCTATGTTAGAAGTAACTCAGTCGCCTGAAGGGACAGCTTATTTTTTGTTTCAAGATTTTCCAGCCGATATTAAAGTGGCAGCTAAAACTGGAACCGCTCAAACGGGATTAGCAACTGATGATAAAAGCAAAGATTTTTATGGGATTTTTGCAGCTTTTGCTCCTTATGATGACCCTGAGATAGCCTTTGTTGGTCTAATTGAATATGCAAGGCATGGTGGTACTTCAGCTGGCGTGGTAGCAAGACGAGTCTTTGCAGAGTATTTCAACTTGGTAAATATCAAAAATAAGCCGATATATGGCGTTTCTGTTGAATGATGGGCGATTATGACCAAGATATGTCTGTTTTTGTTGAGAACACAGGGAAAGACGGGGAAAAAAGCCCCCGTCTTTTTTCCTTTCCAGGCAGGATTTGCCTGATATGTGTAGAAAACATTATTAAAGCCGAAGCGGGTTTTGCCGCCCGGTACCACTAAGGAGGAAAGAGTATAGTGTTTGCTTCAACCGAGGTTACAACCGGGATAGGCAATCCTCAAGGTATAAGAAAAAGGCCACAAGATGATGCCCATACCTATATGGTTTGCCGTACGGTTCGTTCCGGCCAGAGATTTAAGTATCCCGGTAATGTAGTGGTTATGGGCGATGTTCATCCGGGTGGAGAAGTAATAGCTACTGGACATGTAATTGTTATGGGTACTCTTAGGGGAGTCGTTCATGCTGGTGCCGAAGGTAATGATAAAGCAATTGTTCTTGCTTTTCGTCTTCAACCTACTCAGCTCAGAATTGCTGGCTATATTACCAGAGCCCCAGATGAAGGCGATAAGAGCTTAGGAGAACCTGAAATAGCATGTGTACATAATGAAGTAGTTATTATTGAAAAGTATCGACCCGGTAGTGAGAAAAGATTTTTAAACAGAAACATGAAACAGGAAGAGGAGGAGCAAAATGGGTGAAGTGATTGTCATCACTTCTGGAAAAGGTGGAGTTGGTAAAACAACAACTACGGCCAACCTAGGCGCAGTCCTAGCGGATATGGGCAAAAAAGTTGTCTTAGTTGATACTGATATTGGCCTAAGAAATCTTGATGTTGTAATGGGTTTGGAAAATAGGATTGTTTATGATTTAATCGATGTTGTTGAAGGTCGATGTCGGTTAAAACAAGCCCTAATAAAAGATAAGAGATTTGATAATCTTTATCTTTTACCGGCCAATCAGACAAGAGACAAAACTGCTGTCAGCCGTCAACAAATGATTGATCTTACATCCCAATTAAAAGAGGAATATGAGTTTGTTTTAATCGATTGCCCTGCTGGTATTGAGATGGGTTTTAAAAATGCAATTGCAGGTGCTGAAAAAGCCTTGGTTGTCACAACTCCGGAAGTTGCTGCGGTTAGGGATGCAGACCGGATCATAGGGCTATTAGAAGCTGCGGAGATGGAAGCACCTCGTCTTATCATTAATCGTTTACGTCCTGATATGGTCAGAAAAGGTAATATGATGAACATTGATGATATGATGGAAATTTTAGCAATCGATCTAATTGGAGTTGTTCCGGAGGATGAGTATATAGTTATTTCTACTAACCGCGGTGAACCGGCTGTGTTAAATAAGAATTCACGGGCCGGTAAGGCTTATTGCAATATATCCCGGCGCCTGTTAGGTGAGGAAATACCTTTCTTGAATTGGGATCAAGAAAATAGCTTCATGGCAAAATTAAGAAAATTGATTGGCCTGGGCTAAGGAAGGGGGCGCTCGGAGGTGTTGGAATTCCTATTGCGCTTTTTTGGTCGGGAAACTTCAAGTAGAAAGGTAGCCAAAGAGCGATTGAGATTAGTTCTAGTTCATGATCGTGTTGGTGTTTCCCCAAGTCTATTGGAAGCTCTCAAAAACGATTTAATAAAAGTTATTTCTGAATACCTTGATATTGATAACACAGGTTTAGAAGTCAACTTTAATCAAGAAAATGATTCAGTCGCTCTAGTTGCCAATATACCTATTCTTTCAGTAAAAAGATCTGTTAGTGGAGATAGACAGTATTAACATATATAAAGATTAAGTTAATAGGTTAAAGAGCAATTTCTCTAACTAAAGGGAAATTGCTCTTTTTTGTTATATTTTGTTATGTACCTAAGGGTATTGCTATACTATAATTGAGAGGTGAAGGTAGGGGGAAATTAATGTTTGAACGTAGACTTTGGCGAAATTTAGATTATGTTTTTATTGGAAGTATTGTGGCTTTATTAGTAATTAGTTTGATTGTACTTCAAAGTGCATCGGCAAATATTTCATCTGATCCTAATTATTATGTAAAAAAACAAATTTTAAATATTTTAATTGGGTTATTTGCTTTATTTGTTGTTGTTCTTATCGATTATACCAAATTAAAACGCTATAATATATTTTTCTATTTGATAAATATTCTCATGTTAGTAGCCGTTATGGTTATTGGGCATGAAGCCAAAGGTGCTCAACGTTGGATTGACCTAGGATTTTTCTTATTCCAACCTTCAGAATTTGCTAAGACCATAACAGTTGTTACTTTGGCACATTTTTTAGAAAAACGTCACAATAAGCTTAATAGTTGGCGAGACTTGATAGCCCCTTTCTTGTATGTAGCAGTACCTATGCTTTTAATTTTGAAACAACCTGATTTAGGTACTTCTCTTGTTATAATGGCAATTCTTTTTGGCATGCTTTATGTTGCTGGTGCTAACAATAAACTTTTACTGGCTATCATTGGCGGTGGGGCCCTGGTTGTCGGTTTAGCTCTTTATGCTCACTTCCATTACGGGTTACCAATACCATTGGAAGATTACCAGTTACGTCGTTTAATGGTTGTTCTTAACCCTTATAACGATGGAAAAGGGGGTACCGGTGCGGGTTATCACGTAATTCAATCTCAAATAGCTATAGGCTCTGGAGGTTGGTGGGGAGTTGGCCTTCACCAGGGTACTCAGGTTCAACTTAATTTTTTACCAGAACATCATACGGATTTTATTTTTTCAGTTGTAGGTGAAGAATTAGGTTTTATTAGGACGGTAGGTGTTTTATCTATATATTTTTTAATTCTTCATCGTATGATTCGGATTGCTTCACAAGCTAAGGATTTATATGGTTCATTATTAGTAACTGGTATTGTTTCTATGTTTGCCTTTCATATTTTGGTTAACGTGGGTATGACCACAGGTATAATGCCGGTAACGGGGATACCACTTCCGTTGTTTAGTTATGGCGGTAGTTCGATGTTAGCCAATATGTTGGCTCTAGGTTTAGTTATCAATGTTAACCTAAGACGGCAAAAAATTCTTTTTTAAGGGGTTACAACTATTGACAAGGGGTAATCCCTTGTGTATATTATTAGTTGTTAGCACTAGTCATAGGTGAGTGCTAATAAACATAATTAGTTTATGTTTATGAAAGGAGGAGTCTAGATGCTCAAGCCGCTTGCTGACCGGGTAATTATTAAAGTTTTATCTAGCGAGGAAAAGACTAAAGGAGGAATTGTTTTACCTGATACTGCTAAAGAAAAACCCCAGGAAGGGGAAGTAATAGCGGTTGGACCAGGTAAAACCTTGGATAACGGAACCCGGGTTAAACCTGAAGTTAAAGTTGGAGATGTAGTAATATTTGCTAAGTATAGTGGTACTGAAGTTAAATTTGAAGGTGAAGAGTACTTGATTATTAGAGATAGTGATATATTAGCCGTTAAGGAATAAAGGGAAAATAGGTTAAAATTAGGTTAAAAAAGGGGGTTTATACATGGCTGCCAAACAACTAGCTTTTGATGTTGAAGCCAGAAGTCATCTGGAAAAAGGTGTAAGTGCTGTAGCTGAGGCTGTTAAAGTAACTTTAGGTCCTAAAGGCCGTAACGTTGTTCTCGAACGTAAATTTGGCTCTCCTGTTATTACTAAAGACGGGGTTACTGTAGCCAAAGATATTGAATTAAAAGATCCTTATGAAAATATGGGAGCTCAATTGTGCCGTGAAGTAGCATCTAAAACCAATGATGTTGCTGGTGATGGTACAACCACAGCTACAGTTTTGGCACAGGCAATTGTTTTAGAAGGATTAAAAAATGTTGCCGCTGGAGCAAATCCTATCTTTGTCAAAAAAGGTATTGACCAGGCTGTTGATGCAGTAGTTGATGAAATTAAGAGAATTAGCATTCCGGTAGAAAGCAAGGAAAGTATTGCTCATGTTGCTTCCATTGCAGCTAATGATAGGGAAATTGGAGAACTGATTGCTGATGCCATGGAGAAAGTCGGTAAAGATGGTGTTATAACTGTAGAAGAGTCAAAAGGTACAGCTACTACTGTTGAAGTAGTAGAAGGTATGGAATTTGATCGGGGTTATGTTTCTCCATATTTTGTAACTAATACCGAAGCTATGGAAGCAGAATTAGAAGAACCCTATATACTTATTCATGAAAAGAAAATTTCAGCTATTAACGATATGCTACCATTATTAGAAAAAGTTGTACGTACAGGTAAACCTTTCGTGATTTTAGCTGAAGATATCGAAGGTGAAGCCTTAGCTACTTTGGTAGTAAACAAGTTACGTGGAACCTTAAATTGTGTAGCTGTTAAAGCACCAGGTTTCGGTGATCGTCGTAAGGCCATGATGGAGGATATTGCTATCCTAACAGGTGGTACTTTTATTTCCGAGGACCTGGGTGTAAAACTGGAAAATGTTGATCTCAATATGCTTGGACGGGCTAAGAAAGTAAAGATTGGCAAGGAAAAAACCACCATTGTCGAAGGTTTTGGCTCCAAAGAGGATGTAGAAGCTCGAGTAGCCCAGATTAAAAGGCAAATTGAGGAAACTGATTCTGAATATGATAGAGAAAAACTCCAGGAACGTTTGGCTAAACTAGCTGGTGGAGTTGCTGTTATCCGCGTTGGTGCAGCTACAGAAACCGAATTAAAAGAAAAGAAACATAGGGTTGAAGATGCTTTAGCAGCTACCAGAGCGGCTGTTGAAGAAGGAATTGTTCCTGGTGGTGGTTCTACCTTAGTACATGCTATCTCTGCAGTAGAAAAGATTGAGGCAGAGGGAGATCAGGCCGTTGGTGTCAAGATAGTACGCCGTGCCTTAGAAGAACCATTACGTCAGATAGCTGCTAATGCTGGTTTGGAAGGTTCTGTAATTGTAGAAAGAGTACGTAATGAAAAACCTGGTATTGGATTTAACGCCGTAACTGAAGAGTATGTTGATATGATTAAGGCTGGAATTGTTGATCCGGCTAAAGTTACACGTAGTGCTTTGCAAAATGCTGCAAGTATTGCTTCAATGCTACTAACTACTGAGGCAATAATAGCTGAAATACCTAAAGAAGAAAAGAATACTCCTCCAATGCCCGGTGGTATGGACTATTAAAGAGAAAAGCCAGGATTGTTCCTGGCTTTTTTCTTTTGGTTAAAGTAGTGTCATAGTTACTTTATTATGGCATATATATAAATAAAAAGTTTGTCCGGGGGGATTATGGTGCGTGACAACTGGGATTGGGAAAATATTAAAGGAGAACCTCTGGGGGGTTGGTCAGGACAAGGTCGAAATCTGCCGCCATCGCGATTTTCTCGACGTATGTTATGGCAAGGGTTAATTGCTGGCTTATTATTGTTGGCAATTACTGTTGTTTTTCGATTGGACAGCCCTTTTGCTAAACCAATACAAACGGGTTTACGTTATTACCTTACAGCTCCCTCGGCTGATTATACAATGGCTGTAGCTGAAACAATACGAACAGGGTTGTGGCTTGATAGTTATGACCGTTGGGTTTTCCATTCTTTAATGCCAGAAGAGCATGGAGTGGTTCCAGTTATAAATGAAGTGGAACAATCTGAAATGATGTTACCTTTATCAGGTAAAATATATCGTACATATGGATGGATGACAGGTCCCGATAATCAAAAATATTTTCATTATGGTATTGATATTCAAAGCCTAAATGGGACAGAGGTTCATGCGGCTTTAACTGGTAAAGTAATAAGAGTTGGTAAAGATCCCATCTTAGGTAATGTTATAGAGATCGATCATGGAAAAGGATTAATAACAGTATATGGTACGCTGGAGCATTTTAAGGTTAAAAGAGGGCAAACGGTAGAAAAAGGTGAAATAATCGGTAATATAGGAAATACTGAAGGTCCTCTTCTTCACTTTGAGATTCGTAAGAACGGCCAGGCGGTGGATCCAACAGACTATTTAACTTTACCAAGTAAGATTTAATTATGAAGATTGGGAGATTAGAAAATATTTATATAATTTTAAATGATTATTTTATATTGCTTTTAGGTGTATATTTTTTATTGGGAGTCTTGCCGCAGGCTTTGTTACTTTTTCTTTCTATAGTTTGGCATGAAGGTTGTCATGCTGTTGTTGCCCGGTGTTTTGGATGGCAGGTAAAAAGTGTTGAGTTGTTTCCATTTGGCGGTGTAGCCCGTTTGCAAAGACCCTCAGGAAGCTTACACCTTAGAAGTGAAGTCATAATAGCTTTGGCAGGACCGTTAGCAAGTTTCAGTTTATCAGCTATAGCGTTTTTAACAGGACATGCCATTTGGTCTTATTCACCATGGTTTGATTTCTTTTGCCAATCTAATCTTATTCTGGGATGTTTTAACTTATGGCCTGGATTACCATTAGATGGCGGACGCATATATCGGGGGTTACGAGCTTCTAAAGTTGGATTAGCTCAAGCTACTTTAGAGGGAGTTAATGGCGGGAAGTTATTAGCTTTTATCCTGGGAATTGGCAGCATTATAGGTTTCTATTTACAGTGTACTGATTTACAGGGCCTGGCTTTAGCTCTTTTTATTTATTTTGCAGCTCAGCAGGAAGGGAATGTTGTGCCTTATATGTTTTGGCAGGATTTTTGGCGTAGGCGAAATAAATACAATTCCCCCAAATCGGGTAAGGTATTCTGGCTTTATTCTTATTCTGAGTTAACATTAGGTAGGATAGTTAAACTTTTTTCTCCTCGAGCTTTTAATATGGTTGCAGTTATCAATTCTTCAGGTCGTTTTGAAGGAATGCTAACTGAAACAGAAATATTAGAGGAGCTTTTAGCAGGGAAACCGAATACCACATTATCTAATTTATTAGAAAATAGATAATCTTTAATATAATTATTGAAATATTGACCAAAATATAATAAAATTGTATAAAATAATACTGTGCATTTAGTCAATACCCAATTACTTCATTGGGTATATTTTTTATTAATTTCCTGATATACTAATAACTAGTAAATTATAAATTCAAGAGGCGAAAGAATTGAAAGTTAAAGTTACCGATGAGTTATTGTTTGATAATTTATTGTTTAATGTAAAGAAGCCTGCAAGATATTTAGGAACAGAGTGGAATTCTATTCATAAGAATTGGGATGAAAATCCTGTTCGCATGGTTTTTATATATCCTGACCTTTATGAAGTAGGAATGTCCCATCTTGGTTTAACTATTCTTTACGGGCTAATAAATGATAGACCTGGTATGTTAATGGAGCGTGCTTTTGCTCCAGGGCCTGATTTAGAAAAATTACTTCGGGAAAATAATTTACCTCTTTTTAGTTTAGAATCACACAGACCATTAATTGATTTTGATGTTGTAGGGTTTACTCTTCAATATGAAATGAGCTATACAACAATTTTAAATGTACTTGATTTAGCGGGTATTCCTCTTATAGCCAGTGAGAGGGAGATTAACCATCCTTTGGTTATTGGAGGCGGACCAGGGGCAGCAAACCCAGAACCTATTGCACCTTTTTTTGATTGTTTTCTTTTAGGAGATGGGGAAGAAGCATTACCTGAATTCTTAACTTCGATTGATAAACTAAAGAAGGAAGGCAAGTTTAATAATAGGAAAGAACTTTTAACTTATCTTGCAAAAATACCTGGCATCTATGTTCCATCACTATATGATGTTAAATATAACAGCGAAGGCACAGTGGAAAAGGTAATACCTTTAGAAAAGAATATACCAGAACGGATTATCAAGAGAGTTGTTCCAGACTTAGATGATATATATTTTCCTACCAAGCCTATAGTTCCCTACTTAGATGTTATCCATGATCGTATAATGCTTGAAGTTATGCGAGGTTGTTCTCATGGTTGTAGGTTTTGCCAGGCAGGAGCTATCTACCGACCGGTGAGGGAACGAGATGTTGCTGTACTTTTACGTCAAGCTCAAGAATTGGTTCGTAATACTGGGCATGAGGAAATATCACTGACTTCCTTAAGCACGGCCGACTATTCAAAAGTCGAAGATTTGGCCAGGAACTTGGCAGCTGCTCATTCGGAAAAAGGCGTAAGTGTTTCATTACCATCCCTTAGAGTAGATGCTTTTAGTGTTCGATTAGCAGAGTCAATTCAAAAAGTACGAAAAAGTACATTGACATTTGCTCCTGAGGCGGGTAGTCAACGTTTACGTGATGTAATTAACAAAGGGGTAAATGAAGAGGACATATTAACAGCTACATATGAAGCTTTTAAGGCAGGTTGGCATGGAATAAAACTTTACTTTATGTTGGGATTACCAACAGAAAAGGAAGAAGATCTTTTAGGTATTGTTGATTTGGCTGAACGCATCTTAGAACAAGGGCGTAAGCTTAGTAGAGGAAAAAAACCGACTGTTACTGTTAACGTATCCTCTTTTGTCCCGAAAGCACAAACAGCTTTTCAATGGGAACCTCAGGATGAAATAGAAGTAATTAAATCCAAACAAAAACTTTTACGTTCTAAATTAAGAAAACCAGGTTTGAAATTTAATTGGCATGAACCCGAAGTTAGTTTCATAGAAGCTGTGTTAGCACGTGGAGACCGAAGGTTAGCACCGACAATTATGGAAGCTTGGAAGCTTGGGGCAAAATTGGAAGGTTGGTCCGAATTTTTTAATTTTGACTATTGGAAAACAGCTTTTGAGAAAACAGGCATAGATCCTGCTTTTTATGCTAACCGAAGGCGGGATGTTAAAGAGGTATTTCCATGGGAACACCTGGATTTTGGTGTTAGTAAAAAATATCTAAAAAGGGAGTATCAGCGAGCCTTAGATGGACAAATTACAGAGGATTGTCGTTCAGGTCGTTGTATTGGCTGTGGAGTATGTTCGGCCTTAGGTGTTGATATGGTTTTAAAAGGGGGTCCTCAGGGCAGTGCGGTTACGGATTAAATACAGTAAAAGGGGTAGAATGGCTTTTCTGGGACACCTGGAGATGTTAAGACTATGGCAAAGAGCTATGCGTCGTGCTAATTTGCCCTTGGCCTACTCAAGCGGTTTTAATCCCCATCCCCGAATAGCTTTTGGTTCAGCCTTGGCTGTGGGGATAGAGAGTTTGGCAGAATATATGGATGTGGAGTTAACTCAAGAAATAGATATAGAAATTTTCCGAAATAAGCTTCAAAGAGAGTTACCGGAAGGGCTCCAATTGCTGTTAGTTTGTCCAATCCCAACAAAGTCTCCTGCTCTTACTTATGTTATTAATACTGCTGCTTATAAAACTATCTGGCTTGAAAAACCTAATAAGGATTTATTACATAATAAAATAGAAAAGTTATTGGCTCAGTCTTCTATAGAAATAACTCGACGGGGAAAATCGGGGATAAAAAAGAAGGATATAAGACCTGGTATTTTTAATTTAAATATTTCTCCGGAATTGGATTTAGAGATGCTTCTTCAATGTAGTTCTACAGGAAGTGTAAGACCAGAGGAAGTTTTAAAGGCATTGGACTTTGATGTCCCCGCGAAATTTATACGTACAGGTTTATTTATTAAAAAGGATGATAGTTTAATACCTCCGGAGAATATCGCAGTTAATATGGGGAAGGTAGAGTTGAGTGAACAAAGAAATATTAATTCAGGTTGATGCAGAAGAGACAGCGGTAGCAGTTTTAGAAGATAATAGGTTAATGGAAATATATTTTGAAAGATTAAATAGTCAACGCATAGTAGGAAATATTTATAAAGGCCGGGTAGCTAATGTTTTACCAGGTATGCAAGCAGCGTTTGTAGATATAGGTTTAGAAAAAAATGCTTTTCTATTTATTGATGATACTACAGGGATAGAAAGTGTTACAGGGGAACAAGTTAACCATGCCAGACGGCGAATTAGTGAAGTTGTACATGAAGGACAGGAAATAATAGTTCAGGTAGTAAAAGAGCCGCAGGGAAGCAAAGGGGCTAGGGTTACTACCCAAATTACATTGCCAGGGCGCTATTTAGTTCTTATGCCCATGGCTAATTATATTGGAGTTTCTCGACGGATTAATAATGATGAAGAGAGAGAACGACTCAAAACCTTAGCCCAGAAGGTTAAACCAGAAAATATGGGTTTAATTGTTAGGACAGCAGCAAATGGGGCTAGTGAAGAGGAACTATTAAAAGATGTTAATGCTCTTGTAAACACTTGGCATGATATTGATCAATTAGCTGTAAAAAGTAAAGCACCAAGACTTATCCACCACGATGTAGAGCTTTTTTTACGTATTTTAAGAGATTTATATACTGATGACGTCAGTAAGCTTGTGGTTAACTCTTCAACGATATATACCAAGGTTATTAAGGTATTGGCTGATAAGGCTTATGATTTAAGGAAACGCGTTGCTTTAAAAGAAGAAGATTTGTTTAATCTTTATGGTATTCATAATCAGATTGAACAGGCTCTAAAGCGTAAAGTTTGGTTGAAATGCGGAGGCTATCTAGTTATTGATCAAATGGAGGCCTTGACAGCAATTGATGTTAATACAGGTAAATATGTAGGGCGCCACAATTTGGCTGATACTGTTTTGACAACAAATCTAGAAGCGGCAGTGGAAGTGGCAAGGCAGCTACGGCTTCGTAATATAGGCGGAATAATTCTTATAGATTTTATAGATATGGATAGTATAGAACATCAGGAACAAGTACTAAAGACTTTAGAAGAAGAATTATCTCGCGATAAGACTAAAAATCAAGTTTTAGGTTTTACCCGTTTAGGTCTTGTAGAAATGACTCGTAAGAAAGCCCATCAGGGAATAGAGAGGGTCTTATTACAGGATTGCCCTTACTGCAATGGTACGGGGAAAGTTTTATCGGAAGAAACAGTAGCTCTACAAGCTAAAAAAGATATTTTACAATTAGCTCATACTAGTAATGCCGAAGTAATATTAGTAGAGGCTAATCCATCTGTGGCTGCTTATCTTATCGGTACAGGTGGTGCTAACCTACGTATACTTGAACGGCGCACAAATAAAAAATTGATTATCAAAGGAAATGACGATTTTCATTTGGAGGAAGTTAAATTACGGGAATTATTTGAACAAGAAGAAGTTAAGAACTTATCTACTCCTGTAAAAGTTGGACAGGTTTTAGAAGTTACCATTGAGGAACCCCATGCAATCAATGGCATTGATGGAATAGCCCGAATAGCTGGGTTTGTTCTAGACATACCTAATGGAGCTTCTTTTCTTGGTAAAAAAGTACTTGTTGAGGTTGTAAAAGTATTTCGCACATATGCTCAAGCTCGTTTATTGGCGAATGCTTGACATTGCTTAAAAAAATGTGCTAAACTTCATAGGCATAGTGTCAAAGTTTTAAACCGCCTACCCCAGGTTAGAAAATCCTGTTAAGGTACCTGTTGGTGGCGAGTCTTAGCTTGGAGGTATATTTATTATGTTTGCTATTATTGAAACTGGTGGTAAACAGTATAGGGTTAGCGAAGGTGATGTTATTAGAGTAGAAAAATTGCCAGCTGCTGAAGGGGAAAAGGTAGTAATTGATAAGGTTTTAGCTGTTGGTGAAGGTGATAATCTTAAAGTAGGTGATCCCTATATTTCTGGAGCTAAAGTAACGGCTAACCTTGATAAACACGGTAAAGGGAAAAAGATTATTGTTTTTAAATATAAACCTAAGAAAAACTATCGTAGAAAACAAGGACATCGTCAACCCTATTCTCAAATTAAGATTGAAAAAATTGAGGCTTAATGATTAAGGCTACTTTCTGGCAAGCTCTAGACGGCAGTTATAAGGGTTTTTCTATTAAAGGCCATGCAGGATATGCTCCTAAAGGGCAAGATATCGTTTGTGCTGCTGTATCAGCTTTAGCTCAGACGGCTTATCTAAGCCTCAAAAAGCAGCTTAAAAAAGAGCCTCAATTAATTAATAAAGATGGATATTATGAATGTAACTTACCATTAGGCCTAAGTCATGATGAAGAGGAAAAGGCTGCAATTATTTTAAAAACTATTAAAACAGGTCTTAAAGCTATTGCAACGGATTATAGTGACTTTATAGAGGTAAAAAGTATAGTTAAAAGAATGTAATAAGCAAATGCTTATTAATATTTAACCGCAAAAAGTTCATGAGTTTATAAAGGAGGTGAACCGGATGTTGATGGATTTGCAGTTATTTGCTCATAAAAAAGGTGTAGGTAGTTCACGTAACGGTCGTGATAGCGAATCTAAAAGATTAGGAGTTAAGAGACAGGACGGGCAATTTGTTAAGGCTGGAAATATTTTAGTACGTCAACGCGGTACTCGAATTCATCCGGGTCGAAATGTAGGTCTTGGTAAAGATGATACACTTTTTGCTTTAATCGACGGTAGGGTTCATTTTGAAAGAAAAGGCCGAGATAAGAAACAAGTTAGCGTTTATGCATAAAGAACAGTTCGCATCTACCCCTGGAAATTTCCAGGGGTTTCTAGTATCATTAAATGAATAAACATTGTTTAAGCCGGGGGTGTTTAAAAAGTGCCTTGGCAAGCTGAACAAATAGTATCTTTATTACGTCAAAAGCGTCATGATTTTGTTAACTATCTACAGGTAATATCGGGTTATATCCAATTGCACAAGGGTGATGAAGCATTATCTTACCTTAAAAAAGTATTAAATCGTACGGAACAATTAGGTAAGATTATGCGTCTGAAAAAATCTGATTTAGCTGTTATTAGTTTAATGAAAATTAAAAACGCAGAAAGTAAAGGTATAAACCTTGAAATTGAAGTAAATACAATAATGGAGAACCTAACATTAAAGGATAGTGTACTTACACTTCTTTGGGAAACTGCATGGGATTTAGCTATTACCATGGCTGGTGAAGGTAATAGTTTACGGGCTAATATTGATAATCATGACATTGGATATTCATTAAAGTTTAAGGCTAATAACCCAGTAGAAGTACTACCGGGTGAGGAAAGTTCTTTAACGCAGTTAGCTAAACAATATAATGTTCCACTTAATTGGCAACCGGCAAATGGAGAATTAAGTCTGTTCTTTATTTGATACAGTATATTTTTAAGGTCAGAGGAGCGTTAAACATCTTGTTTTACGATGAAGCCAAGATATATGTTAAAGGTGGAGATGGGGGCAACGGTGTTGTTGCTTTTCGAAGAGAGAAATATGTTCCCCTTGGGGGACCCAGTGGTGGTGACGGCGGCAACGGTGGCAGTGTAATTTTAAAAGGAGATGCGGGGTTACGTACCTTAGTTGATTTTCGTTACCGTTCTCACTATCGAGCTGAAAGGGGCAAGCATGGTCAGGGGAAAAACAAGCACGGTCGTAGTGCCCCGGATTTAGTCCTAAGGGTTCCTATTGGGGTTGTTGTTAAAGATGCTGACACTGGGCAAATTATTGCTGATATAACTAAAGACGGCCAGGAAGTTAAGGTTGCTGCTGGTGGTCGTGGTGGGAGAGGCAATGCCCGCTTTGCATCTCAAAAAGATAAAGCTCCATCTTTTGCTGAAAAAGGAGAACCCGGAGAAGAACGCTGGCTTATCTTAGAATTAAAACTCTTGGCTGATGTTGGCTTAATTGGTCTGCCAAATGCAGGTAAGTCAACACTTATTAGTGCTATTTCAGCAGCCCGTCCTAAAATTGCTGATTACCCTTTTACTACTATTACTCCCAACCTGGGTGTAGTGAGGGTAGGGGAAGATAATTCTTTTGTAGTTGCTGATATTCCTGGTCTAATAGCTGGCGCACATCAAGGTGTTGGATTAGGACTAAAATTTCTACGTCATATTGAACGAACCAAAGTTTTGGTTCATGTTCTTGATATGTCAAATTCGGAAGAAGAGATTATTGAAAACTGGAAGACGGTAAATGATGAACTAAAACATTATGACCTGGCACTGGGCCAACGTCCTCAGGTAATTGCAGCCAATAAAATAGACCTCATAGATTCAACAGCAAAAATTGATTATTTAAAGAAACATTTAGGGGAGGATTATAGGGTTTTCCCCATCTCCGCTGCAACGGGTTCAGGTGTTAAACCATTAATTTATTATTTAGCAGATCTTTTGGCTGATTTACCGGATTCTGTCCCAGAAACCTTACAAGAGGAAGAAAAAGTAACTGCTGTAACAGCTGATGATAAGATTACGATTAAACGTGAAGGTAATGTTTTTGTTGTAGAAAATCCCTATATAGAACGACGGGTGGCCATGACTTATTTGGATAATGAGGAAGCTGTTCGTCGACTGCAGATATACCTCAATAGAAAAGGGGTAGATGATGCTTTAAAACGTGCGGGTGCCACTACTGGAGATACTATCCGGATAGGTAAATTTGTATTTGATTACACAGATGAAAATGATAAATATGAAGGAGAATAGAATTTTCTACTTGTTTAAATAAGATTGCTACTATAATAAAAGTTTCGTCCGAAAATAAACTTAACCTCACTAAATTCAAAAAGGGGCTAAGATTTATTTTCGGTGGGAGTGAAATAAATTGACGGAGAGTGAATGCCGGAAAGCATTGAAACGTGTTAAGAGGTTAGTAGTAAAAGTAGGTACAAGTACTCTAACCCATAAAACAGGTAAATTAAATTTTGAACAAATGGAACGTCTGGTTAGAGAATTAGCAAACCAGGTCAATGCTGGCCGTCAAGTTGTCCTGGTCACTTCCGGAGCTGTCGGTGCTGGTATGGGGCGTTTAGGATTAAAGGAGAAACCGCGGACTTTACCAGAGAAACAAGCAGCTGCCGCAGTGGGCCAGGGATTATTGATTCATATGTATGAAAAGTTTTTTAGTGATTACGGTTTAATGGCTGCTCAGGTTTTATTGACTCGTGATGATTTAGCTGATAGAAACCGTTATCTCAATTCTCGTCATACTCTTTTTGCTCTACTACGTTTAGGGGTAATACCTATTGTAAACGAAAACGATACTGTAGCTGTTGAAGAGATAAAAGTAGGAGATAATGACACTTTATCGGCTCTGGTTGCTGGATTAGTAGATGCAGATGTATTAGTTCTGTTAACCGATACCGGAGGCCTTTATACAGACAACCCCCTTCTAAATAAAGAAGCCTGTTTATTATCATGTGTTGATGAAATAACCCCTGAGATCAATGCTATTGCCGGTGGAGCTGGTACAACTTGGGCTACAGGTGGTATGGGTACTAAGGTTCAGGCTGCTCGTATTGCTACTAGTTTTGGTATCCCAGTGGTTATAGCTAGTGGATTTGAAGCTGGTTGTTTAAGTTCTGTCTTATCAGGGGAAAAAGTGGGGACAGTTTTTTTACCGCGAGAACATCGTGCTCATACCCGTAAGCGCTGGTTAGCTTATGCACCGACAGCCCAAGGGGAAATCCAGGTTGATATGGGTGCGGTTAAGGCTATTTGCAAAAATGGTAAGAGTCTCCTGCCAGGCGGTGTAATTGGAGTTAAGGGCGATTTTGAACAAGGAGCTATAGTAAGTATTATCGATTCAGAAGGGAAAGAGATTGCTCGAGGTATGACTAATTATCCTTCGAAAGCAATTGAACTTATTAAAGGTAAGAAAACAAGTGAAATCAGTAATATTTTAGGGTATAAAGATTATGATGAAGTTGTACATAGGGATAATTTGATAGTTTTGGAATAGGGGAAGGGAGAAATGCTTATGACTATAGCTGCAGAATTGAAAGATAAAGGGCTTAAGGCCAAAAAAGCAGCTAGATTTTTAGCAAATCTTAATACTACTAAAAAAAATGAAGCCTTATTAGCTATGGCCGAAGCTTTAGAGAAAGAGAAAGAGGTCATTTTAGAGGCTAATGCCATTGATATGGCTGATGGGAAAGAGAAAGGTCTTTCTACAGCGTTACTGGATCGTTTGCTTTTAAACGAGAAACGCATTAGTGATATGGCAGAAAGTCTTAGAGAATTAGTAGCTTTACCCGATCCAGTTGGTGAAGTAACTTCAATGTGGAAACGTCCTAATGGCCTAGAAATTGGCCGTGTAAGGGTGCCACTAGGGGTTATTGGTATTATATACGAAGCCCGGCCTAATGTCACTGTTGATGCAGCCGGACTTTGCCTGAAAACTGGTAATGCCGTCATTTTGCGTGGTGGTTCAGAAGCTATTAATTCAAACAAGGCCTTAACAAGGGTTATTAGTAAGGCCGCAGAGGCTGCTGGCATAATTGAAGGGGCTATACAGTTAATTGAAACTACTGATAGGGAAGCTGTAAAAATATTATTAAAAGCCAATGATTACTTAGATGTTTTAATTCCTCGAGGAGGAGCTGGCCTAATTAGGACAGTTGTTGAAAATGCTACAGTACCAGTTATTGAAACAGGGGTTGGGAATTGCCATGTTTATGTAGATGCTGCAGCCGATTTAGAGATGGCTAATAATATTGTTGTTAATGCTAAGACTCAGCGCCCCGCAGTTTGTAATGCCATGGAAACTTTACTGGTACATGAAAAAGTTGCTGATGAATTTTTGCCAATTGTTGCAGAGTCTCTGAAAGAAAAAGGAGTTACTATTAGGGGTTGTGAAAAGACTCGTGCTATAGTTCCTTGGGCAAAGGAAGCAACCGAAGAAGATTGGTATACGGAATACCTGGATTTAATTTTAGCTGTTAGAGTTGTTGATGGTTTTGAAACCGCTTTAGACCATATTGATAAATATGGAACAAAACATACGGAAGCTATTGTAACCCAAGATTATCAAACAGCTCGGGAATTTCTAGCCCGAGTTGATGCAGCAGCTGTTTATGTAAATGCTTCAACTAGATTTACCGATGGTAATGAATTTGGTTTCGGTGCTGAAATAGGTATCAGTACTCAGAAGCTTCATGCCCGTGGACCTATGGGACCAGAGCAACTAACAACTTTTAAGTATATTATTTACGGTAGTGGACAGATACGATAAAATTTTGCTAAAATATTTTTATCGGAACCGGAGGAATTATGAAGACTTCTACCTCCTATCAACGGGTAGGGATTATGGGAGGAACTTTTGACCCCATACATTTTGGTCATTTAGTGACTGCTGAAGCTGCCCGTTGTGAGTTTGGACTCGAAAAAGTTATTTTTGTTCCGACTGGTTATCCACCTCATAAAAAGGGTTGTTTGATAACTGATGCAGAATATCGTTATCAAATGACAGTGTTAGCTACAAATAGCAACCCTTTTTTTGAGGTGTCTCGGGTTGAGATTGATCGGCCGGGCTATTCTTATACTATTGATACTATAGATGAATTTAGCTCTTTTTATGGTTCTAAGACCGAGCTGTTTTTTATTACCGGTGCCGACGCCATCCTGGAAATCTTGACATGGAAGGATGTCGATAGGCTACTGTGCGAGTGTCACTTTATTGCTGCTACACGCCCGGGTTTTCAGTTGAGCCGATTTGAGGAATTTAGACCCAAATTACCGGCAGAGGGTAGGCACCGTATTCATCTCATTGAAGTTCCAGCTCTGGCCATATCTTCTACTGACATTCGCTGGCGAGTAAGAAATAATAAACCCATTAAATACTTATTGCCCGAATCAGTAGAAGAACACATCTACGCCAAGGGATTGTACAGAATCCACAGCAGTGATGTATATGAAAAGGGCTAGGACTGTATACTAATAAATAATAATTAAGAAGAGGTGAAGTTCATTGGTGCGTACCCTTTATGTGGGTAATCTTCCCTGGGCCACTACTGAGGAAGAATTAGCCAAAGCGTTTTCTAATCACGGTGAGGTAGTGAGTGCGCGAATCATTACCGATCGCCAAACAGGCAGGTCAAGGGGTTTCGGCTTTGTAGAAGTTAACGATGAAGATGCCGACCGTATGATCGAAGCTATGAATGGTTCAGAATTAGGTAATCGCGTTTTAACTGTTAATGAAGCCCGCGAACGCTCATAAGAGATTCAAGGGTAACTATACCTCCTATTGACTAATAGGGGGTTTTTCTTAGCTGTCGGAATTGGAAGAAGGGGTTCAAAATGAAAGATTATTACCAAATATTAAAAAAAAGGTTATCTCCTAAACGTTATAATCATTGTCTAGGGGTAGCTGATACGGCAGCTAAGTTAGCTTTAAAGTATGGAGTCAATTCGGAACAGGCCCGTATGGCGGGCCTGTTACACGATATTGCTCGGGAGTTACCCTCAGAAGAGCTATTAGACATAGCCAGTAAAGCTGATCTTATTAAATTTGAAATAGAGAAAGAAGTTCCAGTTTTATTACACGGGCCCGTTGGGGCTTTAATATTAAAGCAAGAAATTGGTATAAAAGATTCATATATTATCCAGGCAATCGCTCGTCATACAGTAGGAGCTAAAGAAATGACTCAACTGGATAAAATAATTTATCTTTCAGATATTATAGAACCCAGTCGTAATTTTGAAGGCGTTGAGACCTTACGGCAACAAGCTGAATCAAACTTAGAAATAGCTTTGCTAAAAGCTTTAGAATTTAGTATTATGTATGTTATAAAGAAAGGCCAGCCACTGCATCCAGAAACTGTGGCGGCTCGAAATCATATTCTATTATCCAGGGAGGGCATTGATTGATGAAGGAGGCCCGGATGGCCCGTTTAGCTTATCAGGCGATAGAGGAAAAGAAGGGCCTAAATCCGGTTATTCTAGACTTAAGAGGTATAACACTTATTGCTGACTATTTTATCATTACTAGTGGTACGTCAACTACTCAGGTCCAGGCTATTGCCAATCGTGTTGAGGAGCTCCTTAAGGACGAGGGGGTTAAGCCTCTTAATATAGAGGGTTTAAATTCAGCACGTTGGGTTTTGTTGGACTATGGTTCAGTTGTGGTTCATGTGTTTTTAGAAGAAGAGCGAGATTTTTATGATCTTGAGCGTCTTTGGGGAGACGCTAAGATCGTTGATATAGATAGCATTTAAGTACCGTGGTTTGGGGTGACGGTTAATGAAAGAAAAATACAATTTTAAAGAAATTGAACCCAAATGGCAACGCCATTGGGAAGCAATTGATTTGTATAAGGTCACAGAGGATAAAGATAAGCCTAAATACTATTGTTTAGAGATGTTCCCTTATCCTTCGGGAAACTTACATATGGGGCATGTGCGTAACTATTCTATTGGTGATGTTATAGCTCGTTATAAAAGGATGCAGGGTTATAATGTATTACATCCCATGGGCTGGGATGCATTTGGCTTACCTGCTGAGAATGCTGCTATTCATAATGGTATACCACCTTCTGAATGGACCTGGAGTAATATTGCCAATATGCGTCGACAGTTACATTCTATGGGCATTAGTTATGATTGGGATCGAGAGGTAGCGACTTGCCATCCTAATTATTATCGCTGGACCCAGTGGCTTTTTCTGCAGATGTATAAACATGGGCTTGCCTATCGTAAAAAGGCAGCAGTCAACTGGTGTCCTTCTTGTGCCACTGTGTTAGCTAATGAACAGGTGGTTGACGGTAGCTGTGAACGTTGTAGTACTACAGTAGTACGCAAAGATCTTGAGCAATGGTTTTTCCGTATTACCGATTATGCTGATCGTTTACTCGAAGACCTTAAAGAACTATCTGGTTGGCCAGAAAAGGTCAAAATAATGCAAGAAAACTGGATTGGTAAAAGTACTGGTGCAGAAGTTATTTTCCAAGTTGAAGGAAGCGGTGAGGAAATACCGGTATTTACGACCCGGCCAGACACCCTTTACGGTGTTAGTTATATGGTTTTAGCTCCTGAGCATCCTTTGGTTGAAAAATTAACAGCAGGGACAGAGTATGCTAGAAGTGTAAATGAATTTGTTGAATCTGCTCGGTACTTAAGTGCTTTGGATCGAACCGCTTCGGAGAAGGAAAAAGAAGGACTATTTACTGGTGCTTATGCTATAAATCCCGTAAACAATGAGCGGGTACCTATTTGGATTGCTAACTATGTACTCATGGAATATGGTACTGGTGCAGTTATGGGGGTACCAGCTCATGATGAACGAGACTTTGAATTTGCAACCAAGTATAACCTTCCAATAAAAGTAGTTATTCAACCTACTGAAGGCAACCTAGAAGAGAATTTGAAAGAAGCTTATGTTGAAGATGGAGTTATGGTCAACTCAGGTCCTTTTAGTGGATTACCTAATCGTGAGGGCATTAAAAAGATTATTGAGTATCTTGAGAATAATGGAAAGGGAAAAGCCCGTGTAACTTATCGTCTTAGGGATTGGCTTATATCTCGCCAAAGGTATTGGGGAGCCCCGATTCCTATGGTTTATTGTGATAAATGCGGCTTAGTACCAGTACCAGAAGATGAATTACCGGTAATTCTACCGGAAGGGGTTGAATTTAAGCCAACAGGGGAATCACCTTTATTAAGTTGTCCCGAATTTGTTAATACAAACTGTCCAAAATGCGGTGGGCCTGCAAGGCGTGAAACTGATACTATGGATACCTTTGTATGTTCTTCTTGGTACTTTTTACGCTATACAAGCCCAGACAGTAAAGAAGAAGCTTTTAAACGTGAAAAAGTTGATTACTGGATGAATGTAGATCAGTATATTGGTGGTGTTGAACATGCAATCCTTCACCTTATGTATGCTCGTTTCTTTACTAAAGCATTAGCTGATTTTGGTTTGGTGGGTGTACAGGAACCTTTCCAAAATTTATTAACCCAGGGTATGGTTTTAAAGGAAGGCAGTAAAATGTCAAAATCCAAGGGAAATGTCGTTAGCCCTGAGGAAATAATTGATCAATATGGTGCTGATACTGCCCGCCTGTTTATATTGTTTGCAGCACCTCCTGAGCGGGATTTGGAATGGAGTGATCAAGGGGTTGAGGGTTGCTATCGTTTCTTAAACAGAGTTTGGCGTTTAACTTATTTTTATGCTGATAAAGTTAAAGGCTATAACAACCAACAACCAAAAATTGGTAATAATAAAGAGCAAGAACTTTGGCGTTTACTTCATAACACGATAAAAAGAGTAACAGAGGACATAGAACAGCGGTTTAACTTTAATACCGCAATTAGTGCTATTATGGAACTAGTTAACGGCTGTTATCATTATAAAGATGCTGTACCTGAAGAAGACCAAAATTATGAACTTATTGCCGAGGTTTTAAGGAAATTAGTTACTATTTTGGCACCCTTTGCTCCTCATATAACTGAAGAACTGTGGCAGAGTTTGGGGGGCTCTCAAAGTGTACATCTAGAGGAATGGCCGAAATATGATGAAAAAGCGTTAGTTGAACAAGAAGTCACCTTGGTAGTCCAGATAAATGGGAAATTAAAAGATAGGCTAAAAGTTCCAGTAGGTTTAGAGAAAAATGAAATAGAAAAGATTGTTTTAAATCGTGAAAAAATATCTAATTTGGTCAATGGGCAGCAAGTGGTTAAGGTTATATATGTACCTGACAAACTAGTCAATATTGTTGTTAAGTCTTCATAATATAGACATAATTAATATTAATTTTTGATTAAGATTTTCAAACAAGAAGGAATTTGTATTTCGGTAGAGAAGATTACAGTTTTGTTATCAAAAATTATTCAAAAATTTTAATATAAAAAAGGGGGGATATTTTTAAGTTTAAAAACAGTCTCTCTTTTGGATTTCTAAATAAATATAAGAAGCTTTAAGAGTGATTAAGAAAAGAGGTCCTTAAAGTGCGTAAAATTATTAATTTCCTTCAAGAGTTTTCCATTCCCTTGATTGCAGGTGTTGTAACAGCATTAATATGGGCAAATGTTGCACCTCATAACTATCATGAATTTGTTCATAAAGAACTATTTTTTGGAGAGAATCTCCACTTCTTTATCAATGATATTTTCATGGTATTCTTCTTTGCCATGGCAGGCGTAGAAATAGTTCAAGCCGTAATGCCTGGCGGGGATCTAAACCCCATTAAAAAAGCAATCAATCCCTTGCTTGCTACCTTAGGCGGGGTTTTGGGACCTGTAGCAGTATATCTAATTTTAAATTCTATAATTGGTTCTCCTGAATTAACTAAGGGTTGGGGGATTCCTACCGCAACAGATATTGCCCTAGCGTGGCTGGTTGCAAGCTTTGTTTTTGGTGCCCAACATCCAGCAGTCAAATTCTTACTACTGCTTGCTATAGCTGATGATGCTATAGGTTTAGTAATTATTGCTGTTTTCTATCCAGATCCTTTGCATCCTGTAGCACCTATTTGGTTACTACTTGTATTAGCGGGTATGGCAGTAGCATTCATATTACGTAAGATGAATGTTAGAAGTTACTGGCCATATCTTTTAACGGCTGGTATCCTTAGTTGGACCGGCCTCCATAAAGCACATTTACATCCAGCTTTAGCACTTGTATTTATTGTTCCTTTTCTACCTCATCCAAATAAAGAAAAAGCCCATTTATTTGAGGCAGATGTTAATGAGCATTCAACCTTACATCAGTTTGAACATGAATGGAAATTGTTTGTTGATTTTGGATTGTTTTTCTTTGGGCTTACGAACGCAGGTGTTGAGCTTTCTGGTATAGGAACCGCTACTTGGTTAGTGTTTTTTGGGTTACTAGTTGGTAAAACATTAGGTGTAAATTTATTTGCAAGAATAGCTCAACTTATAGGTTTCCCATTACCAACCGGTATGGGGCAAAAAGAATTATTTGTAGCCGGCTTAGTTACTGGTTTAGGATTAACAGTAGCACTATTTGTTGCAGGATCTGCCTTCACTGATCCGGTAATACAGGGATCAGCTAAAATGGGTGCATTGTTTAGTGCCTTTGTGGCTGTTATAGCAATAGTTGTGGGCAAAATGTTGAGAATAGAAAAAGTTAGCGAAGTTAAAGAAACCCGTGTAAGTGATAATAAAAAAATTCTTATAACAGAATAAGCAGAACCTTAAATAATTAATTGATTTATTAAAGAAAAGATAGAATACTTATTTAAAAAAATATATACCTATATTAAAATAAGAGCCTTTAAACGGCTCTTATTTTTTATGCAAACACAAGATAGTTATTTTAAATTTAAAAAATCCTCCGTATATTATTGTCCTAATTAATTTAACTCCCAAGTTAAAAATATAATTTTCAGTCCCATTAAAATTCTATTATAGGTTCTCCGACATAGATTATTAATACTCCTGATTTTAAAAAGGTTTTTATTAAAGACTTACTTCCATATAATTTTTATTAGACAGCAAAAGGTTAACGTACGGGGGGTACAGTACAAAATTTAAAATATAGTTTCTTCAATGAATAAGGAGGAAGTGGTTTGTTAGTCGGTCTAATAATTATCTTATTAATGGTTCTTATTCTACCATTTGCAGTAACAGAAGTAGAAAATAACCTAGAGTTTTTTCTTTTTTTGATGGGTTTAGTCGCTACGATTATTTCAGGTATATTTGATTTTCATTTAATAGTGCGCATTTTACAAAATCAACTCTTGTATATGATTTCGGGAGCGGTACTTTTTGCTGGTATTTTGTTTAAATTGTTTCAGGATAAAATTAAAGTAGCTATTCAAGATGCTTTAAAGATTATGCCATTGAAATTTTTTATATTTTTAGTAGTTCTTATTTTAGGTTTATTATCCAGTATAATTACTGCTATTATTGCTTCCTTGGTTTTAGTAGAAATTATCAATAACTTGCCCTTAAATAGATCTAATAAAGTTCGTTTAAATATTATTGCTTGTTTTGCCATTGGGTTAGGAGCTGTTTTAACTCCGATAGGTGAACCATTATCTACTATTGTTATTATCAAAATGGATGGGAGTTTCACCTACTTAATAGAAAAAGTAGGTAAATATATTATACCCGGTATCTTAGTTGCGTCAGTATTGAGTGTAGTTATGGTAGGTCAAGGGCAATCCTTTGCAACAACCATAAACATGGTTGCAGAGAAAGAAGAAACATATTTAGGTGTAATAATTAGGGCTTTTAAAGTGTTTATTTTTGTTATGGCGTTGGAACTTTTAGGAGCAGGATTTAAACCGTTTATTGATACTTATATTATTAATCTGGACAGTAGGATTTTATATTGGATTAATATGCTTTCTGCTGTTCTGGATAATGCAACAATTGCAGCTGCTGAAGTTAGCCCTTCAATGTCAGATACCCAGGTACAGGCAGTGTTAATGGGCTTATTAGTTAGCGGAGGCATGTTAATTCCAGGAAATATTCCTAATATTATTTCTGCTGGAAAATTAAAAATAAAAAGTGGTGAATGGGCTTGTTTGGGTTTACCTTTGGGTTTAATAGGATTAGTTATTTATTTCTTAATCATTTTTTAATTGGGTAACAATATTATTTATGGGTCAAAGGGACCGTCATGTTGATCGGCCCCTTTGTTTAAATACATTGTAAAAACGGTAGAATTGCAGGAAAGAAACTATTTGAATCGAAATTCTTATGTTGGAAAAAATATCGGATGTTAGGAAAATATGTCGGGGTGAAGGCAATGTGGGAGTGGGATACGCGAGTACGTTGGTTGTTAGCGTTTGTGATAGCTGCTCTAATATTTGGTGGAGGTTATAAATATGGCAGTTGGCAAGAACGTACTTCAGAAAACAGTTTACCTAAAGTAGTTATGGGGGAAGAAGTAGGTGTCGCTGAGACCAATGAGGAAATAGAAGCAACTGAGGAAAAACCTAATACTATTATGGTTCATGTCACTGGGGCTGTTAAGATGCCTGGTGTGTATAAACTTTCAACTGACGCCAGAGTCAATGATGCAATTAGTATGGCGGGCTTATTACCTGATGCAAATCCTAATGCTTTGAATTTAGCTCAACACCTAAATGATGGGCAAAAGATTGTTGTTCCGCGACAAGGGGAGATTACAATACCAGGAAACTTTACCAATCAAGAAACTACAATCAATGGATTTATTAGCAACTACGATAATAGGAGTGTCTTTCGAGAAGATACAAAGGTTAATATTAATACAGCCACAATTTCTGAGTTGGAAGAATTACCTGGCATTGGATCAACTTTAGCTAAACGTATTGTAGATTATCGTACCCAGAAGGGATATTTCCGTTCTATTGAAGACTTAAAAAATGTTTCCGGTATTGGGACCAAGAAGTTTGCAGATCTTAAAGAGTTAATTAGCACAAACTAAAATACATAATTAGTTTAAGAAAGATTATTTCTTTAAATATTAATCCTTGACAATAAGATTAGAGTAAAGATAAACTTTTTTTGTGGCGTTTCAAAATAATAGGGAGGTATGAGTTTATGGATCTTTTACAAGCAATAATTTTGGGCTTGGTGCAGGGTTTAGGTGAATTTCTACCCATTTCAAGCTCAGCACATTTAGTACTAACTCCCTGGTTTTTTCATTGGAATGACCCGGGGTTAACATTTGATGTAGCTTTACACTTTGGTACTCTCGTTGCAGTAATTGCTTATTTTTGGCGGGACATTATTTCACTGGTAGTGAGTGGCTTGACTCGACCCCGTAGTCTGGATGGCCGGCTTTTTTGGTATTTAATTGTTGCTTCAATACCAGGAGCAATCGCGGGGGTAATTTTAGAAGATTATGCTGAAACAATTTTCCGTTCTCCATTAATAATTGCTTTAATGTTAACTATTATGGGAATTGGTCTTTGGTGGGGAGACCGTGTAGGTATTAAAAAACGCCGATTAGAAGAAGTTAGCTTAAGAGACAGTCTTATTGTCGGTATATCTCAAGCCTTAGCAATCATTCCAGGCGTATCACGTTCCGGAATTACTATGACTGCAGGGCTTATGACAGGCATGAAGCGTGAAACAGCAGCTCGTTTTTCATTCTTAATGTCTATACCAATCATTGCTGGAGCAGCTTTATTAAAAATAACAGATTTAACTCTACAGGATTTAAATATGGAATTTATAACAGGCGTACTTACAGCTGGAATTGTTGGTTTTTTAGCTATCAAGTTCTTGCTTCAGTATCTACGGCAGGGCAGTTATCTTATTTTTACCTGGTACCGCATAATATTAGCTGCTTTGGTAGTTGGTGTTTACTGGCTTCGCTCTTGATAATATCCCTATAAAATAAAAAAATTGAACTGTAAGCGGCTGATGATGCCGCTTCATTTTTTCTAGAAAATCCCTTTATGGTAATTTATAACGGTCGGTTACATAAAGAGCTTTTCGATAATTATTTATGAGACCGAAAGGGCAAACCTGGTGAGGAATATAATCCCTTTAGCCAGGTTTTTAGGTTACCGGTAACCAAAATTTCGGTTTAAGCTCTAAGGAACACTAAAACTAAATAAGGGGATAATAAATATGAGGAAAAGATTAATTGGATTACTGGTTATAGTTAGCATGTTATTATCTTCAGCAGGATTTATTTATGCACGTCCGGGGAATGGCAATGCTTCTAATAACAAATTTAAGAAAGAGTTTAAACATGAGTATAAAAATGAGTTCGAGCATAGGTTTAATATTGTAGATAATGTAGAGTCTTCAGATGCTTCAGATTGGCCTGTTAAGGAATTTAAAGGACGAATTCGAATTAATATGCATAACAAAAAAATGAATATTAAATTTGATGTACCTCCAGTAGTTAAAGCAGGTCGGACTCTGATACCAGTAAGGGCTGTTACCCAGGGTTTAGGTGCTACAGTTGATTGGGATGGAGAGGCCGGAATAGTAACCATAACAAAAGACGGTGTATCAGTAGTTATTATCTTAGGAAGTTACGACATAACTGTTAATGGTGAAAAGGTAAGTTTAGATGTTCCTGCTCAGATAATTAACAACCGTACTTTTGTACCTTTAAGGTTCTTAGGGCAAGTTTTTAAGTATAAAGTGAATTATAATAAGGATACTGGGGATATAGATATTGATGATAACGATGGAGAAGAAATAGAAGAGGAAGAAGAAACAGGAGATATAGATAATAACGAAGATGAAGAAAATGATGAGGGTACTGTAGATACAGATAATAATGATGAAGACGAAGATGAAGAAATTAATCAAGGTGCTACAGTTATAGAAAATAACAATGACGAAAATGGTGATATAGAAATAATTAATGAAGATGTAGAAAATGAAGTTCTAAACGAAGGTGCAGACAATACTAACGATGATAATGAAGACGTAGAAGAAGCTGAAAATCATAGTACAACTAATAATGAAGGAGAAAACCAAGAATAGGAAATTTTGTTTATAAACAACAGAAATTTTTAATTTTAAACCTGCTTTAAGTAGAGCAGGTTTTTCTTTTAACTTTAAAGGATTTTATAATTTATATTTAGAAAGAAACAATATGTAATAAGATCTTCAAATATAAAGAAAGGAATTTAAAATGATTCGCATATCAGATATAAAATTTCCTATTACAGAAGAACAGCCGGATTTTAATAAAGTAATTAGCAAAAGGTTAAAGATTTCTAAGGATGATTTAGAGGGTTACACCATATTTAAGCAATCCCTAGATGCCCGCGGACGGGGGGGGGATGCTTTACTGGGTATATACTGTTGATGCCAAAGTAAAAAATGAGGAGAAAGTTTTAAAAAAGGTTAAAGACAAGAAGGTTAGTATTTCCCCTGACTTGGATTACAAATATGTTAAAACAGGTACTAAGCAGTTAAAAACAAGGCCAATAATTATCGGTACTGGGCCAGCAGGGTTATTTGCCGGCTTAATTTTGGCTCAAATGGGTTATGAACCACTACTCCTGGAACGTGGTGCTGATGTTGACAGACGTATAGAAATTGTTAACAAGTTTTGGACAACAGGTGATTTAGACCCTGGCTGTAATGTGCAGTTTGGAGAAGGCGGGGCAGGGACTTTTTCTGATGGTAAATTGACAACTTTAATTAAGGATAAACGTTGCCGCAAGGTTTTAGAAGAATTTATTAAGGCAGGTGCTCCCGAAAAAATTATTTATATCAACAAACCTCATATAGGTACAGATGTATTGCGAAAAGTAGTTAAAAATTTGCGAAAGACAATTATCAGGTATGGAGGAGAGGTTCGTTTTAATTGCCAAGTTACTGACTTGCTGATTGAAAATGGACAGCTAAAAGGGGTCATAGCAGATAATGACGAGATTTTAACTGAAGTTGTACTTTTAGGTATTGGACATAGTGCTCGTGATACATTTTCTATGCTTAACCAAAGGGGTGTCAAAATGCAGCCTAAACCTTTTTCTATAGGACTGCGTATTGAACACCCTCAAAAACTTATAAACCGCTCCCAGTATAAAGAATTTGCAGAAATACCTACTTTAGATGCTGCAGATTATAAGCTTGCCTATCATTCTTCTTCCGGACGTTCTGCTTATACATTCTGTATGTGTCCGGGAGGGTTAGTTGTAGCAGCTGCTTCCGAGGTTGGGGGTGTGGTAACTAATGGCATGAGTGAATATGCTCGTGATGGAGAAAATGCTAACAGTGCATTGTTGGTAGGAGTTACTCCGGAGGATTATGGCAGTCCTCACCCTCTGGCGGGAGTTGAATTTCAACGCCGTTGGGAACATCGAGCTTTTGAGTTAGGTGGGAAGGATTATAGAGCCCCAGTGCAATTAGTTGGAGATTTTTTAAAAGGCAAACCTTCAACTGATCTGGGAAGTGTTAAACCTACATATAAACCTGGTGTGTCATTAGGTCAACTTGATGAATGTTTACCTACTTGTGTTATAGAAACATTACGTGAAGCAATTGTAGCTTTTGATCAAAAACTAAATGGTTTTGCTCTACCCGACGCGGTCTTAACAGGGGTTGAGACTCGGAGTTCGTCTCCTGTGAAGATTCTGCGTAATGATAGTTATGAATCAAACATTAAAGGGTTGTACCCTATGGGAGAGGGTGCTGGTTATGCAGGCGGAATCATTTCAGCGGCAGTGGATGGCATTAGGGTTGCTGAACAAATAGCAGCAAAGTTTGCTCCTTTCTAAAATAGGATTTTTAAAACGTTTTTATAAAGTACTATTCTTTCTTTTAATTTCTACGCCAGCATAATTAAAAGTACCGGGTAAGGGGGCATGAGGCTTCCTTACTCGTACAAGCAGTTCATTGACTGGAAAGTTTTCTAAAATACTGTTGCTAATAGTTTCAGCTAAGGCTTCCAAAAGATTAAAACGACTATCGGTTACGATTTTTTTAACCAAGCTATAGATTTCTAAATAGTTAATAGTTGCTTTTATATCATCAGACTTTGCTGCTTGGGTTAGGTCTAAATATAACTCAAGGTCAACAATGAAGGGTTGTCCTAGTTCATGTTCAGCAGGGTGGACACCGTGGTACCCATAAAACTCCATACCGTTTAAAATTATTTTATCCACAAAGTCACCTTCTATTTCTGTTTATGTTCTTTGTTAGTGTCCTCGGATTAATGACATGGCTTCGGCTCTTGCTGCTTGATCATGTCTAAAAATCCCCCGTACAGCAGAGGTAATTGTTTTACTTCCGGGTTTTTTAACTCCTCGCATACTCATACATAAATGTTCAGCTTCAAGAACGACTACTACACCATAAGGTTTTAATTTTTTCATAATAATATCAGCTATTTGTGAAGTTAGACGTTCTTGTACTTGAGGTCGACGAGCAGCCATATCAACTACTCGGGCCAATTTACTTAAACCTGTTATTTTACCTTGTGGAATATAAACTACATGGGCTTTACCAAGGAAAGGTAGAAAATGATGTTCACAAACAGAGTAGAGTGGTATATCCTTCACTAATACCATTTCTTCATGGTTTTCATCAAATACTACAGTTAGTTCCTTGGCGGGGTCGTGATTTATTCCGGCAAAGATTTCTTCATACATATCGGCAATACGTCTGGGAGTTTCCAGTAGGCCTTCTCTATTTGGATCTTCTCCAATAGCCTCAATAAGCATGAGTACTGCCTTCTGAAGCTTTTCTTTGTCCATTTTTGTTCCTCCTAATAAATATATAAAGTCTAAACATATTTTTTGGCCTTATGTTTAATAATATTATAATAATTCATTTCTAAATCGACATTTCCTGCCTTATTTTAAACATTTATATATAGATAATAATTTTTTAATTAAAGTTTATTTGTTTAATGTATTTAGAAAAAATCAACCCTTATTGACATATGCCCGGTTAAGGTTCATAATTAATTTGTTAATATAAGGCACATACTTAACTTAAGGGGTGATAAAGGTTGGCAAATGAAGGGTGCGAAACCTGCAATCAAAACCAATCTTGCAATGCAGCTACATGTAATTCAGAAACTAATGGTTCAGCTACATGTAAACCTGGAACCAATAATGACCAAAAACCCAGTAAAATTGCTACTCATGAATTAAATAACATTAAACACGTTGTAGGTGTTATGAGCGGAAAAGGTGGGGTCGGTAAATCATCAGTTACAGCTTTATTGGCCGTTGCTCTAAATCAATCTGGCTATAAAGTAGGTATCCTAGATGCTGATATAACTGGTCCCAGTATTCCGAAGCTATTCGGGGTAAAAGGTGGTTTGCCACAAAATATTGGGGATATTGGTGTACCACCTGCAGAAAGTTCACAAGGTGTAAAAATCATGTCCTTAAATCTTTTATTACCTAATGAGGATGACCCGGTGGTATGGCGTGGTCCAATTATTTCTGGTGCAGTTAAACAATTTTGGACCGACGTTGTCTGGGGTGAACTAGATTACTTATTAATTGACTTACCACCAGGTACAGGGGATGCACCTTTAACTGTATTACAATCAATACCCTTAGATGGTCTGGTTATTGTTAGCTCTCCTCAGGAATTAGCTAATATGGTTGTACGTAAAGCTGTTAAAATGGCTTCTGCTTTAGAGGTAAAGATTTACGGTTTAGTTGAAAACATGAGCTATCTATCTTGTCCTGATTGTGGCAAAAGAATTAATATCTTTGGCCCGAGTCGTGCTGAAGAAGCAGCTGAAACAGCAGGTATTCCTCTTCTAGGTACTCTACCATTAGATCCTGAAATGACAGCTCTAAGTGATAATGGTAAGATAGAAGAATACAAAGGGGAATTATTAGATAGAGCAAAAGCATTTATTAAAAAGATAGTCGAGGAGTAAAACTTAAGTAAAATATACTTACACGAAAGAGATTGGGGTTGCTCCAAAAGTCTTTTTCCAAATTTTTAGCCCCACTTTTACATTGAAATCGCGTCATAAATAGTTAATCCCGTATCACTTTGTAGTGTTACGGGATACTTTTTTGGGACAGCCCCTTTTTGTATAAAAAATATTTTATTATATATAATTAATTTATTATTGTAGGAAGG
>JASKKH010000013.1 GCA_030154265.1 Clostridia bacterium
AACCCGCATAAATCCTGATCCGTGCCGGGGTAAAATATTTTTGCCACTGCCCTAAAACGGCCTATTCATCTCTACTTCCGAACATCGCAATTGGCTCATATTAGCTAACAACAGGATATTCCAATGTAAAACGACCTAGTTTGCCTTCTCTAAAATCATTAACCACTGCGTTAGCTGTTTTTTCCTTATCAACTTCACCTCCAGACATTAGAAAGCCACGTGCTTTACCTATAGTTGTAAGAATATCAGATTCAGTATTGTCCAAATTGATATTATATCTAGCAATTAAATTTTTTGGAGCCCTTTCCTTTAAAAGCTCTCCTAATAAGATGGCAATCTCAGTTATTGGTAATCTACCATCTGGTATACAACCAATAGCCCCTAAAAATAAAACCTTCTCACGTCCATGCCAGTTAGGCCAAAGGACACCTGGAGTATCTAATAACTCCATACGACCCATTAAACGAATCCATTGAGGACCACGAGTAATTCCTGGGCGATCCCCGGTTCTAGCCACCCCACGCCCAGCTAAACGATTCAAAAGCGAAGATTTGCCAACATTAGGGATTCCTAAAACCATAATTCTTAAAGGGCGTTCCCGTAATCCTTTCTGCTTCATTACTTCATTTTTCTGTTTAGCAACTATTGATAATTCTTTATGTAAAGTTTTAATCCCTTCCCCAGAACGGGCATTAATAGCCAGAACGGATGTTCCTGCTGATTTGTAATATTCTAACCATCTAAGAGTAGCTTGAGGTTCGGCTAAGTCCATTCTATTTAAGATCAAAATAGATTTTTTACAATTAAACTTTATTCCTAATCCAGGATAACGGCTAGTAAAGGGCAAACGTGCATCAGCTACTTCTAAAACTACATCTACTACTTTTAAATATTGATATAAGTCCTCTATTCCTACCGGCAATATGTTTCCACCTACTTTATCAAACCTATATTTTTAGGAGGCCAAAAAACAATCATGGCTTTACCAATTATTAATTGTCGATCTAAAGTTCCCCAAGATCTACTATCAGCACTATTATTACGGTTATCTCCCATCATAAAGTAATTATTAGCTGGTACTTTTATAGGGCCAAAATCCTCATAAATTACATCAGGCGGTAAATAATTTTCTTTTATAGGTTTGCCGTTAACATATAAAATATTATCCCTGGCCTCTACTGTGTCTCCAGCCAACGCTATAACCCTTTTAATATAATCTTTTTGGGGATTAAGAGGGTATTTAAAGACTATTACATCCCCACGTTTAGGCTCTTCAAACCGATAGGCTAAACGGTTAACTATTATTCGATCACCTGGATATAATGTGGGTTCCATTGAGGGTGATGGTATATAAAAAGGTGTAAAAAGAAATGAACGAATAATTAGAGCCAGAACTGCAGCAATAAAAACAGATGGAAGTAAATCCTTCCACCATGAGGTTTCATTTTTTTCTTCCAAAGTTCACACCCCCATTAGCCAAATACGGGACTGATTAACAGTCCCGTTTTTCTTAACTATTCTTTATTTCTTTAATGCGAGCAGCTTTACCAACTCGACCACGTAAGTAATAAAGTTTTGCTCTGCGTACACGACCACGCCTTACAACTTCAATCTTATCAATTCGCGGGGAATGAACTGGGAAAATCCTTTCAACAGCTACCCCATAAGATACACGGCGCACAGTAAAAGTTTCTTGTAAATCCTTGCCACGCCGACTAATTACCACACCTTCAAAGACCTGAATGCGTTCCCTGTTGCCTTCAACAACTTTGACATGTACCCTGACGGTATCCCCAGGTTTGAAATCAGGTATATCTGATCGCATTTGTTCTTTTTCTAGGGCTTCGATGATGTTCACCTGCAAACCCTCCTTTCCCTAACTACAATACAGTTGAAAAATATTATATCATAAACTTTTCCAGAGAAACAATATTAACGGTTTCCCTTACTCAAACCCTTAATCTCTGCCAATAACTCTTCATCTTCAGAACTTAGCTTTACATTATTTAGTAATTCCGGACGCCGAAGCCAAGTTCGTTCTATTGCCTTCTTTCGACGCCAGCGCCGGATTTCTTCATGATTTCCTGATAATAAAACGTCAGGTACATCCAGCCCTCTGAAGGAACGGGGTCTAGTGTATTGTGGGTATTCCAAAAAACCCATAGCAAAAGAATCTTCCTTAGCCCCTTCCGGGGCACCTAATACACCAGGTATAAGACGAGTTATAGCATCAATTATTACCATGGCTGGTAGTTCCCCACCAGTTAGGACATAATCGCCAATCGAAATTTCCCGATCAACTAAATTTTCCCTAACTCTTTCATCAATTCCTTCATAATGGCCACAAATTAAAACTAGTCGCTCTTCTTTAGCGAGTTCATTAGCTAAGTTCTGGTCAAAAACCTCCCCTTGTGGCGACATTAATATAACTGGCGGTTTAATAGATAGTCCCGATAATAACGACTCTATTGCCAAAAAAAAGGGCTCCGCCTGCATAACCATCCCTGGGCCTCCACCAAAGGGATAATCATCAAGTTTTCGGTGTTTATTTTTGGCATAATCACGAATATTCACCAGATTAATGGATAAATGGCCTTTTTTTTGTGCCCGTTTGATAATACTGGTATTTACAAATCCCGTAAACATATCTGGTAAAATTGTAAGTATATCAACGTGCAAAAGTAGGCCTCCTAATCCAATAAACCAGGTATAATCTTAATTTCGATTTTTCCTTTATCTAAATCAATATTTTTTACTACATCTTTTAAAGCTGGAATTAAAATTTCTTTGTTTTCATCATTTTTAACAACAAAAACATCATTTGCGCCAGTAGCTATAACTTCTCGTAAGGTTCCCAAAAAATCTCCATCAGTAGTAAAAACACTAGCACCTACTAGTTGAAATATATAATAATGTCCAGGTGGGAGGGGTTCCACCTCCCAAGGTTCTACCTTCAATAACGCTCCACGTAACTTTTCGGCCTCATTAGCATCATTTATTTCTGAAAACTTTATGATTAGATGCCTTCCTTGAGTACGAACTCTATTAACAGTGACAGTATGTATTTTTTCCCCCTGCTCCAAATAGAGTTTCAAATCTGAGCGAAAACGTTCAGGAAAATCAGTTAAAGGTAAAACCTTAACTTCCCCTCGTAGTCCATGGGTATTTATTACTTTACCGATAATGATTTTTTTTTGAGACATTTTCTATTGAATAATCTCCACCACTACACGTTTACCTTGATGTGAAGCAGCGGCTTTCACTAAAGTACGTATTGCTTTGGCAATTCTTCCTTGTTTACCAATTACCTTACCCATATCCTCTTGTGCTACTCTCAGTTCAATGATAACTGATTTTTCTCCTTCTACCTGGTTAACACTGACCTGTTCTGGGTAATCTACAAGTGCTTTGGCCAGGGTTAATACCAGCTCTTTCATCTTATTTCCTCCTATTTAGCTTGCCTTAAAGCTATAAATTTCTGCCATACACCTACTTTTTTTAACAGTGCACGTACTGTTTCTGAGGGTTGTGCACCAGTTTTCAACCAATTTAAAGCTTTATCTTCTTCAATTTTAATTTCTACAGGATTTTTTACCGGATTGTAATATCCTATCTCTTCAATGACTTTACCATCACGGGGTGAACGAGAGTCTGCTACAACCAAACGATAAAATGGTGCTTTTTTAGCTCCCATCCTTTTTAAACGGATTTTTGTTGCCATGAATATCACCTCCTCTAAAACTTGAAGTCATATTTCCTAAAAACAAGTTTTTCTTATTAAGAAATATTCCCTAAAAAGGGAAAAATCTTTTACCCTTTAGCTTTTTCTTTGCGCCACCTTCGCCACCAAAAATCTGCATAAACTTCTTAGCGTCCTCAAATTGGCGCAATAACCGATTTACGTCTTGGACTCTAGTACCACTTCCTGCAGCAATACGTCTTTTACGACTACCATTTAATATTAAAGGATTTCGCCTTTCCTCAGGAGTCATGGATTGAATAATAGCCTCTATATGAACCATTTCCTTGGGATCAATTTTAACATTTTTAAGTTGCTTCATCTTGCCGGTTCCAGGAAGCATACTAAGAATCTCTTCCAGTGGCCCCATCTGCTTCATTTGTTTCATTTGGGTGAGAAAATCTTCTAAAGTAAATTCCTGTTGTTTTATTTTCTTCTGTAATTCTTTAGCTCGTTCAACATCAAGGTTGGCTTGAGCTTTCTCTATAAGGCTTAGAACGTCCCCCATTCCTAAAATTCTTGAAGCTAAACGATCCGGGCGAAAAATCTCCAGTGCGTCTGTTTTTTCACCCATACCAATAAACTTAATGGGACGGCCTGTTACAGCCCTAATGGATAAAGCAGCTCCACCTCTAGTATCGCCATCTAGCTTAGTCAAGATAACCCCAGTTACACCTAACTGCTCATTAAAAGTAGTTGCCACTTGAACAGCATCCTGACCTGTCATGGCATCTACCACTAATAATATCTCCTGGGGATTTACTTCCTCTTTTATTGCTACTAACTCATCCATCATAGTTTCGTTAATATGCAATCTCCCAGCGGTATCTAAAAGAACAGTATTATTACCATGATGATGAGCATGTTCTACTGCTGCCTTGGCAATATCTACTGGATTGCTGTTTTCCCCCATACTAAATACTGGAACGTCTAACTTTTCTCCTAATATCTGGAGTTGCTTAATGGCAGCCGGCCTATAGACGTCAGCAGCCACTAATAAGGGTCGTCGACCTTGACTTTGTACGAGACGAGCTAATTTGGCAGCCGTAGTCGTTTTACCTGCACCTTGCAAACCAACCAACATAATAACTGTAGGAGGTTGACTTGCCCAATTGATTTTACTTTCCTCACTATTTCCCATTAGTTTAGTTAATTCTTCATAAACAATTTTTACTACTTGCTGCCCGGGAGTTAGGCTTTTCATAACTTCCTGTCCAACAGCTCGTTCTTTAACACTATTAATAAAGTCTTTTACAACCTTAAAATTAACGTCAGCCTCTAATAAAGCTAAGCGTATTTCTCGCATAGCTTTATTCACATCAGCTTCACTAAGTTTTCCTTTTCCCTTTAACTTCTTAAAAGTTTCTTGAAGTTTCTCTGCTAGCGACGAAAAGACTGCCACATCAGCACCCCCTTATCCCTTTAAATTATATTTACTCTTTACTACCTTCGGGTTTTTCTAATAGCTTATTAAGAATTAACCGAACTCTATCAAGATTTTCTTTATGTTCTTCTTCATAATATTTATTTAAATGCCGCAATGCGGAATTTATATTCTCTCGTAAGGACATATACCACTGCATATATCCCAATCTTGTTTCATAATCTTCCAGTGACTTAATCGCCCGTTGTAATCCGTCATATACCGCCTGGCGACTGACACCTTCTTCAAGGGCTATCTCACCTAAAGAAAGGTCATGGTGATAATGCAGTTCTAACCAATGTCTTTGTTTAGGAGTAAGAAGTGGTCCATAAAAATCATATAAACGTGCTACTCTGGTTAACTGCTCAAGCACAACAACCACCAACGTAAATTATAAGTCTCCTTAATATCTCTGTCAAGGGCTTGACTTTGACACCTAAACCATTCTGATGGCAAACTGAGGGCAGACTTTAGTACAGTAACCGCAAAGGAGACATTTTTCTGAGTTAATCTTAGCTTTGCCATTTTCCAAGGATATAGCTTGATTAATACAGGCATCTACACAGGCCCCGTCTCCTAAACAAAGGCTTTGTACTATTAAAAACTTTTTTGAGCTACTCTGGACTTCTCCCGGAAATTTACCACTAAAGTACTGGATATTATAATCTACTTCTTGCTCACTAATCATACCAACAGCAATAGAAGCAACACCTGGCACACTCCTGGCAAAATCCATTGCTTCACGATATTTGCGTATCAAATTACCTCCAGCTAAAGTTTTCATAAGATATATACCTTTACCGGCAGATGCAGCTTGAGCAATTGCTGCTTTCATATCTTCAGGGCCACCACCAATAATACCCATGCCTTCTAGATTTAACAACGGAAAAACAACATCAATATCCTTTAAAGTTGCAGCTTTCTTCACAACTTCGACTGAATGAGTAGCAATACCTACAGCTCCAATTTTTCCTCTTATTTTTGCTTCTAATAAACACCGTATGGCTTCTGCCCGTTCTTCAAAAACATGTACTGTACCTTTAGCTGCATGCAGAAGAAAAATATTAATGTGTTTTAAATCCAGCTCTTCTCTAGCCTCTTCAATAGCTTCTTTCATACCATTATAAGTTGTAGCAGCTGACTTTGTTGCAATTACCAAATTTTTAGTATCATATCCTTTTATTGCTTCCTTAATAATCCAATATGTTTCGTATAATTGAGCTGTATCAATAAAATTAACTCCTCCGTTGAAGGCCCTTCTCATTATCCTTACACATGTATCCACATCAAGATTTTTTTGCCTAGGTCCCATTGGTAAAGTTCCAAAACACAGTTCTGAAACTTTCATCCCTGTTTGTCCGAGCTGCCGGTATTGCATTTAGCTTTAAAACCCCCTACATTTCCCTTGCTCTTTTTACTACATAATTAAAAATTTCATTAACGTCTAAAGTTCGAACTTCGCCACCAGACATAATAACTTGTCCATTAACAATTACCGTATCTATGTCAGAACCCTTAGCAGCGTAAACTATATTAGCCTCTACGTCATGAAGCGGCATCCAGTGAGGTTGCTTTTTATTTATTAATATAATGTCAGCCTTTTTTCCTACTTCTAAGGAACCTATTTCCTTGTCAAGGCCTAAAGCCTTAGCACCATTTAAAGTCGCCATAGTTAATGCCTGATGAGCATCTATTACTGTTGGATCACCAGTAGTACCCTTAGCCAACAAAGCCGCTATATGCATTTCCTCGAGCATATCAAGATTATTGTTGCTAGAAGCACCATCAGTACCTATTGCAACTGGGATACCAGCAGAAATCATATCAGCCACAGGAGCAATTCCGCTGGCTAACTTCAAATTACTCTCCGGGCAATGGGCTACCCCTACCTTTTTTTCTGCTATTATATTTACTTCATCTGTAGTTAAATGCACACAATGCGCAGCTAATACTGGTAGGCTAAAGAGCCCAAGTTTGTCTGCCAATGCTATTGGAGTATAACCATATTGAGCTTTGATATTTTCAATTTCATCCTTTGTTTCAGCGAGGTGAATATGTAAGCCTACTCCTAATTTGGCGGCTTTATCTGCTACTTTAGTAAGATACTCTGGTGTACACGTATAGGGAGCATGAGGTCCTAACATAGTTGTGATACGACCTTCCCCTGCCCCATGCCAATCTTTAACCAGGCTTATACCAGTATTCAAACGTTCTTCATTAGCATCTTGAACCCCAATAAGGCCCTGGCTTAAACTTGCCCGTAATCCAGACTCAACTACTGCTTCAGCGACTTTGTCCATTTGAAAGTACATGTCAGCAAAAGTTGTTGTCCCAGAGCGAATCATCTCTAACAAAGCCAACTTGGTTCCCCAGTATATATCTTCACGAGTCAGCTTAGCCTCCTGGGGCCATATTTTTTCCTCCAACCAAGGTTTTAAAGGTAAATCATCAGCATAACTACGTAATAAAGTCATAGCTGCATGGGTATGACTGTTCACAAATCCGGGTAAGGCGACCATATCTTCTGCATTGATAGTTGTATCAGCCTTCCAATCTGTTGGTAAACCACTCTCAGGACCAAGATAATGAATCCGATCATTATTTATAGCAATTACCCCGGACTCAATTACAGACCCACTTATAGGGATAATAGTACAATTTTTAATTAAGATTTTCCCCACTAATCTTCCTCCTTTTCGACTTCTAAGTCTCTAAATAACGCCTCTACAAAGTCTCGAGGTTCAAAATCTTTTAAGTCGTCTATACCTTCTCCGAGGCCTACTAATTTAACAGGAATACCCATTTCATTAGTAATAGCTAATACCACACCACCTTTTGCAGTACCATCAAGCTTGGTAAGTACAATACCAGTTACATCTACAGCCTCATTAAAAATTTTTGCCTGAGATATTGCATTTTGACCAATTGTAGCATCTAAAACCAAGAGAACTTCATGGGGTGCTCCCGGAAGTTCACGCCTAATAACCCTTCCAATCTTCTTTAATTCTTCCATTAGATTGGTCTTTGTTTGCAATCGCCCTGCAGTGTCAACCAAGATATAGTCAGCACCTCTGCTTCGAGCTGACTGAATAGCATCAAAAACTACTGCAGCAGGGTCTGAACCAGCTTGATGCTGAATTAATCCTGCACCAGAACGTTCTGCCCAAATGGAAAGTTGTTCAGCAGCTGCTGCCCTAAAAGTATCCGCCGCCGCTAATATAACCTTATTTCCATCTTCTACTAAGCGATTGGCAATTTTACCAATTGTTGTAGTTTTACCTGCACCATTAATACCCACTACTAAAATTACAGTAGGAGGTGTTATTGCAGTATTTATTTCAGGAACTTCTTCACCAAGTATTTCTACAACTATTTCCTCTAAAACTTCTCTTACCTCAGACATGTCTGATAATTTCCTGGCCTTAACTTCTTCCCGTAATCTTTCAGATATCTCTAGGCTGGTTTTTGCCCCTACATCAGCTGTTAACAAAATTTCTTCAAGTTCTTCATAAAAATCTTCGTCTATCTTTATGGTTTTCTTAAATAATTGGCTTATTTTCTGGGAAAAGTTTTCCCTTGTTTTAGCTAAACCCTCTTTAAATATATTTTGGGAAAGGCTTTCCTTTGTTTTAGCTAAACCCTCTTTAAGTTTACTGAAAAAACCCAATTATAAATCCCCCTTACTATATATAAAACCTCCTCTTTAATTTACCAAAGAGGAGGACTTTTGTCCAAGGTTAACCTAGGTGTTTATGCCGGTAATTGATCCAATCGCACAGAAACCAATTGAGATATACCCTGGTCAACCATTGTAACACCATAAAGAATATCAGCTGCTGCCATTGTACCCTGACGATGAGAAATAACAATAAACTGACCCTGCTCCGCAAACTTCCTTAATAAACGAGCAAAACGTTCTACATTAGCCTCATCTAATGCTGTATCTACTTCATCAAAGATGCAAAAAGCACTTGGTTTAACCTTTAAAAGAGCAAAAATAAATGCTATTGCTGTTAAAGCTTTTTCCCCTCCAGATAATAGTGCTAAATTTTGGGGGTTTTTCCCAGGAGGGCGAGCAATAATTTCTAACCCTGACTCCAAGATATCTTCACTATTAATAAGTTTTAAACTCGCTTCGCCACCATTAAATAGCTCATGAAAAATTGAAGAAAAATGTTTTTTTACTTCTACAAGAGTATCTTTAAATTTACGAGCCATTAATTTTTCCATTTCAACAATTACTTTTTCTAAACCAAGACGTCCTTCTTCTAAATCTTTAATTTGTTGCTCTAACTCTTCATATCGAGACTTTAAACGTTCATATGATGTTATAGCAGCTGGATTAACTTCAGTCATGCCAAACAGTCTTTCCTTAATCTGCTGCCTAATTCGATTAGCCCTTTTCTCTATAAAGTACCGAGGCTTAATGTCTAACTTCTCTCTCCACTTGATACCATATCGCTCCTCAAGGTCTGACCGAATATTTGTAAGTACAGCATCAAAACGAGCTAAACTTATTTCTTTTTTCCTTAGTTTCTCTACTACTTTTTGCTTTTCTGATTGTAAATTAGTTAAATCCTGTTCTAAATTCTTCTTTTGTTCTTTCCATAAAAGCCCTTCCTTTTTCTTATGTTCTAATTTTTCTGTGATTTGTTTACAGGCTTCCTCAAGTATTTTTTCTTCCATAATTAATTTTTCTTTTGTAACTTTTAGTTCATTTTCTCTTGTTATCCTTGAAGCTATCCTATCAGTCAATTCACTATATTGTTGTTCCCAGTTTTCTTGTTGTTTAGTAAGTTCATTTTCCCTTACTTTTAGCTGTTCATATTCATTTAGCAACGATTGTAATCGCACTTCAATTACAGCAAGTTCTTGCTGATTAGCAGATAGTTTCTGCTGACTTTCAGTCAAATACTTTTGATAGTCAGTTAGCTCTTGATTAAGTTTGCTCTCCTTCTCTCTCCACTGTGTTAATAGTTCTTGCTTCTTCTTTTGTTCTGCTATTAACATTTTAGAGTTATCATTGCTTTGATTTAATTCTTCATCCAATACACTAATTCTCTCTTCTAGTTGAATTAGCTGTTCTTTGTATTCATTAACACGGTGGACTAAATTATGCAGCTTACTTTTATTAGTAAATATTTCTTCCTCAATTTGTCTTAATTGTTTACGATTTGCTTCAAGTTCTTCTTTTTTTTCTTTATACTGTCCTTGGGTTGTCTGTAAATCATGTATTAAATCAGCTAACTTAGTTTCATTATTTTTAATATCTATCCGACGTTGTAGAAAACCCGCTTGCTTCTTATTCACTCCTCCCGTTACTGGACCCCTAGGTTGAATTACTTCACCATCTAAAGTAACAATCCGTACTGGTGGACGCAGTCGTTTACCCAAAGCTAACGCACACTGAATATGATTAACTATTAATATATGACCCAAAAGGTATTCTACTGCTATACGAACCTCTTCTTCACTTTTAACGAGGTTTGACGCTATCCCTAATACCCCTTTTTCTTGCAAGGCCCAATTAGCCCAAGTTGGCCATTGCCTAGGTTCAAGCCAGGATAAAGGTAAAACAGTAACACGACCTCTGCGCTTACTTTTAATATATTCAATTACTCTCTCAGCTTCAGAATCAGTTCTAACCAAAATTTGTTGTGCAGCCGCACCCAAGGCTACTTCCACAGCTTTAGCTAATTGATCCGGAACTATAATTTTTTCAATAACTACTCCTAAAACATCAGAACAAGCAGGCTCTTTGTCTTTTTTTGCTTGTAGAATTAATTTTACTCCTTGACTAAAACCTTCATAATCTAACTGGGCCTGGCGTAATACCTTTAAGCGAGCCATAATTATACGCCTTTTTTCACTTATATTTACCAATTGTTTTTCCAAATCAGCAAGTTCTTTTTCTTTAAGAACTATATCTTTCTCAACCCCAATTTTCTGTTCGCTAAAAGTTTTTATCTTCTCTTCTAATTTAACTATCTGTTCTTGGCCTTCTTTTATTATAGTGTTCAATCTTTTATGTTCATTTTTTAATTCTTCAAACTGATTTCGTTTGTGTTCTTGAACACGCTCTATGCTAGATTGTTTTTCTTCAATACGCACCAATTCATTTTGACATTTTGTACGTTCATGAATTGCTTGAAATAAATCAGACTTTAAGTTTTCGATTTTTGTTTGGAGTTCCTGATTCTTAACCCGTATTTGTTGTAAATCCCTTTGCCCTAATTCTAGTGAATGTTGTAAATTTAATTTCTCCTGTTTAATTTTATCTTGTTTACCTTTAATTTCATTTAGAACGAAATCAATATTATCTCTTTCTTTTTTTAATCTTTGTTCCCAATTTCTATCTTCCTGTTGTTGTCGTTTTATGGTTGAAATTTTTTCCTGAACTAAATTATGTTTAGCTTGAGTTTTCATTAATTGCTCTTTATAATCTTGTAATTTTGCTAGATAACGTTGTTCCTCTCCTTGAATTTCTTCCTGCTTTTGTTGAAGTTTAATATTATTTTCAATGAGTACTTTTTCTAAAGATTTTAGTTCATTAACTTTGTCATTTAATTTTTGCCATTGCCTTTGACATTCTTCTCGTTTACTGATTGTTTCTTTATATTCTTTAGCTTTAATACTTAAATCAACTAACTTTAAGAGATTATTTAATTTATGATACCGTTTAGCCTTAGCCGCTTCTAAAGCAGCCGGCCCTAATTGACCTTTAAGATCATAAGCCAAATCCTTCAAACGCAATAAATCCTGCTCTACCTTTTCAAGACGTAAAGTAGCCTCTTTTTTTCGCAAACGATAACGAGAAATGCTAGCAGCCTCTTCAATAACCGTTCGCCTTTCCTCTGGTCGTGCAGAAAGGATTTGTTCTATTCGCCCCTGACTTATAATTGCCAAACCATTTCTTCCGGAACCCGTATCCAAAAAAAGTTCCTGGATATCCTTCAGTCTACAAGGTATTTTATTTATAAAATATTCACCTTCTCCAGTACGAAAAAAGCGACGAGTAATAGCTATATCCTGGAAATCTAAGGGAAGTGTGTTATCACTATTATCCAGGTGTAAAGTAACTTCAGCCATTCCTACCGGTCGACGTTTCTCACTACCAGAAAAAATAACATCATCCATTCGTGAACCCCGTAACGCTTTAGCACTTTGTTCACCCAAGACCCAGAGGATAGCATCGGCAACATTACTCTTTCCACTGCCATTAGGACCAACAATTACGGTAATACCAGGACCAATTTTTAATTTAACTCTATCAACAAAAGTTTTAAATCCTTGTATCTCTATCTCTTTAAGGTGCATATTAATCCTCTCCAAAAAACACAATAAGAGTGTCAAAAACACCCTTAATAATTGCTGGATAATGCAAATAAAGAAAACTGCTCTAAGAGCAGTCTTCCTATCGAGGTTCAATTATGAACCTAATTGCTGTTCTCTCTTCTCCATCAATACTAATCTCCGCAAAAGCAGGAATCATTACCAAATCAATCCCATTAGGGGCAATAAAACCTCTGGCAATGGCCATTGCTTTAACGGCTTGATTAACTGCCCCTGCTCCAACTGCCTGAATTTCAGCCTTACCATGCTGGCGAAAAACAGCTGCTAGAGCTCCAGCTACAGACTTAGGATTAGATTGAGCAGAAACTTTTAATACCTCCATTACTTCCTCCTCCCTGTCTTTACCAAGGTTTGTAAGTACAGGATATTTTCGATATAATGTAAACCAATTCCTCCAAAACTAAAGAAAAAGTTAAATAAAGAGGAAGTAAGTAACATTAGCTATTAATCTTTAGTAATGACAGAGCTGCCCTTGCAGCGTCTTGTTCTGCCTCTTTTTTACTGCGTCCTTCACCAGTCGCTAACATTCTCTTCTTTAAAAATACGCCGGCTTTATACTGTTTGGCATGGGCAGGACCCCATTCATCTAAAATTTTATAAAATACATTTTCTGAACCCTGTTGTTGAACAAATTCCTGCAAAGCGGACTTAGCATCAATAATTCTATTATCTTTTAAAATTTGTAACGAGGGATTAAAAACCTTAATAATAAAATCCCTTGCTAATTCTAATCCCCCGGCTAAATATAAACTAGCTATTACTGATTCCATGGCATCGGCTAAGTTGGAAGGTCGCTCACGACCACCTGAATGTTCTTCTCCTTGCCCTAATAAAAGTAATTCTCCTAATCCAATACTCTTGGCAACTTTGCACAATGTAGCCTCACAAACAATCGCCGCCCGCATCCTAGTCAAATCCCCTTCGGGTAAATGCGGAAATTGCTTATAAAGATATTCAGCTATGATTAGACCTAATACAGCATCACCAAGAAACTCTAAACGTTGATTATCTTGAGGCAACTGATGTTCAAAAGCAAAAGTTGGATGCGTTAGGGCCAAATCAAAACCTTCAAGGTCAGGCATACGTAAATTTAAGCTGTCCAAGAATTTCTGTAACTTTTCTTGCCGGTTATTATCCAATATTTTTTCCCTTCTTATGAACTAAAATTTACGTAATACTATAGTCGCATTATGACCACCGAAACCGAAAGAATTAGACATTGCAACCTCAATAGGTTGCTGCCGTGCTTCATTTGGTACATAATCTAAATCACATTCTGGATCAGGTTCTTCATAATTAATAGTTGGTGGAATAACTCCTGTATAAAGTGATAAAGCTGTAGCAATAGCCTCAACGGCCCCAGAAGCACCTAAGAGATGTCCAATCATCGACTTGGTTGAACTAATTGCCAATTTATAAGCATGATCACCAAAAACTTTTTTAATCGCTAAAGTTTCTTGTCGATCATTCAATGGTGTAGAAGTACCATGTGCATTAATATAATCAACATCTTCAGGTTTTAAACCTGCGTCTTCAAGTGCTAGAGATATAGCCCGAGTAACAGTTTCTCCTTCGGGAGAAGGTGCAGTCATATGATAAGCATCAGCTGTACAACCATAACCTGATATTTCAGCATAGATACGTGCTCCCCGAGCCTCTGCATGTTCTAATGTTTCAAGAACAAGGACACCTGCCCCTTCACCTAAAACAAAACCGTCTCGGTTATTTTCAAAAGGACGACTCGCCTTAGCTGGGTCGTCATTACGGGTAGATAATGCTTTCATAGCTGCAAAACCTGCTACTGTTAAGGGAGTTACACTAGCCTCACTCCCTCCAGTTATAACCACGTCAGCATCACCACGTTGTAATGCCCGAAAAGCTTCTCCAATAGAGTTAGTACCTGAAGCACAAGCATTTACTACTGTAAAGTTTACCCCACGAATACCTAAATTAATAGAAATTAAGCCTGCAGCCATGTTAGCAATCATCATTGGTACAAAGAAAGGACTAATACGATTAGGACCTTTTTCCAGCAATACCTTGGTTTGTTCTTGAAAGGTTTCCATGCCACCATTGGCACTACCAAATATTACTCCTACTCTATCCCTATCTTCTTTTTCTAAATCTAAAGAAGCATCTTCTACAGCCATACGTGCTGCAGCTACAGCATATTGAGCAAAACGATCCATTCTACGTATTTCTTTACGATTAATAAAATCACTAGGCACAAAATCTTTAACCTCGCCAGCAAAAGTAACTGGCAAATTCTCTGCATCAAACCTAGTAATAGGTCCAATTCCTGACTTGCCTTCTACCAAAGATTGCCACAATTTATCTTTACCAGTTCCAAAAGGGGTTATAGCCCCCATACCAGTTATTACTACACGTTTTTTCAAAATAATCCCTCTTTTTTATGAGGAAGCCCCGTAAATCTACGGGACTATCCTCAAAGGTTTTATTTTATAGAATTGAACATTTTAGATAATATGTTTTAGTTAAATGTTTTAGTTAGTATGTTCTTTGATATAGTTTACAGCAGCACCTACAGTATTAAGCTTTTCAGCATCCTCATCTGGAATTTCTAAATCAAATTCCTCTTCTAGGGCCATAATAAGCTCAACAATATCTAAGGAATCAGCATTTAGGCTTTCAAAAGAAGTATCCATAGTAATTTCACTTTCATCGACACTGAGCTGTTCAACAACTATACCTTTAATTTTCTCAAAGATAGCTGAAACCTCCATGGGCCTCACCTCCTTCCATGAAATTAATCCGGAATTTATAAGTTTAGGGTCAATCCCCCGTCAACAACGAGTACCTGACCTGTCATGTACTTCGAAGCTGACGAAGCAAGGAATAAAACAACATCTGCTACTTCTTCCGGTTCTCCCGGACGCTTTAATGGAATATGTTTATCCCATTCCTCTTTAACTTTCTCATTTAAGTCTGCTGTCATATCAGTAGCAATAAAACCAGGAGCTATGGCATTAACTAAAATGCCTCGCGAGGCTACCTCTTTAGCCAAAGATTTAGTTAAACCTATAACTCCAGCTTTAGCAGAAGCATAATTTATTTGACCAGCATTTCCCCTTAAACCTACTACCGAAGTTAGGTTAATAATACGTCCTTGACGTTGTTTAAACATGGGTTTTAAGACTGCTTGGCAACAATTAAACACCCCTGTTAAATTCGTTTGAATTACAGCAGCCCAATCCTCTTGTTTCAGTCGCATAGTTAGGCTGTCTCGCGTAATTCCAGCATTATTGACCAATATATCAAGACGACCAAATTCATCTAAAGTTTTTTGAACTAATTCTTTAACCGCATTATAATCACTAACATCAGCACCTGCAGCTATTGCTTTGCCACCTTCATTTTTAATAGCTGTTACTACTTCTTCAGCAGCTACTGCCTGTCTGGCATAATTAACAACCACCTTAGCTCCAGCTTGAGCTAACTTCAAGGCTGTAGCACGACCAATGCCCCGTGACGCTCCCGTTATCAATGCTACCTGATCATTAAGTATCATTCTACTTTAGCCTCCCTTAACAAGCTAAGGGTCTTTTCTAGGGACTGACTATCTTCAACCTGTCCTATTCGAACACGGCGATTAACTCGTTTAATAAGACCACTTAAAACCTTCCCTGGTCCGACTTCGATAAATGTATCATAGCCATCATCCAATAATCGACGAACACTATCTTCCCAACGCACTGGATTATTTATTTGTTTAATTAAACTTTCTCGAACCTCATCTGCTGTTCTAACATAGTTACCTGTAAAATTAGCTACTACATGTGTATTCGGGTCAGAAATTGTTACCTCTCTTAAAACAGGAGCTAATTCTCGGGCTGCAGGTCCCATGAGACTTGAATGAAATGGACCACTAACTTGGAGAGGTATTACTTTTTTGGCCCCAGCTTCTTTAGCCAGTTTAGATAGGTTATCAAGACCAACTCGATCCCCACCAACAACCACCTGTGCTGGAGCATTAAAATTAACTGCCTCTGCAACCCCTTTTTCTACTTTTTCGCAAAGTTCAACAACTTTTTCGGCTGATAAACCCAAAACAGCCACCATACCCCCTCGGCCTGAAGCCACAGCTGCTTCCATAAGCTGAGCACGTTTAGTTACTAACTTTATGGCATCTCTAAATTCAAGACTTCCAGCTGCCACTAAAGCACTATATTCGCCTAAACTGTGTCCAGCCACTGCCTGAGGCATGATACCCTTTGAAGCTAAAACCCGAAAACACGCAACACTTACTGTCAATATAGCAGGTTGGGTATACTCTGTCCGAACGAGCTGTTCGTTTGGTCCGTTAAAACAAATTTCACTTATTGACCATCCTAACTCTTTATCAGCTTCAGTAAAGACTTCTGCTGCTTCAGGATAATGTTCTGCTATATCTTTTCCCATACCTACATACTGAGAACCTTGGCCTGGAAAAACAAAAACTATTCCTTGCATGTCAGCCCCTCCGAATATTTACTATTTGGATAAGTTCAAATTTAAAACAGTTATTAAATCAAATTAGCCATACGTGATAATACCATTGTCGCATCATCCATTATTTGTTTAATTATTTCCGCTGCAGGCTTTATCTCCTTTACCATAGCCGCACTTTGACCAGCCATAACAGAACCATTATCTACATCACCATCTACCACAGCCAATCTAAGTTTACCAGTACCTAAACGTTCCAGCTCTTCTAAAGAAGCTCCCTCAGCAACCATTTTTTCATATTGGCGACTTAACTTATTTTTGAGAACACGTACACCATGCCCACGGGCTCCAGTGACTACTGTATCTCGGTCCCCTGCTTTTAAAATTACCTTCTTATAATTGGGGTGAGCGGTACACTCAGTTGAACAAATAAAACGAGTTCCTATCTGAACACCAACTGCTCCTAAAGCCAGAGCAGCTACAAGACCTCTTCCATCAACAAACCCACCTGCCGCAATCACAGGAATATCTACAGCATCTACAATTTGTGGCACTAACGGGAGGGTAGAAATTTGACCAATATGACCTCCACACTCCATCCCTTCAGCTACTAATGCATCAACACCCATTTTTTCTAATCTTTTAGCAAGGGCAACCGAAGCAACTACAGGAATAACTTTTATCCCGGCTTCCTTTAACTTTGGCAGATGTTTACCAGGATTACCTGCACCAGTAGTTACAACTGGTACTCTTTCTTCAACAACAACATCAATCAATTCTTCTATATAAGGTGACATATAGTAAACATTAACCCCAAAAGGTTTATCTGTTTTTTCTCGAACCTTATGTATCTCCTTACGGACCACATCTGGGGGAGCATTTCCAGCACCAATAATACCTAAACCTCCAGCAGCAGAAACAGCAGCTGCTAATTCACCAGTAGCTACCCAGGCCATTCCACCCTGTATAATAGGATAATCAATGCCAAGTAAATCACAAAGAGGTGTCTTTAACATGAAAATACTAACTCCTTTCAGGGGGTTCAAGATCCCAATTTAACACGGCCGCACCCCATGTGAGCCCCGCCCCAAAAGCTACTAAAACTATTTTATAATCGCGCTTAATTAAACCCAAACGATAAGCTTCGTCAAGAGCTACAGGAACAGAAGCACTAGACATATTGCCGTAACGTTCTAAATTAACATAAACTTTTTCTTTAGATAAACCCAATCGTTTTGTGGCAGCGTCAATAATTCGTGTGTTTGCTTGATGGGGTATTAAAAAATCTACTTCCTCCTTAGTTAAACCTGCCTGTTCCAATACACGCAAGCTGGCTTCTCCCATAATTCTAACAGCAAATTTAAACACTTCAGGGCCATTCATATGAACAGTATGTAATTTATTTTTAACAGTTTCGATACTTGCCGGTAAACGTGATCCTCCTGCAGGCATGTTAAGTAAGGGTCCTCCACTACCATCAGCCCCAAGATGTAATCCTAACAAACCTTTTCCTCCAGGAACTCCTTTAAGAACAGCAGCCCCTGCTCCATCGCCAAATAAAACACAAGTATTACGATCTTCCCAATTAACTATTTTTGATAAAACGTCAACACCAATAACTAAAGCATTATTATATGCCCCTGTTGATATAAATTGACTAGCAACTGATAAAGCATATATAAATCCGGTACAACCTGCTGATAGGTCGAAAGCTGCTGCATTTCTTGCACCCAAACGGTCTTGTACTAAACAAGCTGTAGAAGGAAATATTGTATCTGGAGTTATAGTAGCTACAATAATTAACTCTACTTCTTCTGGGGATAATCCAGCATCATTTAAAGCTTGAACAGCGGCGGGCACTGCAAGATCAGATGCAGCCGTATCATTATCGGCTAATCGGCGTTCTCGAACACCTGTCCTAGTACGTATCCATTCATCACTAGTATCAACCTTTTGTTCCAGCTCTTTATTTGTTAAAACCTTTTCTGGCAAACAACTGCCTGTACCAACAATACCAGCAGTTCTTAATATCTTTGGCATTATCCCACTCCTCACTCTGCGCCATCGTCCACCAGTCGTTAAAGACCTTCCATACCAGAAACTAACCCCTGTTTAACGCATAGATTAGCTACCCTAATAGCATTTTTTATAGCCCGGGCATTAGAACTGCCATGACAGATAACACTGACACCTTTAACTCCTAAAAGAGGAGCCCCTCCATGCTCTGCGTAATCCATTTTTTTCTTTAGCCCCTTTAAAGCTGGTAATGCTAAAGCAGCACCAATCTTTGCCCTTATACTTTTATTAACCTCACGATTAATCATCGTAAAAATAGCTTGACCCATACCTTCACCAAATTTTAATAATGTATTACCTATAAAACCGTCACACACGATTACATCCGTCTCACCCAGAAAGATATCTCGAGCTTCAATATTTCCAATAAAATTAAACGATGCATCTTGTAGAAGTTTATAGGCTGCTAAAGTTTGTTCATTGCCTTTAGTAGCTTCGGAACCTATATTTAATAAACCGACACGTGGATTATTAATATTCATTATTCTTTTAGCATAAACATTACCCATAAACGCAAACTCATATAGATGTTCTGGACGACAATCCACATTAGCTCCAGAATCTAATAGTAATTTTGGTCCTTTGAGGGTAGGTATAAGTGTTACAATAGCTGGACGTTGTATCCCTTTAATTCGACCTAAAATCAATAAAGCTGCCGCCATTTGCGCCCCGGTGCTTCCAGCCGAAACAACAGCTTCTGCACGACCTTCCTTAACTAACCTCGTAGCCACTACTATAGAAGCATCTCGTTTGCGACGCAACCCAAGAGCCGGAGACTCATCCATGCCTATTACCTGTTCAGTATGAACTATCTCTATATCTTTATTTGAATTTAATCCTCTGAGTTCTTTTTCAATATGTTTTTGATTTCCTACTAAAATAACGTCAGCAATTCCCAGATTGGTTGCTTCAACAGCACCTTTTATAATTTCATGAGGTGCATTATCGCCCCCCATAGCATCAATGGCAATTTTCAATCGTCCCCGCCTCCACTTACACCACCTGGGGTACTAATAATGTACTGTCCTTTAAAAACAACCTCATTATCTACACGAGAATAAACGGATATCAAATAATTAATACCTTTAACAACTTTAATTACCGCCCGAGCTATAACCCGTTCACCTTCGTATACTGGACGCTTATACCGTACCCTGGCACTATTTGTCAATACAACTTCGGCACCTACAGTTGCCAAAGCCAGAGAATGTGCTTGGGCAAAAAGGTAATATCCGCGACAAACATTAGCAGGTTGTACTAGCATTTCTGGAGTAATCTCTAGGATAGAAATGCCCATGATTTTTGGTTGTAGGTCTACAATTTCTCCTACAAGTTCTTCAGGTCTTACACCACGTACCTGAGAACGAGCTTCATGAGCCATTTTCATAATTCGCTCACGAACTTCAGGTATACCTAAACCCAATCGATCTAAACGAATAGTAGGAACACTTACTTTAAATTTCTCAGCTAATTCCTCATCAGTTGCAAATGGATTTTTATGTATATAACGGCGAAGGGCCTGCTGGCGCTCTTCTTTTTGACTTTTTCGGCATCCCAAATAAATTCACCTCATACATTGATACCAAATAATATCACCAGACCCTAATAGTAGTATAATGGATTTGGAAGCCTTATGCAACAAAAATAACCGGCTATATTTGCCGGTTATTGTCAAATTCACTATTCAATTACCTGTAAAACTTCTCTTCCTTTGTAAAAACCACACTTAGGACAAACTCGATGGCTAAGCTTAAGCTCGTGACATTGTGGACATTCTACTAATTTAGGGACAGCCATTTTACTCCAAACTGAGCGACGTTTATTTTTCCTTGATTTTGATGTCCTCCTCTTTGGTACTCCCAATCTATTTCTCTCCTTCCTTGTTATTCAACCATTGTTTTAGAACTTCAAAACGCAGGTCAATAGAATCGGATTCGCATTGGCATTGGCCCTTATTTAAGTTTTGACCGCATTGAGAACACAATCCAAGGCAATCCTCTTTACAAAGAAATTTCATTGGCAAAGCCATAATTAATGCTTGATTTACGGCCGGTCCTAAATCTATCTGGTACTTTTCCAGTAACCTAATCTCCTGATCTTCTTTTTCATTTTCCTCAGGCAGTGATTTAATAACCGAACCTTCAGCATATAACTCTTCCAAAGGTACAGAAACTTTTAAATTATATTTACTAAGACACCGATCACATATTAATTCAAGTGTAGTAGCTACTTTAGCTGTGACCGTAAATATACCTTTGTTATTAGTCACCCTCCCTTGGACAACCACAGGTGCAATAATAGGTAATTTTGCCTCAGATGTCTTTAAATAAGACCAGTTTTCCTTTAAGCAGAAATCAAGCTCACTTCCTGGCCTCGCCTTTAAATTACTAACACCAATTTTCACCACATTCACCCTGAAGATTATACTAGAAAGAAAGGTTTACTGTCAACCAACATTGGATACAATGTTCTTTGTATCACGAGCAATCATTAGTTCCTCATTAGTAGGTATGACAAATACACGAGCTTTGCTCCCAGCAGCTGTAATTTCCTTTTCACAACCTCGTACCTTGTTTTCATTTTCATCTATTTCTATTCCAACATAATCCATATCTTTGCAAATGGCTTGTCTAGCACTTATGAAATTCTCACCTAGCCCGGCAGTAAAAACTAATATATCAAGACCGTTTAAGACAGCAATGTAAGAGCCAATAAATTTCTTTACAGTATAAACAAAAATATCCCAGGCTAATCGAGCACGGTCATTACCCTCAAGCATAGCTGACTCAACATCACGAAAATCACTACTAACTCCAGAAACCCCCAGTACACCCGACTGTTTATTCATCAGGCGATCTATCTCTTCGGAAGTATAGCCCTGATTTTGTAAATAAGTAACAATAGCAGGGTCAATATCACCACAACGGGTACCCATAGTTAAACCAGCCAAAGGAGTAAAACCCATACTTGTATCCTGAACTTTTCCATATTTAATTGCTGCAATACTGGAACCATTTCCTAGATGACATGTAATCAATTTTAACTCTTCTAAAGGTTTTTCAACCAGTGCAGCTGCCCTTAAAGCAACATATTTGTGTGATGTACCATGAAAACCATAACGACGTATATTATGGTTTTCATAGAGTTCATAAGGAAGGCTATATATATAAGCATAGTCAGGCATGGTTTGATGAAATGACGTGTCAAAAACTGCCACTTGAGGGACCCCAGGTAATATAGCTTCGCAAGCCTCTATCCCCCGTAATCCTGGACCATTATGCAAAGGAGCAAGTTTAATTAAATCCCTTATCATATCTTTTATCTTTTGGTCAATTAAACTCGAATTGGAAATTTGGCCGCCATGAACAATGCGATGCCCTATAGCATTAATCTCATTATAATTTTCAATAACTCCATATGTAGGATTAATTAAGGCTTCAAGGCAAAGTTGAACTGCAGCATTATGATCGGGAATCTCTTTTTCTATTACTACTTTTTCCTGTCCTTCAGGATAATGAATTAAAGAAGCTCCTTCTATACCAATTCTTTCAACCATACCTTTCGCTAAGACACTTTCATTATCCATATTAAAAAGTTGATATTTAACTGATGAACTACCACAATTTAAAACCAAAATATTCATATTATCTCCCACCGTCCTTATAATACTTAAAAATAAATCCTATTACTAAATTAACACTAGTAAAATAACTAGTATTAATAATAAAAACTTTTAAAACATCAGTTAAATTTTACGTTTAATTTTTTATACAATATTATTGATTTTTCTGTAATTTGTAGGTAATCTAAAACTTAAATTTTAATTATGTATTATATATAACCTTATTCATTTTTATGTTATTTTATCTATAGATTTTACCTTATAAGTTTACTCTCATCAATAGAATTATTAAAAATTAATTTTAATTCAGGTAAAATTTCTAGAGCCGCTTGGCGACCTATCTCAATACATTCACTAACTTTATTTAAGCGAGCAGGATTTAAATGGCCCACATCAGGACTAATAACTAGATCGGCTCGCTCCAGAGATTTCCGACTTATTGCATAACCCGTGATAGCTAAGGAACGAAACAAAAGATGAAATAAATTAGTTACCTTCCCAACATCTTTTTCTATTACGCTATAGTTTACATCTACTGCTATCACCTTCTCTACACCCCGTTGGCTTAATACCTCTACCGGAACAGGAGATAAAACAGCACCGTCAACCAATAAACGTCCATTCAATCTTTTAGGAACAAAAATTCCTGGTATAGCTATGCTGGCTCTAACAGCATCAGCTACCCCACCTTCTTCAATTACAACCAATTCACCTTTTTCAACATCAACAGCTACTACGTATAATGGAATTTTTAGTTGAGAAAAAGATAATCCCTTAATTAAAGTACGTACAAGGGCTTCAATTCGTTGACCTCGAATTAGCCCCCAACGGGGCACAGCAAAATCAAGAAGTTTTTCCTCTTTTAGTTCCTTCGCCAACTTTTCGAGCCATTTAAAGTCAATACCAGCAGCATATAATGCTCCAAAAATTGCACCAACACTGCTACCTGCTACACAGTCAAACTCAAAACCATGTTCTTGGAACACTTGTAAAACACCAAGGTGAGCTAACCCCCGGGTAGCACCTGCTCCTAAAACCAGCCCTACTTTGGACTTACTATACAAAGGACTTACCCCTTTCTTGATATTTTCTTTTAAGACATTTACTTCTAAATTACAAAAATATGCGTATATTGCAAAATAGATAGTCCTAACGAGGTGAAAAAATGAAGCGCCCTGTTGTTTTCATTATAAAACAGTTTTTACTTTTTTTAACTCTCATGATTGTGGTTGGTCTAGCCATGGCTATCATCTTTTTCCCTCAGCCAGTCTTTCAAGCAGCTTTAAGAGGCCTTAATGCCTGGTTGGAAATTGTAATACCAGCTCTTTTACCTTTTTTTATCATATCTCAACTTTTCATCAGTTTGGGAATAGTACATTTTCTGGGAGTACTCCTTGAGCCTATTATGAGACCTTTGTTTAATGTTCCAGGTAATGGAGCTTTTGTGATGGCTATGGGGTACACTTCAGGTGCTCCTATTAGTGCTATGATAACAGCACAACTGCGCCAGAAACAAATGATTACCAGAGTAGAAGGAGAAAGGCTTATTTGTTTTACCAATAACGCCAGTCCTTTATTTATGCTTGGTGCTGTAGCAGTTGGTATGCTTCATAACCCCGCCCTGGGACCTATATTGGCTTGCGCCCATTACAGTGCAAATTTCTGTCTAGGTATTTTATTACGATTCTATGGTAAAAATGATTTAAACTCTCCATCCACTAGCTATTCTCTTCTAACTTTGCCCAAACGAGCTTGGCAGTCCATGATATTAGCTCAACAAAAAAATATCCGCCCCCTAGGTCAACTTCTGGGAGATGCTGTTAGTCAATCTTTTCAAACCCTTATTACTATTGGAGGATTTATAATATTATTTAGTGTTATTATACAAGTTGTTGACACATTAGGATTACTAAAAACTATAGCAAAATTCTTTCAATTTATATGTATACCTTTAGGTTTAAATCCCGATTCATGCATTGCCCTAGCAGGTGGATTATTTGAAATGACTATGGGAACAAAATTTATAAGTGAAACAGCCATTCCTTTAAGACAACAAATGGTTGCTATTAGTCTTATAATGGGTTGGGCCGGACTATCTATTATAGGCCAGGTCGCAGCAATGATAAGTAAAACAGATTTGCGTTTAGGGCCTTTCATTATTTCGCGAATTTTCCATGGTTTTCTAGCTGCTATAATAGTTCAATTTCTCCAAGGTCCAGCCAAACCTGTAATTATGATGCTTCCTCACAGCCGAATGGTATCTTCATCATACCTTTCTCTCTGGCTTCAATATATAGGTTTTCCTCTGTTTATAATGATTATTTTCATAATAATCGGAGTTATAACCTTAATAACCAATCGATTTATTTACCGCCGACCTTAATCGTAAATATTTTCAATATCCTCTCCTGGTACCTGTTGAGAAATAGAACTAGTTGCAGCAGCAGAAGAATACGCTTGTAACTCCTGACGCCCCTCCCGCACCTTAATTAAAGCCTGATTTATAGTTTCTTCTATTTGTCTTAACATTTGGTCAGAATAACTTAATGTCCCACTTCTTATCTCTTCAGCCACTTCTTCAGCCTGTTTAATAATTTGACTAGCTTGAGATTTAGCCTTTATAACCAGTTGGTTTTCCTGGACAATTACCTCTGCCTTTTTTTTAGCTTCCTCAATAACTGCTTGAGCCTTAAGATGTGCTTCTTCTAATAAACTTTCTTTTTCTTGCTGAATTAATTGAGCTTGATTAACTGCCTCTGGTAAACTCATACGTAACCGATCTAAATAATCAAGAAGCAAATCACCATCTATAAAGACCTTACCCGACAGGGGAACATGAGGCGCACTTTCTATGATATCTTGTATTTCATCTATTAGTGTCATAATGTCCATTGGGTTAACCTCCTGCTTTTTTATAAAAACTCAAAGCTGTATCTCCGTAAACTCTTTTAGAAAACATTTTGATTCCATTAATCTCAGAGGGTTTTTCTTTAACTGAGGTTTCCATAATAATCAATCCATATGGTAATAATAAATCATTAACTGAGGGTAAAATAACATCTCCCCATCCTTTGGAATAAGGGGGATCAACATACACTAAATCAAAAAGTATATCCTTTTTTTTTAAATGTTCTAATGCCCTTCTGGCATCCGCGGCAATTACCAAACCTTTTGCTTTAAAATTAGTACTCATCAAATTAGAATTAAGACATTTTAAAGCTAGTTTATTATTCTCAATAAAGACAGCTTTTTTAGCTCCTCTACTTAAAGCTTCTAATCCAACTGCTCCCGAACCCGCAAAAAGGTCCAAGAAAATACTATCAATAACTCTGGAGCCTAAAATATTAAATAAAGCTTCCCTAACTCTATCAGTTGTAGGTCTAGTAATTCGACCTTTTGGAGTACGTAAAGGATGCCCTCTTACTTCACCTGCTATTATTCGTAACATAAAACTACCCTCTTTAAAACAACTATTTGCTAATATAGTCAAATTTTCGTCATTATTTTGTTTATATCCTGCTATGAAAGCCTCAATAATTTACATAAATTTGTTTTTAACATGTATAATTTTTACCTAAAACATCCATAATATAAACGGCAAAGCTAATTACTAGTTTTGCCAGAAGAGCTTAGGGTTATTTTATTAACCCTCCCCCATGAGCTCTTCCTCCGGTTTCTCCTCTCCCAAGCCACCGGTTACCCGCCGGTGGCTAAAATTTGGTCGTTCAATTGGAACGACCTTTTTTTTTAAAAAAAATTAAGAGGGTTTTTTAATAACCCCCTTAATTTTATTTGGTTTAATGAATTATTTCTTTAAGTTTTTCTTTTAATTTTTCCTTGGGCATATACCCAACAACTCGCCCAATTTCCTGACTTTCCTTAAAAATAACCATTGTTGGAATGCTCATAATTCCATACTTAGAAGCTAATTCTTGATTTTCATCAACATTTACTTTAACTATTTTAGCATTACAATCCTCATCATCTGCTAACTCTTCCAAGACAGGTGCCATCATTTGGCATGGTCCACACCAAGAAGCCCAAAAATCAACGACTACTGGTATTGGCGCTGATAAAACCTCAGCTTCAAAGTTGTCATTATTAACATCAATAGGTTTGCCCATTTAATAACCTCCCGTTTATTTTTTTAAGTAAATACATTTTTATAATACTATATAACTTTTACGCTGTCAATTATATTGGTCGCTCTGGCTTTTGAGATTGTAAAGCTTGATAACGTAACCTGGAACGACATAACTCACAGGTAAAAACAGCCTTAGTATCTCTTGCTAATTTCGTATAATCCTTATGTACTTTTGTTATTTTCTCTTTACGACCACATATAGAACATTTGACTTCCATAGTTTTCACCACCTTGTACTAATTATTCCACATTATTAGGGTTTTTCCCTTCCTATGTATATTTTTATAAATAATGGATAACCTTACATTCAGGTCATTTTTTTGGGGAGGTATTACCTTGAATCAAGCTGAATTTTTCCAAATATCGGGAATTGTACTTGATCTTGCAGTCGAAGCACATGATTTATTACGGGGTGCAACACAACAAGAAATTCCTGGCGTTCGTGAGGATAAACAAAAGTTACCTAATGCAACAATAACCAATATTACTATAATGAATAAAATTGGTGAACGGTCCATGGGCAAACCCCAAGGAACTTATATAACTATTGATGCTCCACAACTACGATCGGCTAACCCCCCAGTTCATGAAGAAATAGCTGGTTTACTGGCAAAACAGATAAACTTATTATTAAAAAAATATAATGTAAGCTCTAATGATCCTGTTTTAGTAGTAGGTCTTGGTAATTGGGAAGCAACCCCAGACTCTTTGGGTCCAAAAGTTATAGCCCAGTTTACAGTTACTCGGCATCTGTTAAAATATGTGCCTCAAGACTTACCTCCTGGTACAAGACCAGTTAGCGCCTTAGCACCTGGAGTACTTGGCACCACTGGAATTGAAACTGCAGAAATTATTCAAGGAGTAATTCAAAAAACCCAACCTAAAGCAATTATTGCTATTGATGCCTTATCTGCAGCAGATTTACACAGAGTTGGTAGTAGTATTCAAATAAACGATACAGGAATTAATCCGGGTTCTGGTGTAGGAAATCAACGTATGGGAATAAATCAAAATACTATGGGTATACCAGTTATTGCTATTGGTATTCCCACAGTTGTAAACGCTGGCATAATTATTTACCAAGCTCTTAATCAACTAAAACAAAATTTACCACAAGCAAACCTTCAATTTAATAGAAATATCATCCAGAACCTAACTCAAAACGTATTATCACCTTTCGGTGGAAATCTTACAGTAACTCCTAAAGAAATTGATGAACTTATACATAATCTTGCTTGGGTAATTGGTAATGCTCTTAATAGATCATTACACAGTAATCTATTAAAATCAAATGCAGCAATACCTTTACATTAATAAAATAGGATGACGGGTTAACCCGCCATCCTAATAATTTATTGCTGTAATCCACCCTGGAAGCCTTGCTGTTGTAAACCTTGGGTCATACCCTGCTGTGCTCCCAACATACCGGTGGACTGAGCATCAAATTGCTGAGCATTAAGGTTTAATTTCTGGCCACTGACATTGTTTTGGGTAGGAACTGGTCCACTAATAGCCCCGGTAACATTCTGAGCGGCACCTAGTTCTACATCCTGACCACCAAGGCCGCCAGCCTGTTGCTGCTGTTGACTAAGAGAGTTTTCATAAGCAGCAATCATCTTTTTGACCATTAATCCTCCAACAGAGCCGTTAACTTTAGAAGGTAGGTCACCAAGATAGCCCTGATAATTCTGGATACCCAGTTCAGTAGCAACTTCTTGTTTAAACCTATCCATGGAAGCTCTTGCCTGAGGAATTAATAGTTTGTTTGTTCTCTGGCCACCTGCCATTTTGTTTCACCTCCTTTGTGTTTGTCTAGTTGTAGTATGTTTCGAATACAGTTTTTTATGCTTAGTATAATTTGGCTAGGGAAAATTTTCATTTATACTATAAAATAGAAAAAAACGCCCCTTAGGGCGTTCGTTTTGATTTTTAAATTTGACCATCATTTGCCTCAATAATCTTCCGAGCTTTAGATATATTATCCTCTGTAGTAACTACAGTTACCAAGAACCCTTCATTTCCAGCCACACCGTAATCATTTAAGCCTACACCACCGACAGATGGATCAGCTCCCAGTAATGCTCTTGTGTCTGTTTTTACTAGAGGATTGATGTCTGAAGAATAAATAGAAAGGCCAGTAATAGTATTAGCTTGATTAGCTATAGGATTATTATATTGATCATTATAACGTGATCCAAAACGTCCAACTCTGTCTAGTTGAGCTTCATTAATCCCGGCAGATTTTAAACTATTGATTGCTTTTTGAGCCTTTGTACTACTGGGAAAATAAGCCAAAAGAGAACGTTCGTTTTCTTTTAATCGTATAATTAATCACCTCCAGTAGCATATTTAATTATAGTGTGGCTTATTTTTAAAATGACAATCCTTATTTTAAAAAAAAATTATGTCAAATTGTCAAATTTGTAATTTTTTCCAAAGAAAGTTGGCAAAGCTTCTGGAATTCTGGTGAAGTCCAGAGCTTATGTTGACAAATATAAAGAGCATCCTTTTTTGCCTGTTCTAAAATGCGTTTATCTTGAGGAATTTTAGCTAAACGAAACTCAGGCATTCCATGCTGGCGAGTCCCATAAAACTCTCCTGGTCCCCTTAAACGTAAGTCATACTCTGAAATTTTAAAACCATCCTGACTTTTTGTTAAAATACGTAAACGTTTGTTATTATATGAACTATCATTGACCATAAGAAAACAATAAGCATTCGATTGCCCACGACCTACCCGGCCTCTTAACTGGTGTAATTGAGCTAAACCCAGTCTCTCAGCACCTTCAATTAGCATTACCGTAGCATTAGGTACATCTACTCCTATTTCAACAACAGTTGTTGCAACTAAAATATTAATTTTACCTTTTCTAAAATCATTCATTACAGTTTCTTTTTCCTTAAAGTTAAGTCTCCCGTGAACTAATCCAACATTAAAATTAGGAAATATTTCTTCACTCAAAGTTTTAGCCATAGCTATAGCAGCTTTGGCATTAATATTTTCACTATCTTCTATCAATGGGCAGATAACATATACCTGGTGTCCCTTTTTAATCTCTTGCCGTATAAATTCGTAAATTTTGGGTCGATGTGTTTCTGTTAAAATTCGAGTAACAACAGGTTTACGCCCGGGAGGCAATTCATCTAAGTAAGATATATCAAGATCTCCATAAATTGTTAATGCAAGTGTTCGTGGAATAGGCGTAGCTGTAAGAACAAGTAAATCAGGACATCTACCTTTAGCCTCAAGGGCTGCTCGTTGACCAACACCGAATCGATGTTGTTCATCTATAATGGCAAGACCTAAAGACTTAAAAATAACACTATCCTGTATTAAAGCATGAGTTCCAACAATAACAGGCAGTTCTCCAGTAGCTAGTTTCTTAAGAATTATTCTTCTTTCATTTGAAGGCGTATTACTGGTCAATGAGACTACAGGTATTTTTAAGGGCAAAAGTAACTTTTCTAATGTAGCCCTGTGTTGTTCAGCTAAAACCTCAGTCGGTACCATCAGCGCAGTCTGCCAACCTCCAGATACCGCCTTAACTATGGCCCCTGCTGCAACAATTGTTTTACCTGAACCTACATCTCCCTGGAGTAATCGAGCCATAGGAGTAGGTTTTTCCATATCATTAATTATTTCCCCTAGGACACGTTTTTGCGCTTCAGTTAAACTAAATGATAAATTATCAATTAATTTTTCAACCATATAATTATCTTTTATGTGCGCTATGCCTTGAACTCCATTTTCGTAAATTGTACGGCGTAAATTTAACCCTAACTCCCATATCAATAATTCTTCATACTTTAAGCGACGCTGAGCTTGGTATAGTTGGGTTATATTAGGAGGAAAATGAATATAATTCAAAGCCTCTGTTTTAGATAAAAGACGATACTTTTTACAGAAAGATTGAGGTAGAATTTCAGGTAAATCTTTGCCAACCAATTCAAGAGCTTGAGCAATTATTGCCCTAAACCACCGTTGAGTTAGCCCATTAGTTAATTGGTAAAAAGGTACAATACGACCTTTATGAAGGTTGTTATCCTTTTCCCCAAGAATCTCGTAATCCGTTACCTGTATTTGTGGTATGAAGTCCTTAAAATTAACCTTTCCAGTTAAGATAACCTTAGTTCCCGCTGGTAACTGACGCTTAAGATAGGATTGATTAAACCAAATTGCATACCCTGAACCATTCTTCCCTTGGATAAAGGCTTTTAGTAAACATAAATTTGGACGTATTTCCTTTTGTTCCCAAGAAATAATTGTTACTATAGTCGTAATTTCTTCTCCATTAACTGCATTTGTAATTTCCTTTAGCTTACTTCTATCTTCGTAGCGCCTGGGAATATGCCACAGTAAATCACCTATTGTAGTTATTCCCAGATTGTTAAGGAGAGCAGCTTTCTTTGAACCTATATGTTTTAATTCCGATACTCGTTTATTTATCACTAATATCCTTCCCATTTTTTATTGCATAATTTAAATCATTGAGGAAAGTATTTAAATCAATACCACGATTTTTAGTTCCACTGGCAATTGTTTCATTCATCGCACCCATACATTTAGAACAAGAACTCATACCGTAGCGTTTAAATACCGGCCATACTTGAGGATAAACCTGTAATACTTCTAAAATAGTAAGGCTAGGTGTTATTTTAAATGGAATTAAATTTTTTTTACTACTCAATTTCCCTTCCTCCTCTATTAAACTTTCACCACAAAGTAAAATACTCCCTGCAATCAATAGCAATATATTCCTTGCTTTCTTAACTCTTCTTTGGTAAAATGACACTCGTAGGGTTTAAAAGAGAGGTGAAAAACAATGGCTACATGCACTATTTGTGGTAAAAAAGCTAGCACTGGAAATCAGGTCAGTCACTCTAATATTAAAACGAAACGCACTTGGCAGCCTAATTTACAACGGGTTAGAATAATTGTTAATGGTTCTCCCAAAAAGGCTTATGTATGCACCCGTTGCCTACGTTCTGGAAAAGTACAGCGTGCTATCTAAATATCTAAAATATATAATTAACCCGGGGTTTTAGTAAAACCCCGGGTTTTAATTTATTTAGTTAACCACGGTGACTCTGTAATTGTTTCTCCGTTAGAAATATCGAGAATTTTTACTCCAAAATCATCAGCTATAGCAACTGTTTTTTTATTACCCAAAGGACCATTTTTGGGTAAACTGGGACTTCCAGGGTTAAGAAAAATACGTTGGCCTTTAGTACTTAATAAGGGTACATGGGTATGACCGGTAATCCATAAATCAGCCTTATAATATTCAGCCAAAGGTTCCATATCACTTTCCTGTAATCGATGACCATGTTGAGCTACAATTCTATGTTTCCCCATCTGCAAAACTACCTGATCTTGTAGCGACATGTTTAATACCATGGAATCTACTTCCGCATCACAATTTCCCCGAGCTATCAGAATGGGAATATCACATTCCTTTATAACTTCGGATAAATCCTTAGGTGCATAGTCTGCTAAAATAGGGTTACGAGGACCATGGTAAAGAACATCACCAGCATGAATAATCATATCTACCCCCTGGAAACAAGTACTAAGTACTTGTTTCCAGGCTAAAACATCACCATGTGTATCGCTAATAATTCCTATCTTCATTTTATTTATCTACTCCTATTTTATTAAATAAATTGGCCATTTCAATCGCTGTTATAGCAGCATCAAACCCTTTATTACCTGCTTTAGTTCCAGCCCGTTCTATTGCTTGTTCTATATTATCAGCTGTTATTACCCCATAAATTACTGGGACCTCACTATTTAGGCCCACCTGTGCAATACCTTTGGTTACTTCACTGGCAACATAATCAAAGTGAGGTGTTGCACCACGAATAACCGCTCCTAAACATATTACTGCATCATAACCCCTACTTAACATTTTTTTGGCTGTTATAGGTATTTCAAAGGCTCCTGGCACCCAAGCAATATCTACATTATTTAAATCAGCCCCATTTCGATTTAATGCATCTAATGCTCCATCCAATAATTTTGAAGTAATAAACTCATTAAATCGACTAACAACAATACCAAACTTTAGGCCTTCCGCTTGTAAATAACCTTCTAAAATATTAGGCATAGCTTTTTCCTCCCTTAACAATATCTTACCCTATATGCAAAAGGTGACCCATTTTTTCTTTCTTTGTTTTTAGGTATCTACGATTTGTTTTAATTGGACATATTTCGATTGGAACTCTTTCAACAACCTTTAGCCCATAACCTTCTAGCCCAGCAATTTTTTTGGGATTATTTGTCATGAGTCTGATTTCACGTACCCCTAAATCAGCAAGGATTTGTGCTCCAATACCATAATCACGTAAATCTGGCGGAAAGCCCAATGCCTCATTAGCTTCGACCGTATCCTTTCCTTCTTCTTGTAACTTGTAAGCTTTAATTTTATTTAGTAGGCCAATTCCTCTACCTTCTTGACGCATATAAAGAAGAACACCACGTCCTTCTTTTTCAATCATCTTTAAGGCTTGTTGTAGCTGATCCCCACAGTCACATCTACCCGAACCAAAAACATCTCCAGTTAAACATTCAGAATGAACACGGACTAAAACCGGTTCACCATTGGAAAAATCACCCTTTACCAAAGCCAAATGACCTTTTCCATTAATTTTTTCTTCATAGGCAATGGCCTTGAAGTTTCCGTATTTCGTTGGTAATTCTGCACAGGCTACTCTACGTATTAATTTTTCTGTCCTACGACGATATTCTATTAAATCAGCAATGGTGATCAATTTCAATCCATGTTGTTGGCAGAATTTATAAAGCTGGGGGACTCGTGCCATAGTTCCGTCTTCATTCATGATTTCACAAATTACACCAGCAGGATAAACCCCAGCTAAACGACATAAATCAACAGCAGCTTCTGTATGACCGGCACGCCGTAAAACCCCTTCCTCTTTAGCACGTAAGGGAAAAATGTGTCCAGGGCGACTTAGATCTTCAGGACGAGTATGTGGGTCTATAAGTTTTTTAACTGTTAATGCTCTTTCAAAGGCAGATATTCCGGTTGTTGTATCAACAGCATCTACCGAAACAGTAAAAGCCGTCCCCATGGATTCTGTGTTTTGAACGACCATGGGAGCAAGTTCCAACTCTTCTACACGTCGGGGCTCTAAAGGTACACAAATAAGCCCACGACCATATGTGGCCATAAAATTTATAGCTTCAGGGGTGACCTTTTCAGCGGCCATTATTATATCCCCTTCATTTTCCCGATCTTCATCGTCCACTACTACTACCATTCGCCCTTCTCTTATATCATTTATAGCTTCTTCTATAGTATTAAATCTTACTTTTTCCTCACTCATATGAAGCCTTCTTTCCATTTATTTTATAAAACCTTTACTCGCTAGGAATTCTAAGGTTAAACCTTGATTATTATTTGTTCCTTTAACACCATTATCTAAAAAAAGCTTTTCCAAGTATCGAGCTAAAAGGTCTACTTCAATATTAACTTTATCCCCTGGTCTTTTATCCCCTAGAATAGTTACTTCAGCTGTATGGGGAATAAGACCTACTTTTACTTTATTTCCTTCAACATCTATAACTGTTAAACTCGTCCCATCCAACGTTAGTGAACCCTTTTTGGCAATATATCGTTCTAACCCATTGGGTACTGTAAGAGTAATTTCCCAAGCAAACCCAACTTTTCGCCTTTCGATAAGTTCACCAATACCATCTACATGTCCACTTACCAAGTGTCCTCCTAAGCGTTGACCTATTTGTAATGCTCGCTCTAGATTTACTCTGTCTCCAATCCTCAAGAAATCTAAAGTAGTTAGTTTTAAAGTTTCAGCCATGGCCTCAGCAATAAATGCATTTGACATTAATCTTACAACAGTTAAGCAAACACCGTTAACAGCAATACTATCACCAATACGGGTACCATCTAAGATCTCCCGGGCAGAAATAGTTAAATTTGCTCCATGACTATTCCTATCTATTCTATTAATAACACCTATCTCTTCAATTAATCCTGTAAACAAAATTCCTTCACCTTTTGCTAAATTATATGTTAATAGCCTAAATTACTTTTTTAAATAGCCAGTTAGCATTATATCTTCACCACAAGCTTCTTGTTCGACATCTTTTAAAGTCCAGGCTTCTTCAGGAGTAGCAATCCCTATACCTGCTACTGGCCCTGGTGCTTCGGTACCCCCAAAAATTTTGGGAGCAATAAAGGCTATTACCTTGTCGACTATTCCGGCTTCAAGTGCCGTAGCATTTACTCCAGCTCCACCTTCTAGTAAAATACTTGTTATACTGCGCTTGGCAAGAGTATCAAGTAATGAATTCCAATCAACAAGACCTTCAGAAGCAGGTAATACCAATACTTCAACACCTTTTTCCTTTAATCTATTTATAGAGTCTAATGGTGCTGCTTCAGAAGTAGCAATTATGGTTTTGGCAGGAGAATCAAGGTTAACCACCTTGGCTGAAAGTGGTATTCTTAATCTACTGTCTAAAATTACCCTAACAGCATCCCTGCCTTTTTTTTCTGGTAATCGAGTAGTTAACCGAGGATCATCCGCTAAAACTGTCCCAATTCCCACCATTACCGCATCATGAGTATCCCTTAATTGGTGAGCCTTGTTTCTTGAAGTTCGTCCAGTAATCCAACGAGAAACCCCTGTTCGAGTTGCAATTTTACCGTCAAGTGTTAATGCCATTTTTAGTGTCACCCAAGGCTTACCAGTAACAATATATTTTATAAATGCTTCATTTAATCTTCTGGCTTCTTTTTCTAGCACACCAACCTCTACTTCTACACCTTTTTGCCGTAAAAACTTTAAACCTCCACCAGCGACCTTTGGATTTGGATCAGCCATTGCTGCAACAACACGTCTGATACCAGCTTTAATTATAGCTTCAGTACAAGGAGGTGTTCGACCATAATGACAGCAAGGTTCTAAAGTAACATAAATAGTTGAACCCCTTGCAGCCTCACCAGCTTCTCTTAAAGCATGAATTTCTGCGTGAGGGGTACCAGCTTTCTGATGATACCCCTCGCCAACTATTTTATTATCACGAACAATAACCGCCCCGACAGCAGGATTGGGACTGGTTCGTCCTAACCCCTTTCTAGCTAAACTAAGAGCCCTTTTCATAAATTCAATATCTTTTGACTCCATTTTTATAGCTCCTTAAATTAACCATAAAAATAAAAACCCCGGCCCCCGGGGTTTGTTTACACATAGCCACAAATAGCTATAATAAATCCTTCTCTCTTCCAGACTTTAACTGTCGGCTCCGGAATTTCGCCGGATCTGCCTAACGGCTCGCGGGCTTTTACCGCCGGTAAGGAATTTCACCTAACCCCGAAGGATTCACTGTTATTATAGACTTCAACCTTTTAAACGTCAAGATTATATTAGAATTCAGCTCCTTGTCGCAACTCTTTAATAGCAGCTGACCTATCAGATTTGCCAAATACCGCTGAACCAGCTACTAAAACATTAGCCCCAGCTTGACAAACCTTTCCTGCATTTTCTGGAGTGATACCACCATCAACTTCTAATAATATATCTTTATGATTATTTTTACGTAACTTTGTTGCTAAATCATTTATCTTAGGTAAAACTGCCGGTATAAAACTTTGGCCGCCAAAGCCAGGATTAACTGTCATTAATAATATCATATCTACCTCTTCTAAGATATAATCCAATACATAAAGGGGTGTTGAGGGATTTAAAGCAACTGCTGGCCTACAACCAGCCTGGCGAATTTGTTGTATTACTCGGTGAAGATGGTTACATGTTTCCGCATGAACGCTGATATAATCTGCCCCAGCCTCAGCAAAAGCCGAGATATAATCCTCCGGCCTGGATATCATTAAATGAACATCAAAAGTTAGATTGCTATTCGAACGTAAAGCAGCCACAATATCAGGGCCAAAAGTTATATTAGGAACAAAATGACCATCCATGATATCGAGGTGTAACCAATCTGCCCCACCATTAGTTATCGAATCAATTTCTGCTTTAAGGTTACTAAAATTGGCTGCCAATAAAGAAGGAGCAATAATTGGCATTTTAATACTCTCTCTCCTTAGCTATAACTTCATCAAGAAATATTAAATAATGTTTGTAACGTTGCTTGAATATTTTCCCTTCTTCTACAGCTTTAACTACTTCACAACCAGGTTCATCTTTATGTAAACATGAATTAAATTTACATTGGCTAATATATGGTTTCATTTCCGGAAAACACTCAGCAACTTCTCTTCTCGGTATTAATGGTAAATCTAAGCGGCTAAATCCTGGTGTATCAGCTATATAACCTCCGCCCGTTAATCTGATTAATTCAGAATGTCGAGTTGTATGACGACCTCGTCTACCCTTTTTACTTATAGTACCTGTCTTAAGGTTAAGACCTGGTTCAATCTTATTAAGAATAGAAGACTTACCAACTCCCGAAGGACCTGCAAACGCGCTAATTTTACCTAACATTAATCCTTTAAGTTCTTCAATCCCTTTACCATTATAAGTACTAGTTTCAACAGTAAAGTAACCTGTTTTCTTATATATCTTGGGTAAATAAAGATACTCCTCTTTTGCTGTATCGGCCTTATTCCAAACAATAATTGGTTTAATATTCGCTACATTACTCAAAAAAAGCAATCTATCTAATAACTCTAAATCAGGTGGTGGTTCACTAAGAGAAAAAACTACAAAAACCTGTTCAATATTCGCTACTGCTGGCCTCTCCATGCGGGTTTTACGAGGTTTTAAGGCCTCTATTACCCCTTCATTGGAGCTAACAGGCATCATTTCAACTCTATCACCTGGTAAGAATTCATACTGCTCACGGCGGAATCGTCCTCTTAAACGACAAACCCAAACTTGTCCATTACTTTCAACATAATAAAATCCACCATAGCGACGTAAAAGGATACCTTCCATTAAATCCTCCTAAGGTAATGAGCGTTCAAATATTAAATTTCCATCCCGGAAAACCTGTAATTTACCTTCTCCCCAGTATGATATCCTGGCCTTAATCTGCTGATCCTTATCTTGTTTCTGATTTAACTCTTCGTGAGTTCCCTTAGCATCAGAAACTAAAATTCTTACCTGATGGTCTTGACCATCCCCAGCCGGATCGATAGTAACACCTGCCTGCTTTTCAACAGGGCCTGGCCCTTGACTAATTACTATATTAACACGACTTCCCTGTAAAACACTAGTTTCCGGACTAGGATCCTGTGAAATAACAGTGCCGGAAAATTTGTCTTCACTTCGCTGATAAGTAATTGTACCTTGTTGTAGGCCAGCAGCCGCCAACTTTTGTTGGGCTTCAGCCAAGGGCAACCCAACTAATTTTGGAACAGGTATAAACTGCGGTTCCGGTCCGTTACTAACAATTAATCTAATTTCTGTCCCTTCAGGTTGACGACTATTAGCAGGGGGAGATTGTTCAACGACTGATCCCTTCGGAATTGTTGGATGATATACTTTAAGTGATTCATCAACAACCTCAAAGTTTGCATTCTCTAACTTAAAACGGGCATTTCTTTCTGTTTCACCAATAACATTTGGTACTGTTATTAACCTTTTCCCTTTACTCACAGTTAAAGTAACCATTCTCCCCCTACGCACCTTCTCTCCGGCGGGGGGGTCTTGGGTTATGACATAACCTTCTGGGATATCTTGGTCATATTGCCTATTTCCGACCTTACCTTTTAGTCCAAATTTTGCCAAACGTGTTAATGCCTCTTTCTCAGTCAACTCAGTAACTGATGGAACTTGGGTTTCACCTACTAGTAGATAATAACTAATACCGGCCCATAAACCGCCACCTGCTAATCCTAAAAAAAACAAGGTAAGTAAAACCCAGGCCCATGCACGTGGGCGACGTCTCTTAGGTTGTTGTGAATTTGTATTTAATTCAGAAGAATCCACTGGAGTCAACACCTTAGTAGAATAATCATCTTCGTCTAACACATTTTTTATTGCCTGCAATTCGGAACGAAGATCTGAGGCTTTAGGATAACGCCTCTCAGGGTCTTTTTCTAAGGTCCGCATTACTACTCTTTCTAACGAGGGAGGTATATCGGGGTTTATCTCTCGTATAGAACGCGGAGTCTCTTGTATATGTTTTATGGCAATGGAAACTGGGGTGTCCCCTTCAAAAGGAAGTTCTCCTGTAAGCATTTCATAAAGCACAATACCTAAAGAATAAATATCAGCTGTAGGACCTGTAATTCCCCCTCTAGCTTGTTCGGGGGATAAGTAATGAACGGAACCTAAAAGCGTACCTTTATTATAAGATAAAGTTGCTTCACTAACAGCTTGAGCTATACCAAAGTCTGTTACCTTAACGCGCCCTTCTCGAGTAATTAAAATATTATGAGGTTTAATATCCCTATGAACAACACCATTTTCATGGGCATGTTCTAAAGCATCACATATTTGTAATGCAATTTCAATAGCTTCACCAGGAGGTAGCGGTGCCTTTTCTGTTATTAAATCTTTAAGAGATCTTCCTTCGACATACTCCATTATTAAGTAATGCAAACCATCTTCTTGTCCAACATCATAAATACTGACTACATTTGGGTGAGATAAACTTGCTACAGCTTGGGCTTCACTTTGGAAACGAGCTAAGAAGTCCTTATCTTCTGCATATTGTTCTTTAAGGATTTTAATGGTGACGCTTCGGTTCAATAATTGATCCTGGCCCTGATATACCTGAGCCATACCGCCACTGCCAAGTTCTCTTAGTATTTCATAACGGTCCTCTAGTATTTTTCCAATCATTTTCGGGTCACCTCCTTAACGCTGCTGCCATAACTTGCCGGGCAATAGGAGCCGCTGCTACACCTCCAGACCCACCATTCTCCACAATTACTGCTACAGCAATTTCTGGGTCTTCGGCCGGCGCAAAAGCAATAAGCCAAGCATGTGCCTTACCATGAGGATTTTGTGCCGAACCTGTTTTAGCAGCTACTTTGATATTAGGTAAAGCAGCTGCAGTTGCTGTACCTTCATTGACAGTAGCTATCATTGCCTCTTTAATCTTTTGAGCTACATCTTTTCTGGTTACTATTTGATACGGTCTAGGACGAGCCTTCCAAATAAGTTTACCCTCTGGATTAGTAATGTTCTTTACAAGGTAAGGTTGCATCATCACACCATCCATGGCCAAAGAACCGACTACCATAGCCATTTGTAAAGGTGTCACTAAAACCGGTCCCTGTCCGATAGCACTTTCGGCCAAGGCGTTAGCATTCATTTTATTCGTAGTTGCTTGAGATTTTTTTAAAGGTAGATCAAACTCTATTTTTTTACCAAATCCATAATGTTCAGCTGTTTCTTTAAATTTATCAACACCAAATTTTAAGGCCAAATTAGCAAAGGTTACGTTACAAGAATACATCATAGCCTCATTAAAATTTACTTCACCGTGAGGCCGAGGACAAGTTAGCCTCCTACCGTTGATTTCAATAAAACCTGAACAATAAAACTCATAGTCAGAAATGTTAAGGTCTTCCTCCAAGGCCATAGTAGCTGTTATTATTTTCATAATTGACCCCGCTGGATATAAACCTTGAGTCGCCCTGTTTAAAAGTGGACTACCTGCTTTAGGACTATTTATCCATGACCACTCTTGTTCCAATTTATTTGGATCAAAATTTGGACTACTAGCCAAAGCTAACACTTCACCTGTTCGAGGATCCAGGGCTACCACTGCACCCCGTCGCTCACCTAGTAAGTTAGTAGATAATCTCTGTAAATCAGCATCAATTGTCAACGCCAAATTATTACCTTGGACTGGTTTTTCCGTTAACCGCCTAAGTGTATTTCGAACCCGTTGCCACCCTGTTAATCCTAAAAGTTCTTCTTTATAGTTGGCCTCCAGCCCACTACTTCCAAATCTATCTGAGAGGTAGCCAACTACCAAAGCAGTTGATGGCCCATAAGGATATTGGCGCTCAAATCTATCCCCTACAAGAACATTATCTGCAAGCACTTTACCGTTTCGGTCATAGATTATTCCCCTTTTTGTTTCCTGTTCAACTAATGCCAAACGAGGGTTTAGGGAATTTAGATAAAGCTTATTTCCAATTATACCTTGAATGTAAGTTAAGTAAATAATTAAAATACTAAAGAATATAATTGTAACAAAAGTTAAACGGCGTATCTCTTTTTTCATAAATTTACCTTCTTACAGACTCACTAACATTTAGTAACAAACCTAAAATTAAATAGCTTATAACCAAGGAACTTCCCCCGTAACTAACAAAAGGTAGTGTCACACCTGTTAGAGGTAACAGTTTAGTAACTCCCGCCATTATGATGAAAGCCTGAAAAGTAATTAAAGCTGTAAATCCACCAGTTAGTAAAACGCCATACTCTTCTTTTACCTTCATAGCAACTTTAAAACCTCTTAAAGCAAATAAAAGATAAATAATTACTATTCCTATACTACCTAATAAACCCATTTCTTCTCCCATAGTAACAAAAATAAAATCGGTAGCAACTGCAGGAATTATAAGGGAGTAACCTAGTCCCAAACCAGTACCAAAAATGCCACCACTTCCTAAAGTAATTAAAGATTGTACTATTTGATATCCAGATCCAGCATAATCCTCCCATGGATTAAGCCATATATCAATCCTGGCTCTTAAATAAGGAAATACTATGTAAGCAATAAGTGCACCTAAAAAAAACAAAACTCCACCTGCAGCTATAAAGTGCCACTTACCAGTTGCCAAATAAAGCATTGCCAAAAAAGTAACCAATAAAATTAAAGCAGAACCCAGATCTCGTTGCATAACAAGTAATAAAATAGCTACTGTAGTTGCAGCTATTAGAGGCCCCCAAACTGGACGTCCTACTCCTTGAACTAACAGTTCCCTTTTTTCATTTAAATACCCTGCTAAATATATAACCATGAAAACTTTAACAACTTCTACCGGTTGCATTTGGAATGAACCTAAAGTCAACCAACTTTTTGCACCACCAATACGAGTACCTGCTATTACTGTTATCAGAAGTGAAAGCAAACCAAGAGATAGAAAAAGATGGGGAAATCGCCCAAGTCGATGATAGTCCCTTAAACTGACGGTTACCACGACCAAAACTAAAATTCCAAGTATAGTCCATATAATCTGGCGATAGGCTAAATCAGGATCTAAACGAAATAAAAAAATAAGTCCTAAAGACGTTAAAGTTGCAGCCATTGGTAATAATAATTGATCTCCCTTGTGGTCAATAACTTTTAAAACTAAGTGAATCCCCCAAAATCCACTTAACAAAAGAGTTAATGCATAAAAAGGTTGCCATCCCTCATGGTGATTTCCGAATATTTTTATATAGAAGTAACCAGCTATTAAAATTAAAGATGGCCATAAAAGTAACGCCATTTCGTGATTTCTTTTTATTCTCATACTTCTTTTATTCATATCGAACCAGCACCACTGTAATGTTATCTGGCCCACCTCTGGCTAGAGCTAAGTTAATTAACTCCCTAGTTGCCTTAGCTAAATCCTGATAACGACTTAGAATCATTGCTAGTTCGTCGTCCTCAATTACTTCATAAAGACCATCAGTACATAACAGTAGACAGTCTCCTTCAAAAAGATCCATTTCCCAGGTATCAATTTCTGCAACACTGTTAGTTCCCAAAGCACGGGTAAGAATATTTCTGTAAGGATGTTGTCGTGCTTCTTCTATTGTAATTTCTCCATTTCTTACAAGTTCCCCTACATAAGAATGATCGTTAGTCAAAACTTTTAATTGTCCGTTTCGAAAAAGATAAGCGCGACTATCTCCAATATGAGTTAAATACCCCTTATTACCATTTACCCAAAAAACTGTCAGAGTAGTGCCCATACCATTCCTATCTTGGCTAGATAAAGAAGAACGATAAACTACTTCATTGGCAAATGTGGAAGCAGCAAGTATTCGAGATAAAGGGTCTCCTGACGAATCACTAAAAAGTTTTTCTGCTAAAGCTTCCAAAGCAAGATGACTGGCAATTTCTCCAGCCTGGTGCCCGCCCATACCATCAGCTACAGCAAATAAACCCTTCTCCATATTAACAATATAATAATCTTCATTACCGGGCCGCACCAGTCCGGTATGGGAAAGAGCTTCTGCTTGCATTTTCCCACCCCACTTTAAAAGTCACTCCAGCAATATTTATTTTATCGCCAGGTTTTATACTTTGAGTATTTGTTAATTTAGTATTATTAATATAAGTACCATTAGTGCTGCCTAAATCAGTAAGCTGCCAACTCTCTCCTTGACTGGTTATGACAGCATGCGAGTTTGAAACATACCTGTCTCTTATTACAATGTCGTTATGTTGACCTCTGCCAATGGTAATATTTTCTCTAAAAATATATTTTTCTCCTCTTTTTAAAGACCCACTTTTATCTTCTACCACTACTAAAACAGGATAACCTTTAAACCCCATAGCTGTTAAACGTGATTCCTTATACATGATGCGGATAATATGAAATAAAAAAAAATATAACAACAACACAAAAATAAATCTCAAACCAATCATCAATAAATCATCTAAAGTAATCACTGTTAACCACCTGATAGACCCTTAACTTTTTTTAAATTCTAACACAGTAACTCCCACTTTTAAAAAATCTCCGGGTTTTAAAAAAGTACGGTCAATTTTGGAATTATTAACTAAAGTACCGTTACGACTACCTAAATCCGTAACCATTATACGACCATGTATCTCTTCGAACTGACAGTGCCGACGTGAAACTTGTTCGTCTTTAAGTATAAAATCACAAGTAGGTTGCCGTCCCAGAATATATTTTCCCGTTCCAACCATAAAAGTTCGATTAATATCTGGACCCTCAACAACAATTAATTCAAATAAAGGGTTTTTGGATGAAACCGTTTTTCTATTGACTGATTTATATATTAAGGTGTCTTCATCTGTATCTAAACTGTTTTTATGTATATTATCATGGTCTTCTTCCAGACGAGCATAAATCCGCATCTTACCTGGAGGAAGTTCTTCTTCAATCTCAAATTCTATTCTAGGTTCACCAACCATCGAATAATTTTGTTCCGAGGCCTTTTTTTTCAGATATTCACTTAATTCCTCAGCTAAAGAATTTTTAAATACAAATATACGTTCAAAATCTTGAGGACTTAAATTAACAAGATAAACATTAGGAACATAAACACGATTTACACTAACCGTCCGTTCGTTAAGCATAGTTTTAGCTAATTTTTTAGCTATTTCAACCGGTTGTAAAGCCACATTTGACCCGCGACGGAAAAGACTATCAAATAATCGCTGCCAAAAATATTCATTTCTCTCTATCATATTCATGAATTAAAATACCTCCTTTCTATACCGCAACTGTCCACAGGCAGCATTTAAATCTTGTCCCCGACTTTTCCTAACAGCAGCTTCTATTCCTGCCTTTCGTAACCATCCCTCAAAAATATAAGCCTTTTTATCAATTGAACCCCTAAAGTTACTACCTTTGATAGGGTTTAAGGGAATTAAGTTAACAAAAGCTAGCATTCCTTTTAAAAGCTCAGCTAATCTTAAAGCATCCTGTTTACTGTCATTGATATTAGCAATTAAAACGTATTCAAAAGTTACCCGCCGACCCGTTTTTTCACTATAAAATTTACATGCCGGAATTAACTTCTCTAATGGATAACGCTTATTGATTGGCATTAATCTATTTCTTAATTCGTTTGTTGTGGCATGAAGAGAAATAGCAAGTTCTAAGGGAGGTTCTTCCTTTGACAGCTCTAAAATTTTAGGAACAATCCCACAAGTAGAAATTGTAATCCTTCGATGACTTATGCCCCATCCTAAAGGATCTTCAAAAATGCGGACAGCCTTCAAAACAGCTTCATAATTAAGTAAGGGCTCCCCCATACCCATAAAAACAATATTACTTAGGCGTTGGTTGTTTCCATTTACATTGGTTTTATTTTTCTCTAGGAGAGAAACAGCCTGAAGAACAATTTCCCCAGTACTAAGATTACGATAAAATCCCCCTTTGCCAGTAGCACAAAAACTACATCCCATGGCACAACCTACCTGACTTGACAAACAAGCAGTCTGCCGTCTTCGACCATTGTCATAGGACATGAGTACACATTCCAACAGTTGGCCATCCTCAAGGGAAAGGAGCACTTTTTGGGTCAAGTTATCATTGGATACCAATCTTTCTTTGACCTCAACAGACGTCAGTTTAGTAGCTTCCGCTAATTTTTTTCGAAAATCTTTTGGTAAATCTGTCATTGCCTCAAAACTAGTAATTCTACGCCCATGAAGCCATTTAAAAATTTGCTGACCCCGATAGGGTTTTTCTCCTAGCTGTTCAGCCAAATCTTCCAATTCTTGTAGTGATAATCCCCGTAAATCTATTTTAGACTCCATATTAATCCCCTAGCTTTATTATGAAGAATGATATACCATAATATACCACCATATTTGACCCTAATTAAAATAACTTACTTTTTCTTTTTTAAGCGAGCAATAAAAAATCCATCAGTTCCGTGACACTGTGGTAATAATTGTACCCAACCTTGTTTAGCGGAAGGCTTTAAATCTTCAGGGATAACAGGTAAAAAGTCTTCTAAAGAGTCTAGGAAAAAATCCTCAGCAGTATCTAAAAACTTATTGATAACTTCCTGATTTTCTTCCGGCGCTATAGAACATGTACTATAGACCATAACACCACCAGGCTTAAGAACCTGTTTAGCCCCTAACATTATCTCTAATTGAAGACTTGAAAGTTCTTCAATCTGAGTTTCTTCTTTATGCCAGCGAGCATCAGGTCGTCGTCGTAATACTCCTAAACCGGAACATGGCGCATCAATTAATAAATAATCAGCTATTTCCGGAAAAAAATTTCCAAGTTGGCGCGCATCGACCATTTTGGTTTTTACACAATTTACACCTAAACGTCTGCAGTTTTCATCAATTAACTTCAAACGATTTTCATGGACATCACATGATAAAATAGTCCCTTTATTACCCATAAGTTGAGCTATATGTGTTGTTTTACCTCCAGGAGCAGCACTAGCATCAATAACAACAGAACCTGGTTCTGGTTTAAGGGCATGACTGACTACTTGTGAACCTTCATCTTGAATATAAAATAACCCTTCCTGAAAGGAAGAGCTCTCGTTAACGGTGCCTAAACCCTCCACTTCCATCCCTTCCGGGGCAAAACGGACAGGTCTAACAGTCACATTTTCTTCTTGCAGACGTTTTATTAGACTTGGTACAGAAATTTTTAAAGTGTTGGTACGGATAACCATAGGAGCAGGTTCATTATTAATCCTTAATAGCTCCTCTGTCTCCTTTAAACCAAATTGTTCTAACCATTTAGAAACCAACCAACGAGGATGATAATAACGCAGGGAAAGATAACCTACGGGGTCTCTATTTACATCTGGATAGGGTAAATTATCTATGTTTCGAGCTATGTTTCGTAAAACCCCATTGACCAAGCTTACGGTACCCCTATGGCCATACTTTTTAGCCAATTCTACTGTTTCATAAATTGAAGCTCTACTTGGTATTCTTTCGATATATAATAACTGAGATGCACCCAATCGTAATATTGAGCGTATCCAAGCTGGTAATTTTTTAATAGAACCTCTTACAAATAAGTCTAAAACCCAGTCAATTGTATTCCAAGCTTTAATAGTACTATAAGCTAATTCTGTAGCAAGATTACGATCACGGCTTTCAAGTTTTGAAGAATTCAAGACCTCATTCAATGCCAAACTAGCAAAAGCCTTTTGTTCTGTTACCTGGTATATAACTTGTAGAGCTGCTTCTCTTGGTGAGATAACTCTCCTCATTTTTACCAAAATATATTCACTCCTACATTCCACTACTGACCTTATATTCAGTATTCTGACTCTGATTAAAGCTGACATTTTTGCCATACATAAAATGCTGAATTGCTTTTTCAACCTGGTTTAAATTAACCTGAGTATTAAGACAAGGTCCGTTTGGTCTTTGGTTTAAAACACCTAAAACAGGCAGAGGTTGAGTATCTCGAATTCCACTAGTTAAATCACGTTCACAGGCTATAGCTACGACAGCTTCAGGTTTATACTTTTTCACAAATTGCCTTGCTAGCGTTCCTCCCGTAGCCACTGCCAAACGAGTACCATATTTTTCAGCTACAGAATGTAAAGAATCGATACAACAACGGCCACAACGACGACAATTATAAATATCTATGGTAATTTTATGAGGACAACCACTCCATTGTAAACAATGAGGGGCTAGAAGAAGTATCTTTTCAGGTTTAACAATTAAACCTTGAATACGAACTATTTGATTATTTAATTCAATAAATGAAGCTTTTATAGTATCTTTCTTTATTCCAAAACGCTTTCCCAGAACTAAAGCAATAGGGAAAAGAATATTTATAGCTAATAAACCCAGGTGTTGAAATAAGGGTTGGCTCCGACCTTGTAAAATTATTAATATAATAGAAACAATACCCAAAGCTATAACAAGAAATAATGCAGCCAGGGTAATTAATCCTAGAAATAAAAGCATACGATTAAAAAAACTAGAAGGATTAACAACTAGATACCATCCAAGTAAAAGTACAATTATCAAAAACAATAAACTTAAAGCTAAGAGGCCAATAAAGATGCGTTTTTTTATACGCACCCCAGCACCTCCCCGATATTAACGGGGTATCCTCGTAGATAGTCTGACGCTGACATTATTTTTTTCCCAGGTGGTTGGACTTCGGTAATAAGTAATTGGCCACAACCTGTTTGTACCACAAAGCCTTCTTTGGTAACATTAACAACCTGTCCAGCTAAACCTGTTTTATCTTTATCTAATATCCGAGAACGGTATATTTTGAGTCGTTTCCCAGACCTTAAGGTATGAGAACCAGGCCATGGATTTAAACCCCTAATTTGGTTATAAATAACCTCTACCGGTTGCTCCCAGTTAATCCTCTCTTCTTCGGGCTTAATTGGTAGTGCATAAGTTACCTTAGACTCATCCTGTACTTGTCGGGGAGCTTTCCCTTTTTTAAGTAAATCTAAGGTTTTTGTTAAAAGTTTAGCTCCCATGACAGCTAATTGGTCATGAATCTCCCCAGTAGTAGCATCACTCTCTATTGGTAACTCTTCCTGAAGGATAATATCACCAGCATCTAATTGTTGGCTAATCCACATGGTAGAATTACCTGTTACTTTCTCCCCGTTCATTATCGCCCGATGAATGGGGGCTGCACCTCGATACTTCGGTAAAAGAGAGGCATGTAAATTAATGCAACCTAGCTTAGGTAAATTTAATATTTCCTGGGGTAAAATGCGGCCAAAAGCTACTACCACAATAACATCCGGTTGCCATGATGCCATTGTAGATAAAAAATCAGTATCCTTAATATTAACTGGCTGAAGTACCGAAAGACCAGCTTCTATAGCTGTAACTTTAACCGGAGGCGGTTGTAATTTTTTCCCTCTCCCCCTTGGCCTATCAGGCTGAGATACGACGCCTAAAATTTCATAACCAGCTTTTATTAGCTCTTTTAAAGATGGAACAGCAAAATCTGGAGTTCCCATGTATACCAGGCGCATCTTTACAACTCCTCAGGTTTGTTTTCTAGCCAACGCACTACTTTATCAACAAAAACAATACCATCGAGATGATCAATTTCGTGTTGAAGAGCACGTGCCAACAGACCTTCAGCGTTTATCTCTTTTTCCTGCCCATGACGATCAAGCCCTTTTACAGTTACAAATTGAGACCTCGGTACTTCGCCTAAAGCCCCCGGAACACTAAGACACCCTTCAGGCTCTACCGTTCTACCTTTTTTATCAATTATTTCAGGATTTATAAGTTCAATCAAACCCTCACCAACGTCAACAACAATTACCCTTTTTAAAACTCCTATCTGAGGGGCAGCTAAACCCACCCCTGGTGCATCATACATTGTGTCTGCTAAATTATCTAACAGTTTTAATATATTGGGGGTTATCTTCTTTACAGGTTGTGATTTTTCTCTCAATATATGGTCCCCCAATGTCAAAATATTATGGATAGCCATTATCTTGCCCCCTTACCAATTATTAATTGGGCCTACATCAACTATAATGCGAATATCAGAATGGTTACGAAACGTCTTCAAACATTCTACTAAAGTTTTCTTGTTGTTTGCCCAATTTGTTAGCTTAAGCATTATTTGCCAACGGTAATTGTTATTCAACCGAGGTGGATATCCTGGCACTGGTCCCAAAACTTCTATATTACTTTCAGAAGAATTTATTAACTGAGTTAAGGTATGAGCTGTTTCAATAACCCTTGCTTCGTTAGTACCTATAAACCCTAAACATACTAACTTAATAAAAGGAGGATAGTTTAAAGCCTTACGAAGCTTTATTTCTTGTTCATAAAAGCTCTTATAATCTTGTTTTGCAGCCAAAACAATAGCCGGATCGTCAGGATTATATGTTTGAATAAAAACTTTTCCTCCAAGAGACTTGCGGCCAGCACGTCCTGCTACTTGTGTTAAAATCTGAAAAGTACGTTCTCTAGCACGAAAATCCGGTTGATACAAAGATAAATCTGCATTAATAACCCCTACTACATCAACATTAGGAAAATCCATTCCTTTAGCAATAGTTTGAGTACCAATTAATATATCTGCTTGCCCTTTCAAAAACGTACTATATATTTTTTCCCATTGGCCCCTTCCGGTAATAGTATCCGCATCGGCTCTTAAAATTTTTGCTTTAGGCCATAAAGCCCTTACTTCTTCTTCTAACCTTTGTGTTCCAATACCCAAACGTGCTAATTTTCCACCACAAAATTTACATTTATCCTTAAATTTAGCCACATGACCACAGTAATGACAACGTAGTGTACTGTCGTTATGAAAAGTCAAAGCAATACCGCAGTTATCACACAAAGTCACTTGACCACAATTTCGACAAATTACTTGTGGTGCATAACCACGACGATTTAAAAAAAGAATAGCCTGCTTACCTGTTCTTAGTGTATTTGAAACTTTCTGTTTTAATGTTCTACTTAAATAACCATGATTACCAGTGCGAAATTCCTTCCTTAGATCAACTATTTCTACCTTAGGTAAACTTAAATTGCCTACGCGTAGAGGTAATTGTAATAAACCAATTCTGCCACTTCTGGCTAAATAATAACTTTCAGTACTTGGAGTAGCACTACCAAATACTACTACCGCTTCCTCCATAATCCCCCTTTTAATAGCTACTTCACGTGCGTCATAACGTGGCGCTTGATCTTGTTTATAACTACTTACATGCTCTTCATCCAATATAATGAGGCCTAATCGTGGCAAGGGGGCAAAAAGAGCTGCCCGGGTACCAATTACTATCTTAATCTTTCCTTTTAATGATTTCTTCCATATTTCTGTTCTTTCACCATCTGGTAAGTTTCCTTGAATAACAGCTACTTGTTCTTCTCCAAGCTCCTGTCTAACACGATTTAACATTTGGGGTATAAGTGCATGTTCCGGAACCAATAGTAAAACCTGATATCCCTTTTTCAGAGCTTCACGAGCACTTCTTAAATAAACTTCTGTTTTACCACTTCCAGTAATTCCATGTAATAAAAAGGTTTTATATTTTCCCAAACAATTTACTATCGCATTTACGGACTGTTGCTGCTCTTTGTTAAGGTTTATTTCATTAAAATTATCATTAGCCTTAATAGGAAGTTGTTCACTAAAATTAATTAATCCTTGTTCTTTTAAACGCTTAAGGGAACTGTATCCTCCTCCGCTAGTTAAGGCTGAAACCAATTGCGGACCATTCGTTAAAAGATTTTGAAGAATAGCAGCCTGGCGTGGAGCCTTTTTTCTTAAATTTTCAACTGCTTCAACTGCTTCCGGACGTGTTTCTACCCATAAACGCTGTCGTTGCCGTGGTGCCTTCTGCCAAAACCATTCCTTCTTAACAAGGCCATGGGATTCTAATAAATTTAGTTCCCTTATAATCTCACTTTTTTTGCCGAACTTAGAAAATTGGCTTTCACTTATTGTCTTTTTCTTTAATAAAAAGTCCGCTATTAATCCAGCAGTAGGAGATAAAAAATGGGCTAGCGAAACCGCTTCTTTATTTTCTGATTCATTTAGAGGCTGCCAACGCCATCGGTATTTTAAGCGTCTATTCATTGCCGGAGGTACAAGTGTGTTTAAGGCAATACCTAAAGGACAAAAATATCTTTCTGATAAGTAGTAGCCCAATTTTAACATCTTAGGCGGTATAAAATCTGTTTCTATTACTTGCTTAATTTGTTTAATACCTTTCTTTGCTATATCATAAATAAAGTCTATTACTATGCCCGTAGCTTCTTGTTTTCCAATGGGAACTAAAACCAGAGAACCTTTTTTAACCAAATCCTTTAAGTCAGGAGATACTCTATAGGTTAATATCTTATTAATTACGTTGGGGGTTGAGTTAATTACAACATTTACCAACAATTAAATACACCCCCCCTTTTTTCTAAACTTATCCATCAATTTTGATTATAGCAAATATGATTACTTTAGGAAATGTGTTCATATAAAATTAACCCCATGTTTAATACCGGGGTTAATTTTATATGATGTTTAATGTAAATTGCGGTTCTTAACCATTTTTACGAGCATACTTGCCATTGCTTTTTGCTCTTCTTCGGTGCCATTTTCCCACATTTCTTTTAATAACCTGTTTTGGGGAACATCGGGCTCTACATTACTAGCCAGGTAATCCCCTAACTGCTTTGCAGAATTAACTATAGTTTGATCGGACATACCTGCTTTTTCTGCTTTTTGTAAAGCTTCACCTAAAGTATTTAGCCATTGATCAAAATTGGTGATATCCATTAAGTTCCACCTCCATTAAATTACTACTAATAGTATGGACTCTGTCCAAGGAAAAATTACTAAATATAATCTTATTTTTTATTAAAAAATAAAAAAAATCTCTTTCCCTGATAACCATAAGTTAACAGAAAAAGAGACTTAAGAGGATAAAGAATATTGAATAAATTTACCTATTGTAAACAAGTCTTTGAGTATGTTTTTTTACCCATTCGGGGTCTTTAGGATCCTGAGCAACCCCAGTTTCAACAGCCGCTTTAGCAACAGCAGCAGCAACATTAGGTGCTACCCTGATGTCAAACGCACTGGGAATAATATTATCAGGTCTTAAATCCTTATAATCTATTAAATCAGCTATGGCTTTTGCTGCTGCCATCTTCATAGCTTCATTTATGTCACTAGCCTTTACATCGAGAGCACCACGGAAAATACCAGGAAACCCGAGAACGTTGTTAACCTGGTTCGGAAAATCACTACGTCCAGTAGCAACAACTGCAGCTCCAGCCTCAAGAGCCTCATGGGGAAGTATTTCGGGAACAGGATTGGCCATGGCAAAAATTATTGGGTCCTTTTCCATAGAACGAATCATCTCTTGATTAATTGCACCTGCTACAGATACACCAATAAAGCAATTAGCGCCAACTAATGCATCTTTCAATGTTCCCGAACGATCTTCTTTATTAGTATATTTAAGTATCATTTTCTTAAATTCATTAAGGTCTTTACGTTTAGAAGAAATAATACCTTTAGAATCACAAACAAATAAATCCTTAACGCCTGCATCAAGAAGAAGTTTGGCACAAGCAATTCCTGCTGCACCTGCTCCATTAACAACTACATGGAGATCTTCAAGCTCCCTACCAGTGAGTTTACATGCATTAATTACACCGCTTAAAGTTACTACAGCCGTACCATGTTGGTCATCATGAAATACAGGAATACACAATGTTTCCTTTAAACGTCTTTCAATTTCAAAACAACGTGGTGCGGAAATATCCTCTAAATTAATACCCCCAAAGGTAGGTAATAGATATTGGACAGTCTTAATAATTTCTTCAGTATCCTGAGTATCTAAACATATTGGAAAAGCATCTACACCAGCAAAGTGTTTGAAGAGAACACATTTGCCTTCCATTACAGGGTATCCTGCTTTAGGTCCAATGTTACCTAGGCCAAGAACAGCAGAACCATCTGTTACTACAGCAACAAGATTCCAACGTCTTGTATATACATCCACTTTTTTAGGATCTTTATGAATTTCCTTACATATTGCCTTACAGGGTTCAGCCACCCCTGGTGTATAAGCTAAAGATAGATCTATTGGATTACGTAGTGGTGTCCTACTATGAATTTCAATTTTCCCATGCCATTTTTCATGAAGTTTTAGTGCTTTCTCTTGCTCGTTCAAATTTTTTTCCTCCCACAGAAAATTCACATCTTAACACAAAATTAATATATATCTATATAAATAAGGAGCTGGTTGCCAAAGCAGCTACCAGCCCCAGAATACCTATTTAAAGAGAATTTTTTCGCTTATTCTTCTCCTCTTGCTTTTTTCAAAGCAGCTTCTTTTGCATCAATTTCTGCTTGAGCTGCCAAAATGTCTTTAGCATTTAGATAAACAGGAGTATCTACCATTTTG
>JASKKH010000035.1 GCA_030154265.1 Clostridia bacterium
TATGACCATTACGATATCCCTGACGTGTCTCGGTACGCTCGTAAGGAGCGGCCTGAAGCTGTTCAGTTAGTTGCGCTTCAAGGACCTGATTCTAGACTTGCTCGACCAGCTTGGCCAGACCCTCATCTTTTTGAAAAAGCTGCTGCAAAATGTCTCCGTCTATGGTAACTTGGTATTGGGCCATCGTTCATCCCTCCGGTTAAGGTTTTTTTTTGGCTCAAATACCCATTACCAGAGGGACGGTGGCCCTTCTTGCTTTCAGGCCCCAATTTTACACCATTATACCGGACACTACTCTAATATCCTTCCCAAGAAAAATGCTTTAGTTGATACCTCTTTCATATATAATCAATGTTTCATATTGAAATGCATGGTTTATTAAAAAAAGTTTTAAAAAAACCTGAGAAGTTTAAAATTTCCCAGGCTTCATTATTAATAAGTTTAACTTAAACTATTATAAACTTTTTCGATATATCTCCAATAAATCAGATTGGCTGGCTTGGCGAGGAGTCCAAGCCAGACTCCCGGCCGTGGAAAATGTCAAAGCCGCCATACGTTCTAATTCCTCTTTAGAAAATTCACCAGTAGAGGGCAGTAATTTGTTTATAAACAATTTTAGTTCATCCAAAGAATTCATTCCTATTGTATTTAGTATTTTATTTACTCTTAGAGGCTCCTCTTCTTTAATAAACTCTAAATAAGCCGCTAATAAAAGCCCATTAGCACGACCGTGGGGTATATCATGACTATAAGTCAATGGGTAACCTAAACTATGAAGAACTGTTGTTCGAGTCTGAGCAATAACCATACCTCCTAAAGTGGAAGCATACATAAGTTCAGACCTGGTTTCAGGCTCAAAATTACCTGCTAATAAATTATCCTTCTGTTTAGCAAAATAAAAAATTCCTGCTAAAGCCAGTTCGTCACTTACAGGCGTTGAGTTTTTATTTAAATAACCTTCTATAGAATGGGTTAAAGCATCCAAAGCAGTATCAACAGTAATATCATATGGAAGTGTATATGTATAACGTGGATCTACCCAAGATATTTGAGGAAAACAACGTTTGTCGCCAAATCCCTTTTTTATTTTCTTTTCTGGTAAAGTAAAAACGGCATACTGAGTAACCTCACTTCCAGTTCCAGAAGTGGTTGGTATGGTTGCTATTGGTAATGGCGCTTCCGGTAAATCAGCCAAGTATAGTTCATGGGCTTCAGCTTTGTTAGGGGTTAATAAAGCAATTGCTTTTGCTGTATCTAGTGGTGAACCACCACCGATACCGACAACAAAATCAACCTTTTCTTTACGAGCTATATCTACTGCCTCAGCTACTGTATCCAAAGTTGGATTAGCAGAAACTTTATTATATACAACCCATGTTAGGCCTAATTTTTTTGCCACGGTTTCAAAGTCATTCATAGCTCCACTAGTTACAGCACTTGTGCGGCCAGTAACCACCAAAGCACGTTGACCTAATTGTTTAATGGCATCTCCATAACGTTCTAAAACTTCTTCTCCAAAAAATACACTGGTTGGCATATAATAAGTAAATTTTTTAACCACAATATCCCTCCCATTATTTTTCACCATTTGCCTTTTGTAGATAAAAATCTTTGGTAAACACTCCTATTAACTTCCAATTCTAAAGAATTATCTAAAGGTTGTAATTCTACTTCCCCATAAACCCTCTGTAATGCGAGGCCAATGAGATAATCAGCAAGATGGGGATTTTTACTAAGCAAGGGTCCATGGAGATAGGTACCAAAAGCATTTTTATACTTTACGCCTTCTGTTTGGTCATGGCCATTATTCCCGTCACCGTATATTACACTACCTAAGGGGGAAGCATTCCCTAAAAATGTTCGACCACCATGGTTTTCAAAACCAATAACAGGAGTTTCATCCCCAAGTTCCTCAACCCTAATGGCTATGTTTCCTTTTAGACGTTCATTACCCGCTTCGGTATAGGCATCAAAAACTCCTATCCCTGGCAGCGTTTCGCCTGAATTAGTGCGATAATATTGACCTAAAAGTTGATAACCCCCACAAATAGCCAGAAGCGTAACCCCTTCTTCTACAGCTTCTTTTAACCATGGTCCTTTAGCACGTAAATCATCGCTAGCAACTCCCTGCTCTTGATCAGGTCCACCTCCTAAAAAAATAAGATCATAAGCTTTTGGATCTAATTTATCACCAAGGGAAAGCTGAGTGATATGAACTTCTATTCCCCGCCATTGGGCTCTACGCTTCAAAACAAGTATGTTACCACGATCCCCATAGAGATTAAGAAATTCAGGATAAAGATGACATATACGCAACTTCACTCTCAGCCCCCCTTTTCCTTAAAATTCTCCGATAAAGAGCTAAATTTGTATAGGTGCAAAAGATCACTGCTTCAGACACCGACTCAGATAATAAACGATTTACGCTTGCTTCTTGTTCAGGAACAACTACTACTGAGTCCATTTTAATTCCTTCATACTTCAGGCGTATAGCCATATCCCCTGCCCTAAGACCGGAACATATTATTAAGTTATATGGAGCGTCGACTAAAAGAGTTATATCTGCATCCCATAACCAAGATACATCTCGACCATCCGCAGCTAAGTCATTAATTGCAAATAGGTATACAGCTTCTTTGGAATTCGTTATGATTGTTTTTAAACCAATACTTAAACCTGTAGGGTTTTTTACAAGCATTAGAGTTATCTTTTTGTTTTGAAGATGAAAGGTTTCGGCCCTACCTTGCCCTGGTAAAAATTTATCAACTACCTTCATAATGGTTACTGGTTTCACATTTAATTGTAGCGCTGTACTGCTTGCAGCTAAGACATTATAAATATTATATACACCGGGCATCTGGGTTTTAAGATAGATTTCTCCCTCTGGATAGTTAAGATTAAAACAAACTTGTTGGAAACTTAACTTTACTTCATTTACCTCATAATCAGCCTTGGGTCTGGAATATGAACATGACGGACAGAAATAATTCCCTAAATGACTATAATGGTAAAAATTAAATTCCAAAGGTTTATGGCATATTGGACAGATGTGACCTTCTAAGACCTCAGTGGTTTTTTCTTGACTCAACTCATTACGAGCCAATCCAAAATATTTAACATTGTTTTTGTTTAACCCTAAAGAAGTTACGAGAGAATCATCGGCATTTAGGACAAGTGTAGCTTCTGGAATAAATGAAAGCGAACGATTTATAACTTGTACTAATTGTTCTAACTCATGATATCGGTCCAATTGATCCCGTAATAAATTAGTTATCACTACCATATCTGCCTTAACCTGTTTGGTCACATGAATAAGAGTACCTTCATCAACTTCAAGTACAGCTACTTCTCCAGGAGATTCTAATAAAGTTGTAGTAACCCCAGCCGGCATATTGGCACCTTCGGTATTATGAATTACTTTTAATCCTGAAGCCTTTAAAATATTAGCTAAAAGGTTGGCAGTTGTTGTTTTACCATTAGTACCGGTTACAATAATAACTTTTTTGTAATTTGAAGTTAAATGCTTCATTAAGTTAGGATCTATCTTTAAGGCTATATAGCCAGGTAATGAAGTACCTCCTCGTTTTAACCATCGACTTAAAAAAGAAACTAAACGACCAATCCATATTGCTAAAAAAGTACGAAACATATCTTCACCCACTTTTAGCCGGTTGTACCCGAGGAACGTCGTAGGCGACGGCTAAGGATATTTAAAAAAACAGTTAACTCTTCCATACGCAAAACCCATGCTATACAACCGTAACTTAAAACCCCTAAAACAATAAAAGTTATTAACTCGATCCCTTCTCTCATTAAGCTCAGCCCCACTAGTGGAAGTGTTAGATTTTTAGCCACCGTTGTTAAGAAAAATCCCATAGTTATGGCTGCCAAAAAGCTTTTTACCATGGTAATAAGTAACTCTCTTCTTTTAAAGTCTGTTTGAACCTTACGTTGTAAATAATAAAATAAAAGAATAACATTTACAAAACCCGCTATTGAATAGGCCAATGCTAAGCCACTAACACCATATAAAGGTCCTAAAGTAAAGTTTAAAACAGTCCCTACCAATAAAGTAATCAACGCTAATTTTAAAGGAGTAACTGTATCCTTAGTTGCATAAAAAGCCCTACTTAAAATTTCATAAGCACCATAAGCAGTAATACCGAGAGAATAAAAAACCAAAGCATTTGTGGTTAATAAAGTATCAGAACTTGTAAAGTTTCCATGCTCAAATAGAATTCTTATTACTGGTTCACCTAAAACTACCAATCCCACCGTAGCCGGAATAGATATGAATATTACCGCTCTTAAAGCATTAGAAAGATATCTTGAAAACGCCTTTCTATCATTTTTCATAATAATCCGAGTTAAAGCAGGTAAAAGGGTTATACCAATAGATGAAGCAAAAAGTATTGGAACTAGTACAACTCGACTTGCTAAAGTTAAAGCATTTATTGAACCACTAGGAAGGTATGAAGCTATAAAAGTTTGATTAAAGAAAAGATTCAGTTGTGTAATAGAAAGTCCTATTGTTACTGGTAGCATTAATTTTAAAATTTTACGAATTCCTTCATTATTGAAGTTTAAAACAAAGCGATAGGAAGGTTTTAAATGCCATATACCCCAGAGTTGTACCAAAAAGTTTAGAACAGCTCCAATGAGAGTTGAAATAGCAAAGGCAGCTATACCATAACTATTAGCAAGGGTAAGACCAAAAATTATAATGGCTGCATTATAAACTAATGGTCCGACAGCAGTAGCAACAAAAAACTGATAAGCATATTCTGTCCCCATTAAGACCCCATTTAAACAATGAAATAAAATTGCCAAGAGGACAATTCTAGTTAAATAGCTTGTATACATAACCTGTTCACTATTAAAACCCGGAGCCACTATATGGACAAGTTGAGGAGTCCAAATCATCCCTAATATAACAGCCAATCCTACTGCAACGAAAACTAAGTTAAAGGCAATACTAACCACTTTCCATACGGAATCTTCTTCCCCTTCAGCCAGATAACTCGATAGAACAGGAATAAACGCTGAACTAATTCCTCCACCTACCAAAATTAAATAGATAGTATCTGGTATTATGAAAGCAGTATTAAGCATATCTGTTAATTCATTCTGCCCAAACAAAGCCGATATTGCTGTATTACGTAAAAAACCAAGAACACGAGATAAAGCTGAAGCCAAACTCATAATTACAGCCGACTTTGCTAAGCTCATTGATACATTTTTTACCACAATAACGCTTCCTTTTTATATTGACAGTTATTTTAGGATTGTTGACACACTACAAGTATTTTAATCATAGATACAAAAAAATTAAAGTCTTTTTTTCTAAGCAGGAAGAACCACAGTTTATGGCGAATGCAACATTTTGGTATATGTCCAAACCTGGAGGTAAAAATGTTAGCAATAATTAATTCTATTGTCCTTTTAGGTTTAGAAGGGCAAAAAGTTAGAGTTGAAGTAGACATAAGTAATGGCCTCCCTGTCGTAGAAATCGTAGGGCTTCCGGACACCTCAGTTAAGGAAGCACGTGAAAGGGTTCGGGCTGCACTAAAGAACTCTGGTTTTGAATTTCCATTACGTCGAATTATTGTCAACCTGGCACCTGGTGACATAAAAAAAGAAGGAGCCATCTATGACTTACCAATTGCTTTAGGTATCATAGCTGCGACTAGCAAAAAACACCATGAAACACAAAAAAAAGTTTATGCCATTGGCGAACTCTCCTTAGAAGGCAGTCTTCAATCTGTTCCAGGAGTTTTACCAATGGCTTTAGCACTTCAGGAAATTGATCCAGGAGCTACTTTAATAGTTCCTGCAGCTAATGCTAATGAAGCATCCCTGGCTTCTAAATTAGAAATATTGGCTGCTCATAACTTGTCGCAAGTTGTTAATTACTGGAACGGCAAAGAGAAACTACCTAGAATAAAACCAAATATAAAGCTCAATCAAAACAATCAAGTTTATACTATTGACTTAGCTGATATTAAAGGCCAATTAGCCACTAAAAGAGGATTGGAGATCGCTGCTGCAGGCGGCCATAATATTCTTTTAATGGGTAGTCCCGGAGCAGGGAAAACCATGTTAGCTCGGAGCTTACCATCAATCCTACCCCCTTTAACCTATGAAGAAGCCCTAACAGTAACTAAAATTCACAGTGCTGCAGGTCTATTAGCCCCTAATCAAGGACTTATTACAGAACGACCTTTTCGAGCACCTCATCACACCGCTTCATCTGCCAGTATAATTGGCGGTGGCAGGATTCCCAAGCCTGGGGAAGTAAGTCTGGCAACTCATGGTGTTCTTTTCCTAGATGAAATGGCTGAATACCGACGCGATGTTTTAGAAGCTTTGCGCCAACCGCTGGAAGATAGAGTTGTCACCATCTCTCGGTTAGCAACAACCGTTACTTATCCCGCAGCTTTTCTTTTGATCGGCAGCATGAATCCCTGTCCCTGTGGTTTTTTGGGGGATCAAGACAAAGAATGTGTCTGTACCCCACATCAGATCAACCAGTATCGAAAAAAATTATCTGGACCACTTCTTGATCGTATTGACCTTCATTTAGAAGTACCGCGTTTAACATATACAGAAATACAAAACGAAACACCAGTTGAAAATTCTACAACCATTAGGGAAAGAGTAAAGTTGGCCAGACAGAGGCAGCTGCAAAGACTTAAAGAAACTGGTATTACGTGTAATGCTGCAATGTCAAGTAAACATATTCAACAATTTTGCCAACTAACAACATCTGCACGACGAATGTTAATTGAAGCATTTAATAAACTTAATTTATCTATGAGGGCCCATGATCGAATACTTAAGGTAGCCCTTACCATAGCCGACCTGAATGGAGATAAATTAATAAATGATATACACATAGCAGAAGCTATTCAATACCGCAGTCTAGATTGGAATAATGAGTAATATACTGAAATTAATATTTTAAGGTTTCTTGTTTAAATTAATATAAGGAGGTAAAAAGATGTCTGAATTTAAAGCTATGGGAATTATCGCTGAATTGATGGCCATTGCTGCTCGAACTGCACCTAAAGCTGCTGGTAAAGATTTTGTTGAATTAAAAATACTTGAAGGTGATACCCTAGAAAAACTTGCTGATGATATGATTAAATATGGTCAAGAATCCAACAAAATTAATTTTGACCGTGATGGGGAAAACATTCGCAACTCTGATGCAGTATTATTAGTTGGACTAAAAAATGCTGCGAAAGCTGGTCTTAACTGCGGTGCCTGTGGGGTTCCCAAATGTTCCGAATTAAATGATTTACATATGGAGAGCGAATTTGCTGGCCCAATCTGTGCTTGGCGTTTGCTCGACATGGGAATAGCTCTGGGTTCAGCTGCTAAAATAGCTGGTATGTTGAATGCCGATAACCGAATTATGTATAGAATAGGCGTTGTTGCTAAAAAGACAAACCTGATGGATGCTGACATCATAGCAGGTATTCCCATTTCTGCTACTGGTAAAAACATTTATTTTGACCGTTAAACAAAGCCTTTTTCTAGTTGCAAAATAAAAAGGTGCTATCCCAAAAGTTTTTTCCGAAATTTTTAGCCTTACTTGGAATATTAAAATTACGTATAAAATAGCTTATCCCGTACCACTTTGGTAGTGATACGGGATACTTTTTTGAATTGAATTTTCCTAGATATTAAGTTAAATATAAAGCATTAAAGTCCCATCAATATATCCATCTTTTTGAGCTTTAAATTCATAACTGCCAACTGTTCTGGGGATAAAACATAATTCTCCTTGGTCATTTGTTTTTCCTAAAATGTCATTACCTGTTTGTACGCTAACATACTCTCCAGACACATATCCTTCCCTACCTTCAGGGAGTAAAACATGCAACCAATTATTTTCCTCTCTTGATAAAACTGTCAACTTTAATCCATTAGGCAGTAAGTCTTTTACTTTATATTCTGTTCCAGGCCCCTTCCTTAAATATAGAGCCGAAGCCGTAACCGTAACTTTCCCAATTGATTCACCTGAGTTTACCCATGTAATTATGGCTCCTTTAAGAGGGAGACCTTCAGAGTCACAAGCTATTAATTTTAATTCCTTCCCTGCTTTAATCTTTCCTTGTACTTGTAATTCAACAGTTGGATTTATTTTAGCAACAGTTTCAGAGTCCCCAAGCTTAACAGTTATCTTACCATTAGTTACTTTACCATTTACAGTTAATTGTCCTTTTTCTAGTTTTGATTGACCAAACTCTGGGCTAATACTCCATTCATACAATTCCTTATCTACATAAATTTCTTCATTATTTTCATCAAAAGCTTTAACTGCGAATTGTTTAGTACTACCAGGTTCCAAAAATGCTATGTCAGGAGTAATTTTAATCTTACTAACCTCATCAACAACTTTTATCTCAGAAGTAGCTCTCAAATTCCTTATCCGAGCAGTAATTTTACCTTCACCTACTCTATCTGCTCTAAATAAACCCGGAGATATAAACTTGCCCAACCTTCTACTTGCTCTCCAAGTTACATTGGAAGGCAATTCTATTGGGTTATAATAATCATCTTGGGCCTTTAAAATAAATTGAACCTTACTAACTTTATATACCTTGATCTTTTTGGGAAATAGGTACAAATGACTTAGCTTACCCTGAGGGGCAGTGGAAAAAACAGCCAGTCCATTTGTTACAGCCCTTTCAAATCCGTCTGAAGGCCTGTTTAGTACTGATACAAAATTCTCACCAACTTTACGTGCAGCAAGTACTGAAGACCCAACTCCATCAAGATTGATTGCAGCTACTATTCCCCTATTCAACATAAACTCCGCAAGTTCGTACAAATTCATACCTTCACTATACCCTTGTTGACGACCGTCAGCAACAACTATTTCTAATCTACCGTCCTTAGTTGCCCCTAAGGCGGTCCGAGGATGGCGTTTTGATACAAGCATGTCCTTACTTTCCTTAGGTATAGCTATCTTACCATTTTGAATAATTATGTCGCGACCGCCAATTGCTTCTACAACTTTATTCCAACGTTTATCAGTAAATTTACATGTAAATTTGACCTTATCCCCTTCTTTTATTTGACTTAAAAAATCGCGGGCTTTACCATGACCTGATATTACAAAACCATTTCGAGGAATTGGGTTATCTCCCTTATTAATAATTTTGGCTTCTACAGTACACTCATAAGTTTTACCAGCTTTTAAAGGCAAGTCTACATCTTTTAGTAAAATCTCAATCCCATTATCATTAGTCTTGGTACTTTTAGCAAAAGCAGGAGTATATAGCACAAGACCATTAGTATCCCTTTGGCGGTTAATACTTTTTATCGGATAAGTATGAAGTTCTTTCTTACTTTTTTCATTATTAGTTTCTTTTCTTTCGACTTATAAATATGATTTTAATTCAGGAGTTCCGATAACGATGCTTTTATCTTTACAAAGTCCAAACGCTGGAAATCCTTGAGGACTAATCAATAATTCACCATTACTTATTTGTAAACCAATAGGTAAAAAAGGAAGCTTGGTGCTATAAAAGTCACCATTGGTCACTGCTACTGCTGCCAGTCCTTGCTTTGATAATCTCTCTGCCATTGAAGTTGGTTTTTCCTGTTCGATGGCTAAATTGTCGTTAGAAACAGCAGTCTTTAAGACCGTGTATTTATCTTTTAAATTTATGTTAATTACCTTTAAATTCTCATTATAGTTATCATTTATAATTTTAAAATCAGAGTATTCTACACCTGTAGCCAAGGGAATTCTATCTGCTTTTGAAATTACTTGCCATGAGGGATTTGCAAAAGCAATAATTGGGTTAGATAATAAACATAAAACTAAGAATAAAGCTAATATAAATTTGTATTTGTTTTTAATCCTAATTAGCAATATTATACCTCCATTTTTATAAAAAATTAGAATATCTTCTTACGTGCTTGATTATATATTTACTATTTCCTAATAATTAGACGTTATTAAATGGTTTAAGTTCCAAAAATAAAAAGCGACCTGATAAATTTTTCAGGTCGCCTTTCACCTAAAAACTATATACTTATTAATTCTGGGGTAAAGTCAATAAAGTCAGCAGCAACTAAATGAAAATTAATACCCCATTCCTGTCCTACCAAAGCTCGTTCATGATCTGCACCATGTAAGTGTCCATAATAACAATGGCTGACATTATATTTTTGCATAAGACTGATAAAATCAGTAATTTCGCCTCGATAAGCAGGTGGATAGTGCATCATTACAGCTATTGGTTCTTCTTGATGAATTTTTGCAACAGCACCAAGGGCCATTTCCAAACGTAATACTTCTCTATTATATACCTTTGTATCAGTTTCTTTATTATAAAGGGGGTTTTGAGGAACTAACCAACCCCTTGTCCCACATATGGCTACACCTGCTATAATTTCTGGTTTAAGCAGGGACATATTATCATCAAGAATTGCAGCCTTCATTTTTTTTTCGGTCTGCCACCAATAATCATGGTTTCCTTTCAAAAGTCGCTTGATGCCTGGTAAAGATTTTACAAATTGTAAATCTGGAATAGCATCTTCTAGATGTAAACCCCAACTAATATCTCCTAGAATTAAAACTGTATCTTCTTTTCCTACAACTTCCCGCCAGTTACATGCCAATTTGGTACTGTGGTTTTGCCACTTAGGTCCGAACATAGACATATCCCGACCTAAGTGTAAGTCAGCGATGGCAAATAGAGCCATCTTTGCCCTCCTAATTCATTATTTTAGGACATCTTATCTATAATAGCATCTGCTACGTCACTAGTTCCGGCACTACCACCGAGATCATAAGTAAGGGATTTTCCTTCAGCCAAAACGTCTAAAATGGCCTTGTAAACCCGGTCATAAGCCTCTTTTTCACCTATATGTTCTAACATCATAAGTCCAGATAAAATAGTTGCTAATGGATTGACTTTATTTAGCCCTGCATATTTAGGAGCACTGCCGTGTATTGGTTCAAAAACCGCGGCTTCATCGCCGATATTGGCACCTGGAGCAACTCCTAAACCTCCGACTAAGCCAGCACAAAGATCTGACAATATGTCTCCATAAAGGTTAGGTAAAACAATTACTTCATATTCTTCAGGTTTCTGGACTAACTGCATACTTAAGTTATCAATAATCCGATCGTCTGCATTTATTTCAGGGAAGTCTTTGGCAACTTCAAAAAATGTCTTCATGAAAAGTCCGTCACTGTATTTCATAATATTCGCCTTGTGGCCGACGGTAACTCTTTTACGACCATTTTTCTGAGCATATTCAAATGCTCTACGGGCTATACGTTCCGAACCTTTACGGGTAATAATTTTGATACTCTCAGCTGCATAATCACCAACCATATGTTCTATACCTGCATAAAGGTCTTCAGTAGCTTCCCTAAACATGACAATGTCTACATCTTCATAACGAGATGGTACATTCGGTAGATTTTTGAAAGTACGTACATTAGCATAAAGATCTAAATTCTTACGTATAGCAACATTTACACTACGAAAACCAGTACCAACAGGTGTAGTAATAGGCCCTTTAAGAGCTACTTTATTTCTTCTAATTGATTCCAGGGTTTCATCAGGTAATACATTACCATATTTCTCGAGAGAAGCTTTCCCAGCCGGCATTACTTCCCATTCTAAGTTAGCACCACTTGCATCTAGGACACGTTTAGTAGCATCAATTATTTCAGGGCCTGTCCCATCACCAGGTATTAGAGTTACTACATGTTTCAAAATAAGACACCTCCAAAGATACTTTCCCAATTATTATATGTTTTTCACCGCCCTCAGCACAAGTAAAAAATCGCCTTTAGAGGCGATTAATTGAACTTTCTTTTTGATTTACTCAAAATTACGATAGGAGTTTGTTCATCTTCATTTCCAAAAGGATTATCCCTTAACGCTTCTTTTACAGATTTTACATATTTTTTATCTGTTATTCCTAAAATATCTACACATTTTTTATCATTAACATCGACTATCACAACTTCTGCTTTTGTAGCTTTTTTAATCTCTTGCACTAATTTCTGGGGATTTTTGGGTCCCATAACAATATGTCTTTCATAAGGGTACATAGTTCCTGCAATATCATCAATCAGGGCTAATTGACGTCCTGCAACTATATAGAATAATCCTTTTTTCTTGATTATTTTTCCAAAAGCTGCTGCGGCACAACCTGCAAATATACGTATTAAGCCTACTTCTGAGATAGCTAATTGCATTGCTGTAGGTGTAGCTAAACTACCGTCTTTACCAGGAAAACGGCATAGGAATCGTGCAATTTTGTTTGGGTGTACATCTTCAGGTAATATAGCACGTTGTTGGGTTATAGCTACCACACTCTCAGCTATAGCTATTACATCCCCTGGCTTAGCAATACCCTCGCAATATTTTTTTGTAATATCAATAATATTATCTTTGTCTGTTATAATATGGGTTCGAATAGGTATTTTATTAAAAGTAATATTTTCTTTATTCATGCCCTATTTCTCCCATTTTAAAAAATTGCTTTATTCCAACCGATGTGGCAAGAGCTATTTTTTTGTAAAAGTTTGGATTTCTTAATAATCCCTCATCAACCCAATTGGTAATAGTAACCGGCTTAATCTTAAGGGCAGGTAATTCCCCTAGTTTTGATAGCTCTTTTTCAGCTTTAACCCCTAAGCTGGGCGTCTTCACTCTTCCAATAATACTTTCCATAACCTGGTTTGCCAATTTTTCATTTCCTGGTGCAAGTTCATTATAAAGGACTAAGGTTCCACGTTGGCTTAAATCATTACTGTGATATTGATGTAAACTTATAAAACAGAGGGTATTAGTGGGTACTTTATTTATGCGTTCTTGCCAGGAAGGGTTTTCATCCTTTTCACGTGTTAAAACAACTTTTGCCTTAAAATCTTTTAAAACTTTGACCAATTCCATAGCTGTCTTCCACGCAGTATCCCTCTCCCAAAGGTTTACTGGTCCCCTTTGCCCGCCATCTGTTCCTCCATGCCCGGGATCAATTACTAAAACCTTATTCTGATAGAAATCTGTCATAGGTTGGCGACTAAAATTTATTCTAATTCGAAATGGAATTCCAGCAATAGTATCTATGTTTGCTTCAACCGGCTCATCTAGGAAAATGAAGAAGATAACTTCATCCTTACCAGGACTAATTTTAATTTCTCTAATTATTCCATCGTGGACGTAAATAGGGCCATCATACATATTTATAATACCTTTAACTTTTACCAAACAGATAGTTGTTTCAGGATAATTAATTTCAACTTCTGTAGTGGTTGACGACTCAATGGTAACATTACTATAATAAGTCTCTCCTTGATATATAACCTTGCTATGTATATTTGTTAACCTGGACACCATAGAAAAAACTCTCCTCTCAACTAGCAAGGCATTAATTTAATAGCTGTTTATAAATATGCTTTTTATAACACTAAAAAGAACGGCTGTAAAAAGGTACTATTATATCTAAAAATAGTAAGTATTTATTGAACCCATTTTTAGTTAAGTTTAAAATTAAAAACAGGAGGCGGATATTGATGTATGTAGGTTTAGATATGGGTGGAACACATACTGATACTGTCCTAATAAAAGATGGTAAAGTTATACGTCATTCAAAAACACCTACTAATAACGAAGATTTTTTATCTACAATTAGTGAAGCCCTGGAAAACATACTTTATGATATAAATCCTACTGAAATTGAACGTATTAATCTTAGTACAACAGTTTGTACAAATGCCATTGTTACCGGAAAAACTGATCCAGTTGGTATGTTGATTGAGCCTGGTCCGGGGGTAAACGTTAAGGAATTTGAGTGTGGGGCAAAAAATTTTATTTTGGCAGGTGCTATTGATCATCGTGGACGTCCAACAGGTCAATTAAAACCATCCCAAATTAAGGCCGCTGATAAAGAATTACAAAGAGCCGGTATAAAACATTTGGCGATTGTAAGTAAGTTTTCAACTAGAAATCCCGAACATGAACTTAAAATTAAGGAAACCCTTTCCCCTTCTTATGACTTTATTACTCTTGGCCACCGAATATCAGGCCAATTAAATTTTCCAAGGAGAATTTATACTGCCTATTATAATAGTGCTGTAAGCAGTACATATAAATTCTTTGCAAATGCTATCAGTACTTACATGAACAAAAAACACTTAAATCTTTCCCCTCATATTCTGAAGGCAGACGGTGGTACAATCTCACTGGACGCATCCATAGAACTACCTGTTGAAACCATATTAGCTGGACCTTCAGCAAGTATAATGGGTGCTCTAGCTCTAGCTCAAACATCTGAAGATACCATTATTCTCGATATCGGAGGAACAACTACAGATATTGCTTTTCTTGTAGATGGAGTACCTCTTTTTGTACCCAAAGGCATAAATATAGAAGGATATCCCACTTTAGTACGTGCACTATATAGTCATTCTCTGGGAGTAGGTGGAGATAGTTACTTAAAAATAGATAAAGGTAGATTAATCATTGGCCCAGAGCGCCTAGGAAAAGCTAAAGCTCTAGGTGGTCCTACAGTTACCCCTACTGATGCCTTAATTACCTTGGGTGATATTGATTTAGGAGATAAAAAACTAGCAAAAGAAGGTATAACTCAATTAGGATTTTATTATGGTCTTAATACTAAAGAAATGGCCAAAAAAATTATTGATGATATGACTTCTGCTATTGTCAAGCGTACAAAAACTATTTTAAATCAGATTAATAGTAGACCTGTTTATACTGTTCGTGAAATGATCGAAGATAGGAAAATAACACCACACAAGGTTATTGTAATTGGTGCACCTGCAAAAGCACTGGCGCACTATCTTGAGGCCAGTTTTGGTTTACCTGTTATAGTTCCAAGTTTTTCAGAAGTAGCCAACGCTATAGGTACCGCTTTAAGCCAACCAACTACTGAATTAACCCTTATAGCTGATACTGAACAAGGTACTTTAATAGTCCCTGAGGAAGGAATTAGAGAAAAAATACCTCCAAACTTCTCACTAAGTGAAGCACGACAACGAGCTTTAGAATTACTAGAGTATCGAATTAAAAGTTTAAATCCTGACACAAATACTCCTGAACTTGAAGTTATTGAAGAACAGTCGTTCAATATGGTTTCCGGATTTTTTACAACCGGCAAAAATATACGAGTCAAAGTCCAAGTTAAACCCCAAGTTAATCCTCTCAAAAGAGGTGACAAAAATGTATAAGGCTAAAAACACCCTCGGTTTGGTAATTTTTCCTGCATTCGATTGGGCCATTGACCCAACCCATCCAGAAAGAGAGGAACGATTATTATATACACAAGACCAAATTATTGAAGAGGGAATTTTTGACATTGAGGGTATCTACGAATACCGCCCCCGTCTAGCTAATAAAAAAGATATAGAACGTGTACATATTTGTTACCCAGATGTAGAAACACATGTAAAACAGTCTCACCTAATAGCTGCCGGGGGGGCTATGGTAGCAGCTGATGTGGTCCTAAAAGGTGAAGTAGATAAAGCTTTTGCTATTGTCCGGCCACCAGGACACCACGCTTTTCGTATTGTCCATGGAGCACGAGGCTTTTGTAATATTAATATGGAAGCCATCATGGTCGAGTACATTCGTAAACAATACGGACATAAAAAAATAGCTATAATTGATACAGACTGCCATCATGGGGATGGTAGTCAGGATATATTTTGGCACGACAAAGATACATTGTACATATCTATCCATCAAGATGGCCGGACATTATTTCCCGGAACAGGATTTCTAAATGAATTTGGTGGGCCAAATGCCTTTGGTTATAATCTAAACTTGCCATTGCCACCTGATACTGGAGAAGAAGGTTTTCTATATGCTCTAAAGCACCTGATCTTACCGGTTTTAAACGATTTTGAACCTGATCTTATTATTAATTCAGCCGGTCAAGATAACCATTATACCGACCCCATCACAAGCATGCGTTTTTCAGCTCAGGGTTACGCTATTTTAAATGATTATCTAAATCCCGATATAGCAGTTTTGGAAGGCGGATATTCTATTGAGGGTGCTCTTCCTTATGTTAACCTTGGAATCATCTTGGCAATGGCTGGTCTCGACTATTCTAACATTTACGAACCTGATTATACTCCGGAAAAGGTTAGCCAAACTTCTAAAGTTAGTGAATATATAACTAAATTATGTGCTGAAACTTATGAGGCCTGGAAAAAACGAGATTATCTGCGTAAGGAATATATTAAAGATAAAAACGAAATAACCCGCCAGAGAAATATATTCTATGACACTGAAGGCCTTTTAGAGACACAACAAGAAACAACATTGGTCTGTGAAGCGTGTAATGGTTTATCCTGGATTGAATCCCGTACTGATCGAGGTAATAAAATTAAGGTTATATTCATACCCAGAAATAGCTGTAACCGTTGTAAGAAAAAAGGTTATACCATGTATGAAAATTCTTCAGATAGGAACTATAATGCAATTTATTTACAAGATAAAAGTGAAGATGAATTACTAAAAAAATAAATAAAAACAAGGAATAGATCAAGTCCTAAATTGTGTGTAAAATTCCTCAGTCAGTATAACCCACCTGAACACCGACGCTTAAATTATTCAGCTTGCCAGTCGCCAGTCAAGGGT
>JASKKH010000003.1 GCA_030154265.1 Clostridia bacterium
GATATTGAGCCATTTCAAATCTCCTCTCGTTAGGTATTGTTTGCACCTTTATTCTAACTGAGGAATTTGATAAATGGCTCTCTTTATTTTTCAGAAAACCTATTTTACACAATTATACGGACTCAACTTTAAAAACTGATGGCATTGTTAAAATAATATGTTATTTTCAACTTTAAAATATTTAAAATTGAAATATTTGTTTTTTATTTTTTGGAATTTTAGCTTCATTTATATTTCACTATAATCTACACCATCCTCTTGACTGGAAATAACAGAAGTGATATTGTTAAAATGATAGTATCTAAGCTTGGTCTATAAGAGTTATTGAGTTATAAAGTTTAATTTTTGGGCTAGATTGTTCTCTAACAGCGAACTATCAAGTTTATTTACAAGGTTTAGTTATTTAGTTAATTGAAAGTTAGTTCTTCTGTACAAGCCTTGAGGATGGCGTTAGGGGTTGATTAGTCCAGCCAGGAAATGAACTGCTATAGAAAAGTGTTGATTTATGGTCATATAACTTATGAGAGAGAAACTGGCTGTTAAAGAATGGTATACCATTTTATGGGAGCCAGATGATTATAATGGGCCATTTTACCTGTGTAGAGATGAAATTTACATCTTCTAGATAGCAGGTAAAGCCTGGCGTGTCTCGAATATATTATTTGGGATGCACCGGGCTTTTCATTGATAAATTCATTTACTCTATGTTAGTGGCCCCTATCAGGCCAATAAAGCTATGCGAGATGCAATTAACAGGCGAGAAGTTGAATATGTGGATTTACATATGGGACAAGTAGCCCAGCAGGCTCGTGTGGTTCCCCTCGAAACACTTACGATCCTTTTAACTCGTGTAGATGAAAAGAATTGATACACCTTATATTTCATGTGAACCTGAAAAAATAGCTGCTATTGTTATTACCGATATTCCGGATTAAGGAATAAAGTTGGCTCTGGTAGAAGATATCAGTAAGCAAATAGGTGAAGGGAATAGCTCGTCAGTCTTGACTTATTGCCATCAATACAGCTATCGAGGCAAATTTTACTACAGCTTCAATCGCTAAAGATGGCGCTGTATCTTGTGTGGTCCCCATGGTATCTCATGTTGACCATAATGAACATGAGGTCCATGTTATAGTTACAGAATGGGGCGTGGCTGACTTACGTAACAAGAGTTCTTTGGAACGGGTCTGATAATTCTTGGATAATTATTAACAACTGTGCCCATCCTAAGAATTGTTCCTTACTTAATGATTATTTAAATAAGGGGTTACGTAGTGAAGGCCATATACCTCATTATTTACCAGAAGCCCTGTCTTGACATATACGTTATCAAGGGACAGGCAGTATGTTGCCCAGTTGATTAGCCAGAAAAAAACTGGCTTGAAAAAATGAGAGGAGGTTTCTGATGTTTAAAGAAGAGGCTTTGAAAGCCATCGCCGAAGCTAAAGAAAAATGGGATGAAAGTGTTGGGGAAAAAGTAAAAAAACGCCCAGAAAGACATGATCCATTTCTTACTGGTTCTGGGTATGAGGTTGAGAGGATTTATACACCTCTTGACGTACAGGATATGGATTACCTGGAGGACCGTGGTTTTCCTGGTCAGTATCCTTTTACTCGTGGTGTCCAACCTACTATGTACCGCGGCCGTCTATGGACTATGCGCCAGTATGCCGGTTTTGGTACAGCAACCGAATCAAACCGTCGTTATAAATACTTATTAGAGAATGGCCAAACTGGTCTTAGTGTAGCCTTTGACTTACCTACACAGATTGGTCTTGACTCAGACGATCCTTTATCTGAAGGTGAAGTAGGTAAAGTTGGTGTTGCTATTGACTCATTAGAGGATATGGAAATCCTCTTTGATGGAATTGATTTAAGTAAAGTTAGTACTTCAATGACCATTAACGCCTCAGCAGCTGTCTTACTATGTATGTATATGGCAGTGGCTGAGAAACAGGGTGTAGACTTCAAAGACTTAAAAGGTACTATTCAGAATGATATTCTTAAAGAGTATGCAGCAAGGGGTACCTATATCTTCCCACCAGGTCCCTCCATGCGTCTAGTTACCAATACCTTCGAGTTCTGTTCTAAATATGTACCTAACTGGAACACAATTAGTATCAGTGGTTACCACATGCGTGAAGCTGGTTGTACAGCTGCTCAGGAAATTGCATTTACACTTGCTGATGGTATTGCTTATGTTGAGGCAGCTATTGAAGCAGGTCTAAATGTTGATGATTTTGCTCCGCGTCTAGCTTTCTTCTTTGCATGTCATAATGACTTTTTAGAAGAAATCGCTAAGTTTAGGGCAGCACGCCGTCTGTGGGCAGAAATCATGAAGAATCGCTTTGGTGCTAAGAAAGAACGTTCCATGATGCTACGTTTCCACACCCAGACAGCCGGCTGTACCTTAACAGCTCAACAGCCACTAAATAACATTATCCGTGTTACTATCCAGGCTTTAGCCGCTGCTCTTGGTGGTACCCAGTCTCTCCACACCAATTCTTATGACGAAGCATTGGCATTGCCGACTGAAGAAGCAGTACGTATTGCTTTACGTACTCAGCAGATTATCGGTTATGAAAGTGGCGTAGACAATACTATCGATCCTATCGGTGGTTCTTACTACGTTGAATATTTGACCAATAAACTGGTTAACGATGCTAAAGAATATATCAAGAAAATTGATGACCTTGGTGGAGCTCCGAAAGCTATTGAAAATGGTTTCATTCAATGGGAAATTCAGGATGCTTCTTATCGTTACCAGAGGAGTATTGAAGAAGGACGTCGTATACAGGTCGGTGTTAATAAATTCCGTATGGAGCATGTACCTGTTAAAGGATTGCTTAAAGTTGATCCTGCTATCGGTCAAGCTCAGTCTGAACGTCTTAAGAAACTCAGAGAGAAAAGGGATAATGAAAAAGTACAGAACACCTTGGCAGAATTGCGCCGCGTAGCTGAAGGTGAAGGAAACTTAGTTCCTCCTATCTTTGAAGCGGTTAAAGCATATGCAACCTTGGGTGAAATTTGTGGCGTTTTACGTGAAGTATTCGGTGAATATCAAGGCAGCGTAGGGCTGTAAGTTTTTAGTTAGACGAAGGAGGTTCTTAATCACCATGAGTAATATACGTGTTCTTGTGGCCAAAGTCGGTTTGGATGGTCACGACCGTGGAGCAAAAGTAATCGTTCGTGCATTGCGTGATGCTGGTATGGAGGTTATTTATACTGGTATTCGTCAGACTCCAGAACAGATTGTTGCAGCAGCAATCCAGGAAGACGTTGATGTAATCGGTTTAAGCAGTCTTTCTGGTGGGCATATGCATCTTTTCCCAAAAGTAGTTAATCTGCTTAATGAAAAAGTACCTGATAATAACATCCTAGTTATCGGCGGCGGTATTATTCCAGATGATGATATTGAAGAATTAAAGAAAGCAGGTATTGCTGCTATCTTTGGACCTGGAACACCGCTCAAAGATATTATAAACCTCATTGAGGAAAAGGCTGGTAAGTAAGTAGCATAATTTCTGTTAAATTAAGGATGGGATAGTATTGGTGGAAAAGCTTCTTGCGGATTTTCGTGCTGGTGATAAGGTGGCTGCGGCCAGAATTATTACCATGTTGGAAAAAGGGGATCCCAAAGGTAAGGAAATACTAAAGGATCTTTATAAACAATGTGGCCGAGGATATGTCATCGGATTAACAGGCCCAGCCGGAGCTGGTAAAAGTACCTTGACCGATGCACTAGTTAAGGAACTACGTAAGAAGGACTACCGGGTTGGGGTGGTGGCGATTGACCCCACCAGCCCCTTTACCGGTGGTGCCCTTTTAGGTGATCGTATCCGTATGGGTGACATTGCTATGGATCCTGGAGTTTTTATCCGTAGTATGGGTACTCGTGGTAACCTAGGTGGGCTATCATGGGAAGCCAGAGATGCTCTAACAGTGCTTGACGCATTTGGATGTGATTATCTTATCGTAGAAACAGTGGGTGCAGGTCAGTCCCAGGTAGAGGTAGAAAAAGTAGTAGATACAGTTGTTATGGTTACAGTACCCGGCCTGGGTGACGATATTCAGGCAAACAAAGCTGGCATCATGGAAATCGGTGACCTTTATGTTGTAAATAAAGCTGACCGTGGTGATGCAGACCAGGTCGTACGTTATCTTGAAGCAAGTCTGGAGTTAGGGCACAAAACAGAGGGTTGGCAGCCTAGAGTATGTAAAACCATAGCCTGGAAAGGCGAGGGGGTTGCCGATGTACTAGATGCAATTACAGCCCATCGCAGTTTCCTTGAAGAGACTGGTAAGCTAGAAGAAATGAGGAAAATTCGGACTTACGAAGAAATTATTGCTCGGGCACGGAAAATGGTCATAGATGAGTTAAAAGAATATAAAGGTATTAATGAAATAGTAGAAAGGGTCTATAATCGTGATCAAGATCCGATAACTGCTGCTGAAGAACTTGTCAATAGTGTAGTGAAGTAATATACTATTGACTAAACAAAATTCCAGGGACAAAGGGGGATTTTCTAGAACATGAAGGTATTAAAGGTTGACCACATTGGCTTGGCAGTAAAAAGCCTTCAGGACACCTTGCCCTTCTATGAAGAAATTCTAGGGATTAAGAGCAATGGAACTGAGGAAATTCCCGATCAAAAAGTTCGGGTGGCTTTTTTGCCGGTAGGCGATAGCGAAATTGAGCTTTTAGAAGCTACTGAACCAGATAGTCCTATTGCTAAATTTATTGAAAGTCGTGGGGAAGGCCTTCAACATATTGCTTTACGGGTGGATGACATCGAAGCAACCATAGCTGAGCTTAAAGAAAAAGGTGTACGTATGATTGATGAAAAGCCACGTTATGGTGCTGGTGGTGCTAGTATTGCATTTGTCCATCCAAAGGCTACTAAAGGGTTACTATTGGAACTTTCCCAGAGAAATGATGATTAGTAACTAGACTAGATATACTCATAGTCAAATTATGGATAGATTAGTTTAAGTATGGCTAAATTAGATTAAGTGTTGTATAGAAAATAACTTTATGTTACTGTATAAACGACCTTTATTTTATAGACGATTTGATGAAGGCGTTAGCCATTTTTCTGGCGCTCTTGCAAAATTATGTGAGAAGCTGGGATGGTCTTAGACTATCCCAGCAAATATCTACTTGGCGAAAAAATGGTAGGGGCGTGATTTAATGAGTACTACTAAAGAAAAAATAGAACAGCTAAAAGAAAAATCAGCTAAAATTGAGCTCGGTGGTGGCCCTAAGCGTATTGAAAAACAACACCAGAAAGGCAAAATGACAGCTCGGGAAAGAATAGCTGCATTGCTCGACGAGGGTAGCTTTACCGAGTTAGATAAGTTTGTTAAACATCGTTGTACTAATTTCGGCATGGAAAAAGTTGATGCACCTGCAGAAGGTGTTGTAACCGGTTATGGTACCATTAATGGCCAGTTAGTTTATGTTTATGCTCAGGACTTTACCGTTGTTGGCGGTTCCTTAGGTGAAATGCATGCCAAGAAGATTTGTAAAGTACAAGACTTGGCATTGAAGATGGGTGTACCTTGTATTGGTTTAAATGACTCAGGTGGTGCCCGTATTCAGGAAGCCGTTGATGCTTTAAGTGGATATGGCCAAATTTTCTTCCGTAATACCATTTCATCTGGTGTAATTCCTCAGATTTCAGTTATTATGGGACCCTGTGCCGGTGGTGCTGTATATTCTCCGGCGATTACAGACTTTGTCTTTATGGTACAAGGGGCTGAAATGTATATTACAGGTCCCCAAGTTATTAAGGCTGTTACAGGGGAACAAATTACCGGTGAAGCATTAGGTGGAGCAATGGCTCATAACCAAATAAGCGGTAATGCTCACTTTATGGCATCTAACGAAGAAGAATGTTTGGAACAGGTTAAGAAGTTAATTAGCTTCCTACCATCCAATAATTTAGAAGCACCTCCTGAAGTTGATACTGGCGATGATCCAGGAAGAATCGAAGAAAAGTTAAACAGCATTGTTCCAGATGCTGCCAATCGTGCTTATGATATGAAAGAAGTAATTGCTGCCATAGTTGACAATGGTGACTTTTTAGAAAACCAAGCACATTATGCACCAAATATTATAACTTGCTTTGCCAGGGTAGGGGGACGTTCAGTAGGTATTATTGCTAACCAACCCCGTGTATTAGGTGGCTCTTTGGATATTAATGCATCGGATAAAGCCGCAAGATTTATTCGTTTCTGTGATGCATTTAATATTCCATTGGTAAATCTTGTTGACGTGCCTGGATATATGCCTGGTAGAAATCAGGAACACGGTGGTATTATTCGACATGGTGCTAAACTATTATATGCTTATTCAGAAGCAACTGTACCAAAGATTACAATAGTTGTTCGTAAGGCTTACGGTGGTTCTTACCTTGCTATGTGTAGTCGTGACCTTGGTGCTGATTATGTCATTGCATGGCCAACTGCTGAAATTGCTGTTATGGGGGCAGAAGGTGCTGCTAATATTATCTTCCGTAAGGAGATTGAATCAGCTGCTGATCCCCAGGCAAAACGTGCCGAGAAAATTGCTGAATATAAAGAACGGTTTGCTAACCCATATGTAGCTGCCGAAAGGGGCTTTGTTGATATGGTTATCGAACCTTCTGAAACCCGTCCTCGCTTGTATAATGCATTACAATCATTAAGCAGCAAACGTGAAAGCCGGCCAGCTAAGAGACATGGTAATATTCCCTTATAATAAAAGTTATGTATTAATTATTTTTGAAAAGGAGGGAAAGTCATGCAGGAGCCAAGTGCATTGAGTATTTTGCTTCTCAATATGACTGTAGTCTTTGCGGTGCTTATCTTCTTAATGTTTGTTATTAAAATAACGTCTGCAGTCGTTGAAAGCTTCAATCGTAAAGAGGCACCGGCACCAGCACCGACTCCGGCACCTAGTCCGGCTTCTCAGGTTGCCCAGAGTGTTGGTTCGGCAGCTGCTTCAGCAGAAGCCCAAAAAAAAACAGAGGCTTCTAAATTAAATCAAGTTGCTGCTATTAGTGCAGCTATCAGTTGTTATTTAGATAGTCAAAATTATAAGATTGTAAGTATTAGACCTTTGTTTACAACTAAATCCTGGACTCAGATTAGTCAACAGGAAGCTGTCCTAAATAGACAAAAGATCCTAGTTGGGAGGTAAAGAACAATATGAAAAAGTTTAATGTAACAGTTAATGGTGAGACCTTTGAAGTAATAGTGGAAGAAGCTGGTGGAGATAGTGCAAGTGTTAGCAGACCAGCACCTGTAGCAGCACCGAAACCTGCTCCGGCTCCTGCGCCTAAGCCTGCAGCAGCTCCGGCGCCGGCACCTGCACCTGCACCTGCACCTGCACCAGCTCCTGCCGCAGCAAGTGGTAATACTATCAACGCTCCTATGCCTGGTACTGTTTTAGATATTAAAGTTAAGGAAGGCGACAGTGTCAAGGAAGGTCAGTTAGTCTTAATTCTTGAAGCAATGAAAATGGAAAACGAGGTTTTTGCACCTTGCGACGGTACTGTAAGTAAGATTCATGTCTCAACTGGACAGGCAGTAAATTCAGGTGATCCGATGATCTCCCTATAAATTAGGAGGGAAATAGATTGGGTATTGGTCAACAATTAGTAGATTTATTAAATACGACTGGACTTGTTAACCTAACTACTGGTAATATAATTATGATCATAGTAGGTTTAGTCCTTCTGGTTTTAGCACTCAGAGGGGTTGAACCATTGTTGATGCTGCCCATTGCATTTGGTTGTATTTTGGTTAATTTACCGAATACAGGCCTTATGGATGAGCATGGTTTGTTCCGTTATCTCTTTTTTGGAACTCAGCATGAAATTTTTCCATGTTTGATTTTTATGGGTGTTGGTGCTATGACCGACTTTGGTCCATTGTTAGCTAACCCCTCGACTCTACTATTAGGTGCAGCAGCTCAGTTTGGTGTATTTATTGCCCTTTATGGTGCCAAATTGATGGGCTTTACCCTCCAAGAAGCCGGTGCTATTGGTATTATTGGAGGTGCTGATGGTCCTACCTCTATCTTCTTAGCAATGAAAATGGCACCTCAGATTTTAGGTGCAATTGCTGTTGCTGCATATTGTTATATGTCCTTGGTACCGGTTATTCAGCCTCCAGTTATGATGGCCTTGACTACCAAGGAAGAACGTCAGATTACAATGGGACAGTTGCGTCAAGTTTCCAAAACTGAAAAGATTGTTTTCCCTATTGCTGTTACAGTAATTGTTGTTCTTTTACTACCTCCTGTAGCACCATTGCTTGGTATGCTTATGCTAGGTAACTTGTTCCGTGAATGTGGAGTTACTGACAGATTGTCGAAAACTGCTCAGAATGAGCTTGTTAATATAACTACTATTTTCTTGGCTACTACTGTTGGGGCAACCATGGATGCTAACAGCTTCTTAACCCTCAAGACTATTCAAATTATCGTACTTGGCTTAGTTGCCTTTATGGGTGGCACAGCTGCTGGTGTCTTAATGGCTAAGTTAATGAATCTCTTCTTAAAAGAAAAGATCAATCCGCTTATCGGTTCTGCTGGTGTTTCCGCTGTTCCGATGGCTGCCCGTGTATCACAGGTCGTAGCCCAGAAAGAAAAACCTGGTAACTTCATATTAATGCATGCTATGGGTCCTAACGTTGCTGGTGTTATTGGTACTGCAACAGCTGCAGGTGTTATGTTAGCTATGCTTATGTAATCTTTACTAGCTAAAAACAAAACTGCTATTATATTTCATTTAATATAAAAAGGAGTGGGCTTTAGGTGTGAACTATGCCCCTCCTTTTTATATTCTATATCGGAATAAATAATTATCTGGTTGTAATATAGTAATTATTACTTAATAACCTTTAATTAATTAAGGACATGTTATAAAATACTATATATGGGGGTGAATTTATGGCAGGTAAAATTATTGTTAGGTTACCTGATAACGTTGTAAAGAAATTTAACCCTGGAACGTCAGTTTTAGAAGTATTGGGTACTGGCAAAGAACCTGGGGAACCATTAGTTGCAATTGTAAATGGTGAGGTAGCAGAGTTATCAAAGAAGCTATATCAAAATGCAACAATACAACCTGTTACTATAAATAGCCCCTTAGGTTTTAGGACTTACGAAAAGAGCTTATGTTTTTTACTTATTAAAGCAGTAAATGAAGTGTTATCAGGTGCAAGGGTTACAATAGAACATTCTTTAAGCAAAGGCCTATATGGAGAAATACATTACAATAGAAAAATAAATGAGAAAGACATCGAATTAATTAAAGAAAAAATGAAAGAGATAGTTAGTAAAGATGAGAAAATCGAAAAGATAAAGATGAGTAAAGAAGAGTGTAAAAGAATATTTAAAAGCTATGGAATGAAAGATCGACTTAGGCTTCTTAAATATATAGAACTTGATTACATAAACATGTATAAATGCGGTAACTTATATGACTATTTTTATGGTCCTTTGGTTCCTTCTATGGGTTATTTAAATCTTTTTGATTTGAAACTATACGCTCCTGGATTTATATTAATGTATCCTCATCCAGAAGATCCAGAGACAATAGCTCCTTATAAAGACCTTCCAAAACTAGCTAAGGTTTTTAGAGAAACGGAGAAATGGGCTAGAATACTTGATATTGCTGATGTAGCTTCTTTAAACGACAAGGTTAGTTCTGAAGAAATTAATGATATTATCCTTGTTAATGAAGCTTTACACGAAAAAAGAATCGCTAAAATCGCAGATAAAATATATGAAAATAAAGATAGAATTAAAATTGTTTTAATTGCAGGGCCATCTTCCTCAGGCAAAACGACCTTTGCCAATAGACTATCCATACAGCTTAAAGTATTGGGATTAAAACCTTATCCTATTTCACTAGATGATTATTTTGTGGATAGAGAATATACCCCACTTGATGAAAAAGGTGAATATGATTTTGAGTCAATAAACGCCCTGGATTTAGAACTTTTTAATAAACATCTTATGTCTTTATTAAATGGTGATGAAATAGAACTTGTTAGATATAACTTTATTACAGGTCACAGAGAATGGACCGGTAAAAAATATAAGATGGGTGATAACTCTGTACTTATAATTGAGGGAATACATGGGTTAAATGAAACGCTGACAAGCTCCATTCCTAAAGAAAACAAGTTTAAAATATATATTAGCGCCTTAACACAGTTAAATATAGATAATCATAATAGAATACCAACTACTGATGTTCGAAAACTAAGAAGAATTGTCAGGGATTATAACTACAGAGGTAGAAGTGCAGAGAAAACAATTACAACCTGGCACAAGGTCAGGGAAGGTGAGGAAAAAAATATTTTCCCCTTTCAGGAAGAAGCTGATACGATGTTTAACTCTACACTTGTATATGAGATGAGTATATTAAAAAAATATGCAGAACCCCTTTTACGTGAAATACCTAAGGACAGTCCTGCTTATATAGAGGCCAAAAGGTTACTGATATTATTGCGGTATTTTAAAACAGCTAATGAAGAGAAAGTAATACCAAATAATTCAATTATAAGAGAGTTTATTGGTGGAAGTGTTTTCCATGAAGAATAGCCATTTATGAGGTTGGTTCAAAATATCCCGTATCACTGCAAAGGTGGTATGGGATTAAATATTTAAATGATTATTCAATTTCATGAAAAAGGTTGTTTTTAAAACTGAAATTAATAGTATTCTTGTTACTCTTAATGGTAATTTTAAAAGTGAGATAACCTAGAATTTTAATCTTTGTATCACTACAAAAGTGCTACAGGATTAACTATTTTATGAAGCGATTTTAATAAAAGTTAAAATTTTTGGGAAAAGACTTTTTGGACCTCCTCTTGTTTAAGTATAAATAAACTAAAAAAAATCATCAATTATAACAAAAAGAGGAAATAAAAGAGGAATTGAAAATTAGAGCAAAAATATAAAATAGTATAACCTAAATTCAATATAAAGGAGTAGTTTTTGTATTGGATAAAAAAAAGGTATTAATTGTAGGCGGTGTAGCTGGTGGTGCTAGTGCTGCAACAAGAATAAGGCGTTTAGATGAGCATGCTGAAATTATAATATTTGAGCGCGGTGAACATATTTCCTTTGCTAATTGTGGTCTTCCATATTATGTTAGTGGGGTAATTGCTGAAAGGGAAAGACTTCTACTGCAAACACCTTATAACATGAAGAAGCGCTATAACATTGATGTTCGTATAAACAGTGAAGTAACTCGTATTTTTCCAGATGAAAAGTTAGTTGAAGTTAAAGAAAAAGACGGTAAGACATACAAAGAGTCTTATAGCCATTTAATACTGTCCCCAGGTGCATCTCCTATTCGCCCTCCTTTACCAGGTATTGATGCAGAAAATATATTTGTGCTTCGGAATATACCAGATATTGATGCTATAAAAGCTTTTATCGATGAAAGCAAACCCCAAAAGGCTGTAATAATAGGTGGCGGATTTATAGGTATAGAGATGGCGGAGAACTTCTATGCCTTAGGATTGGAAACAACTATTGTTGAAATGGCAGATCAGGTATTAGGGGCACTGGACTATGAAATGGCAGCAATAGTTCAACGGCGAATTAGGGCTAAGGGAATTAGATTAATCCTAAAAAATGGGGTCAAAGCATTTGAACAAAAAGGAAATGGCATAACCGAAATTTTACTACAAAATGGTGAAAGAATTTCTGCGAATATAATTATATTAGCAATAGGTGTCAAACCAGATACAAAGTTAGCCAAAGAAGCCGGATTGAGTATTGGTGAACACGGTGGAATTAAAGTAAATGAACGGCTGCAAACATCTGATCCTAATATCTTTGCCATTGGTGATGCCATTGAAGTTAAGGATTTTGTTACAGGGGCAAATACCCTTATCCCGTTAGCAGGTCCTGCAAACAAGCAGGGGAGAATAGTTGCTGACGTTATAGCTGGACGAAATGCCAGATATGAAGGAACACAGGGGACAGCAATTGTAAAAGCATTTGACATTATCATAGCCTCTACTGGTGCTAACGAAAAAGTTCTTAAAAAAGCGGGGATTCCTTATGAAGTTTCCTATACACACTCCGGATCCCACGCTTCATATTATCCAAATCCCAGCATGATGGCTATAAAGCTCATTTTCAGTCCGGATGATGGAAAGGTATTGGGAGCCCAAATAGTTGGCAGCGGTGGTGTAGATAAAAGAATAGATAGTATAGCAGGTGCCATAAGAAGGGGAGCAACGGTATTTGATCTACAGGAATTAGAACTTGCATATGCACCTCCATTTTCGTCTCCCAAAGATCCCGTAAATATGGCTGGTTATGTTGCTGGAAATATAGTAAACGGTGACCTTCCTATAATCCATTGGCATCAAATTCAGAACCTCGATTTAGAAAAAACTTTATTAGTTGATGTTCGTACCCCAAAAGAATTTGAAATGGGACATATCGATGGAGCCGTTAATATTCCTCTTGATAATATTAGAGAACGGCTTTCGGAATTCCCACATGATAAGGAGATAGTTATCTATTGCCAGGTAGGCTTAAGGGGTTATTTGGCCTGCCGGATTCTTGTTCAACATGGGTTCAAACAAATTAAAAATCTAAGCGGTGGGATAGTGACCCTCACCCCTCCTTTGGCAGAACGAAAATTAATTAGATAGTTAGAAATAAATATTATTTTAGGACTACTTTAAGTTAAGCATATCTAAATAAAAGGAGTTGGGAAAGTAATTAAATGATTATAACCAAACTTCTTATTTTTATTGCTTAATAGCATATCCCTTGGACAAGAATAGACAACAGTTACCTATTCTATTAATCTAATATGATGGTTATCAAATAATGTATGTGAACTTGGAGAGATGTACTATCTCTATTTATGAATGTTAGTGATAGTTCTGTTCTAATAAAATGGCATTTTTTCTTCAGGTTATAGTTTCTAAAAAATTGGCATACGTTCCAATAAGTAAAAAAATATTGCGGTAGAATAAAAAATTTATTAAAAAAGGAGTGAAGGTTTTACCAAAATTTCTTCAAGAATTAGATTTTGTAGATTTGGTTTTACTTGTAATTTTAGTTTTTACTTTATCAGGAGCAGTTCCGGATAAGGTTATGCCCCAAGCTACTGAATGGACAGGTGGTTAATTTCTTTTCTAGTAGGTAAGAAAATACCACAGTCTCTCAAACGGTAAACTCTGAATTTATTAAGTAAACTATACCTAAACTGTTAAAATGTGATATAATTTTACTAGTTAAATATGATATAATTCCTATTTAAGATATGATTTTGAATCCAAATACCAAACCCAGGACTTTATTACATATAAGAAAATCGTTTTGTTTAGTGTCCACTCCTATCTGGGGTGGTTTATTTTATAGTAGGAGGCATTAGGCTTATGATTGGGAAAGTAAACGATGATTTTTTTCGCAAGGCTATCTTGCCAAATACAGGGGCAGAAAACCCTAACATAATTATAGGTCCACATATGGGAATAGATGCAGCCGTTCTAAAAGTTGGAGATGAATATCTTGCTATTGCTGAAGACCCAATATTTCCTGGACCAACAATGTCACCAAAAGATTTTGCTTGGATAACAGTACATATTGGAGCAAGTGATGTAGCCGTAATGGGAATCAAACCCCAGTATATGACTTATTCTTTGTTATTACCTCCGGGAACCCCAGAAGACTATATCTCGGAATTAGTTAAATACATAAGCAAATATGCCCAAGAATTAGGAATAAAAATTGCAGGAGGACATACAGGTTTTTATGGTGCAGTAACGGTACCAACTATTGGGGGCATAACCGTCTGGGGTATGGGCAGCGAAGTAATTTCTCCAAAAGGGGCTCAGGTTGGTGACTCAGTCATTATAACTAAGGGAGCAGCTATTGAAGCTGTTGCTCTTATTGCCAGTGAATTAGATGATACATTGTTAGCAAAGGGTGTATCACCAGAATTAATTGACCGGGCAAAAAAACGTATGCGGGAAGTATCAGTAGTTGCAGATGCGGAGATAGCAGTAAATGTAGGTGGTGTTCACGCCATGCATGATGCCACTGAAGGTGGATTGGCCCGGGGACTTTGGGAGGTAGCTGAGGCTTCTGGGGTAGGTCTTATGATTGAGCGATCAAAGGTTCCATTACCAAAAGATATAGAAGCTATATGTTCTCACTTTGAACTTAACCCCTATGAAATAATTAGTGAAGGAACCCTAGTTTTGACCTGTGACCCAGAAAAAGAGGAGTCCTTAATTAAAGCATTTATAGAAAAAGGAATTGAAGCAGCGGTTATTGGAAAAGTAATTCCAGTTTCAGAAGGTCGTTACTGGATAAATCCTTCTGGTCAAAAAGAAAATCTCATTCCCCCATCCATTGACCGCTTTTGGGAAGTATTTTTTAATGCCCTAGAACTTAAAAATGAGGTCAATAAGGATGAAGAGGCCTTCCTTTGCAAAGAGCTGGGGCAGGCTGTTAAGGAATTACAGTCAACTAACATAGTAAATTTAATACCTGAAATCGGTGCCAATCTAGCTTATGCTCTCACTGATGCCAAGGAACTAAAGGATATTGCTGCTATACCGGGGCGGATGCTGCGGTTTAAAGGGCAGGTAGCTACCCTGGGTGAACCTGAAATGGGATGTTCAAGCCATATGGGTGGTACAATTCTTGCCGTTCGAAAATTATTCCCAACAGCAAGATGCGTTATTAACTTACGCAATAACCAAAAGATTAGGGAGGCTTGCAAAGAGTTAGGATTTAAGGTTGTTAATATGCCGACTCCACCAGATTACCGACAGGAAGACGATGATTTCTATAAAGATTTAAATAAGGTTCTCTCAAGTTGTAGTCAGCTACCTGATGTTATTGAAATACCTGATCGAATTAATTTAGAGAGACTAATCCTGGTATTAGGAGAAAGTTTAGAGGAAACGGTTAACAAAGTTAAAGCATTATCAGAGAAAATAAAATAGTTTAGTAAAAAGCACTCTCATCTTCCAGAGAGTGCTTTTTTTGTCGCTCGAAGGCAGGGGAGCGAAAAAAATTGTCGAATTACCTATTAATGTAAAAATAAATGGAGGAGAGACCTTATGTTCGGCAAAATGAAATTTTGGGCCATTTGTGGTGTGCTTTTGGTGTTAGCAATACTTTTTGTTACCGGAGCGACCGGTAATGGACAGGCTCAGGGGGATAAAACCATGGATAATAGTAATATTAATTCAGAAGCAGTAGAATTTGAAAAAAATAAAAACAATGATTTAATAGAACAGAATGATGAAAAAAATAACGAACAGAATGAAAAACGAAAAGACGAAGTCGATGTTGAAGAAAAAGAAAATAATGAGATAACAAGTAATGATAAAGCTAACAAAGAAAATACTAATGCTGTTAATAATGATAAAAATTTTGTCCCCCCCGAAGAAGGTTACTGGCTTGATGTAAATATAACAGAACAGAAATTACGGATTTATCTTGATGGTGATTTGGTTAAAGAATGGGTTGTTTCCACAGGAGTTCCCAATAAACCAACACCTTTAGGAATATTTAAAATTCAGAACAGAGGCCAATGGTTTTTTAGCGAGAAATATCAACAAGGAGCCAAGTGGTGGGTCTCTTTTAAAGATTGGGGCGTATACCTTTTTCATAGCGTTCCTATGGATAGAGAAAAAAATATGCTCCCCGAAGAAGCAGCTAAACTGGGTAACCCGGCTTCACATGGTTGTGTCCGGTTGGAAGTAGAAAATGCGAAGTGGATTTATGACAATATTCCTCAGGGTTCACCTGTTTATATTCACAATTGATTCGTTGTAAAATAAAAGCAAAACGAATAATAGATGACAAGCCAACGAAAGGGGAGTTTATTGATGAGGATTGCCATTATAGGTGGATCGGGTGTTTATGATCCTGGTATTTTAACAAATATTCATGAAGAGAAAATAGAGACACCATATGGTATGGTGGATATAAAAGTTGGTACTTATGAAGGTGAGGAAATAGGGTTCATGCCGCGCCATGGTGAGAAACATTCACTACCTCCCCATAAAGTCAATTACCGAGCAAATATCTGGGCCCTAAAGAAGTTAAAAGTAGAGAGGGTTTTGGCAACAGCTGCAGTAGGTTCTACAAATACAGATTTTCAGCCAGGTGATTTTGTTATTGTTAACGATTTCTTAGATTTTACCAAAAATAGAACATATACTTTTTTTGAAGGCGGACAAATGGGAGTAGTACATACAGATTTCACTGAACCTTACTGTCCAGAATTACGCAAGGTTCTAGTAGAAACAGCAAAAAAACTGGGTATTAAAGCCCATGATGGTGGGGTTTATGCTTGCACAGAGGGCCCCCGCTTTGAAACCCCTGCCGAAATCCGTATGATTAGTCGTTTGGGTGGGGATTTAGTAGGTATGACTAATGTCCCTGAAGTCGTTTTGGCCCACGAGCTAGGCCTATGTTACGGTCTTATTGCCATGGTTACTAACTTAGGAGCAGGGATTTCTGAAAATCCATTAAGTCATCAGGAAGTTTTAGATATAATGGATCAGAATGGCAAAAACCTCAAAAATCTCATTATGGAATCTATTCCGGCTATTCCTTTGGAGAGAAATTGCAGTTGTAACCAGAGCGGAGGGAAAATCGAGGTTTAGAGCTTGAAAAGGGTACTTCGTTCTTAAGGGTGGAAAATGTTGCAAACTTAACGGTGGAAAAATGAGGTTTAGAACTAGGTAAAAAGTTGTAACCTCAAACAATGGGAAACTCGAGGTCTGGGCTGACAAAATCCTCGCTTTTGTGACGGATAAAAGTTTTAATCTCAATGGTTGAAAACTCGAGGTCTAGATAATAAAAATCTCGCTTTTGAGACGGATAAAAAGCTGAAACTCAATGGTCGGGAAATGAATCTCATCAGTTATAAACTCGAAGTGTAGGGAGGAATTTAAAAAGTTTATGTCTGAATCTATTATTCGTGATCCGGGTTTAACTGAACAAGGAGTTCTTAAAATAAATTGGGTTCGTAATAACATGCCTATCCTAAATGAGATTCGTAAAGAATTTGAGGAACGTAAGCCGTTTGCAGGTAAAAATGTTGCCATCTGCTTACATTTAGAAGCCAAAACAGCTTATCTTGCCGAAGTTATTAAAGCAGGTGGAGCTGAGGTTGCGGTTTGTGGTTCAAATCCACTGTCCACCCAGGATGATGTATGTGCTGGGTTAGCAAGTCATGGGATAAAGGTTTTTGCTCGTCATGGCTGCACGGATGAAGAGTACAAGTTTTTTATATCAAAGGTGTTAGATACCAATCCTCATCTTCTTATTGATGATGGTGGAGATATGGTTCATTTACTCCATACTGAACGAAGAGAACTCTTGCCCAATATTATTGGCGGTGCAGAGGAAACGACAACAGGTATCTTGCGTTTAAAAGCCATGGAAAAAGAAGGTGTATTAGAATTTCCCATGGTTGCTGTCAATAATGGTGACTGTAAACACTTATTTGACAATCGTTATGGTACAGGTCAATCTACCTGGGACGGAATAATTCGTAATACTAATCTAACTGTTTGTGGGAAAACAGTTGTTGTCGCCGGTTATGGTTGGTGTGGCAAGGGTGTAGCAATGCGAGCCAAAGGACTGGGCGCTCGAGTGATAGTTACAGAGGTAAATCCCATTTGTGCCAATGAAGCTTTAATGGATGGCTTTCAGGTCATGCCTATGAAAGAGGCAGCTAAGTGTGGCGATATTTTTGTTACAGTTACCGGGTGTAAAGATGTTATAAGAGATGAACACTTTGCTGTTATGAAAGATGGTGCCATTTTAGCTAATGCTGGTCATTTTGATGTAGAAATAAACAAGCAAGATTTAATGGCTATGTCTAAGGAGCACCGAAAGGCAAGAAATAACATAGAACAGTATGTTTTAGAAGATGGTCGGCTTATTAATCTTTTAGCAGAAGGTCGCTTGGTAAATATTGCCGCTGCTGACGGGCATCCGGCAGAAATAATGGATCTTACATTTGCTCTGCAAGCCCTTTCAATGGAATATTTGCTTAAAAACAGCGGAAAATTACCTAACAAAGTTATTGAGGTAACAGAGGAAATTGACCATCAGGTAGCGTGGTTACGATTAAAGTCTTTGGGAGTGGAGATTGATAGGTTAACTGAAGAACAGGAAAAATATCTTGCCAGCTGGAGACATGAATAGCTTAAGACATTATACTAAAGGTAGCCATATTAGTTTCAATATGGTTACCTTTTATTTAAAGAGGTGTTTGTCATGTTAGAACCCATAGCTCCAATTAATTGGGAAAAAGATCAGGTAGTAATAATTGATCAGACATGCTTGCCAGAAAAAGAGGTATATATTTATCCTCAAAAAGTAGAAGAAGTATGGGATGCAATTAAAAAATTAAAGGTACGTGGTGCGCCGGCTATCGGTATTGCAGCAGCTTTTGGTCTGTATTTGGCTGTTAAGGATTCCCGTGCAGGGGATAAAAAGGGTTTTCTAGCTGAATTAAATAAAGCCTCTGATTATCTTGCTTCTTCACGTCCTACGGCTGTTAATTTGTTTTGGGCTTTAGATAGGGTAAAAAGAGCAGTTGAAGCAGCTGATACTGATAATGTTGCTGATTTAATTAATTTGGTACACAAAGAAGCATTGGCTATTCGTGATGAAGATGAGGCTATGTGTCGAGCTATCGGTAAAAATGGTGCCTCACTTCTAAGAGATGTTGATTCTGTACTGACGCATTGTAACGCAGGTACTCTGGCTACATCCCGTTTTGGTACTGCACTATCTCCCATTTATGAATTAAAGAAGCAGGGTAAGCTGTTAAAGGTTTTTGTTGATGAAACCAGACCTCTCCTTCAAGGAGCCCGATTAACTGCTTGGGAACTTCACCAAGCCGGTATACCTCTAACACTTATTACTGATAATATGGCAGCTGCTGTTATGGCTCGTGGTTGGGTGCAGGCAGTTATTGTAGGAGCGGACCGCATTACCGCAAATGGAGATGTTGCTAATAAAATAGGTACCTATGGAGTGGCTATCCTTGCAAAAGAACATAATATTCCTTTTTATGTGGCAGCACCGGCATCTACTTTTGATTTAAGTTTAGAAAGTGGCGAGCAAATCCCAATAGAAGAAAGAAATCCGGAAGAAGTCAGTCATTTTGGTCTTAGACGTACGGCTCCGGAAGGAATAGATATATTTAATCCGGCTTTTGATGTAACACCTTCACGTTATGTTACAGCCATAATTACCGAAAAAGGTGTAATTAGACCACCTTACAAACAAAACATTGCAAAGATGTTCTAGGCTTAGGGCTAAGAACCATAGCATAGGCAAGAGAAACATAAGCAAGAAAAAAGCCCAAAAATCAATCATGATTTTAGAGCTGATTCCAAATAGGTTAAAGTACAATTTGTTGCATCAAGTCTAACACGGATACCTAATGGCAGCGTTAATTGGGTTGGCAGGTGACCAGCTGGTAAACCGTAGATACAGGGCTTACCTAATGGTACCAAGTCGCGCTTAATTATATCTAGAGGGGTCAAATTATTTCTAGAATTTATGCAACGTGTAAACTGGCCAAATATAATTCCGGCAGCAACTTCTAATTTTCCTGCTAGTTTTAATTGCATAAGCATTCTATCGATGCGGTAAGGTGCTTCATCTACTTCTTCAAGGAAGAGGATTTTACCAGTTGTATCGATTTCAAATGGTGTTCCCAATGTTGCTGTTACCAGTGAAAGGTTACCTCCTATTATCATCCCTTCAGCTTGACCAGGAGAAATAGTTACCGGCTTTATAAATCCATGGTCAAGAGTCCCTAAAGGTTCATTTAAAGTTATTGTACGGATAAGAGATTCAATAGTATAGGGTGATATTATATCCTCGCCTAGTTCAGGGTAAATCATAGGCCCATGAAAGGTTACCAGCCCCGTCATCTTATTAATTGCTAAATGTAAAGCAGTAATGTCACTGTATCCTATTAATATTTTAGGATTTGAGCGGATTAGTTGGTAATTAATGTCCTGTAAGAGTCTAAGGGTTCCATAACCACCTCGAAGGCAGATCAAAGCCTTCACATTGGGGTCTTCGAACATCTGGTGCAAGTTAGCCAGACGTTTGGCATCGCTGCCAGCCAGATAGCCTTTAGACTGAAAATATGATTCAATAACGTTGAAACCAAACTTATTAAAGAAAGCTTTGCCCCTTTCCAGGTACTTTATATCAGGAAGTGGGCTTGCCGGATAGATAACGCCTATTGTATCACCTTTTTTAAGTTGTGGTGGTTTTAAAATATTCATTTCTGTGATATACTCCTTTCAGTTTCCTTAAATCTATTCCGAAGAGTTTAAATATTAATATATTGCTAAAAAAGGTTTTTAAGGTTATTATTCAGTTGGAATATTATTAAAATAATCTAGATATATTCTTAAATTAATTTGTGGGAAATCTATAAATACCCTATGAAAGGGGTAAAATTATTACGAATAGTTTTTAGTGGATATATATTTAAGCTATATAATTTTGAGAAGAAAAATGTGTAATTTTATTAATTAAATGGGGGGGAGGGCGCTATGAGACAACAACTTGGTGCTGATACAGGTTTAGCTGCGAGGATGTTTTTAACAATGTTCTTGTTAGCAGCTTTGTATCTCTTCTTTTTAACTGTTTTATGGCAGGCCGGTGTGGGTTATACTGGAATAATCTTTTTTGTTGGTATTATGCTTTTTTTTCAGTATTATTTTTCCGATCGCATGGTTCTCTGGTCTATGGGTGCTAAAGAAGTTTCCCCAAATGAGGCACCTAAGCTTCATGCTTTAGTGGAAAGATTATCAGCTTTAGCAGACTTACCGAAACCAAGGGTAGCAATTGTCCCTACATCTATGCCTAATGCCTTTGCTACTGGCCGCAATCCGTCTAATGCGGTAGTAGCAGTAACCACAGGTCTGATGGATCGTCTTGATCTGCCTGAACTGGAGGCGGTTTTAGCCCACGAATTAAGTCATGTCAAAAATCGTGATATGACAGTATTAACTTTAGCCAGCTTTTTTGCTACAGTTGCTTCCTACATTGTTCAAAACTTTTTCTTTTGGGGTGGAGCATTTGCCAGAGACGACGATGATGGTCCAAATAATGTAATATTAGTTTATCTAGTATCTTTGGTGGTGTGGATAATAAGTTATTTCTTAATTCGGGCTTTATCCCGTTATAGAGAATTTGCAGCTGACCGTGGTGCAGCTATGCTTACTGGGTCACCCAGTAATCTAGCATCGGCCTTAATAAAAATAAGCGGTAGTATGAACCGCATTCCTAACAGGGATTTGCGTCAAGCAGAAGCATTTAATGCCTTTTTCATTATACCGGCTCTAGGTGGTAAAAACAGTCTTATGGAATTATTTTCGACGCACCCATCATTGGAACGTCGTCTAGCTTACTTGCGCAAATTGGAACAGGAAATGGAGTTTAGACGGTGAGTTTCTGGGATGCCCTCCTGGGGCGCACCCGGGTACCACCAGCTAGAACTGATTCTCTTTTTGATTTGAGCACAGCAATTATCACCTTAGAGACTAAATTAGGATGGAAGCCTAGCGGTCGGGCAGGAATAGTTTTACGCCCAGCTACAGATAGTCTATATACAGAAGCTCAAGGAGAAACCGAAGAACTGGTGGCTTTAGCGGCCCAGGAAATGGAGAGTCGGTTACAGACAAAAAAAGATGAATATGATTATTTTTGGTTATTACTAGAAGATCCTGATTGGGAAGATCTAGTTTCCTTAGCCCATATGGCCGGGAAAAATTTAAAAGATAATGGAGCCGGGGATCGTCTTTTGGCGGCAGTTTTTGGATTAAAAAAAGAAGAAAAAGAATTATACATTATTTTTAATTATAAACGGGGGCGCTTTTACCCCTTTATTCCTCTAGGTTTTAAAAGGCGTGACAATGCTCAGGAAATGCGTATTGTTTCTGTAATGGATAAAGAACTACCTTGGGAAAAGGATATAAGTCGCTGGTATCCTTTATGGGACTGTCCGGTATAAGCGGTCTAAAAAGAAAGGAGCTTTACCCATGGGATTATTATCTCGTATGTCTACAATATTTAAGGCTAAAATGAGTAAGTTACTTGATAAAGCAGAAAATCCACATGAAACTCTGGAATATTCATACAATCGCCAAATGGAATTATTACGAAACGTTAAGCGCAACCTAGCAGATGTAGTGGCTTCAAAAAAACGTCTTGAGTTACAAGCAGTAAAACTAAAGGATAATGTTAATAAGTTAGAGGATAAGGCACGCCAAGCCCTTGAATTGGGTAGAGAAGATTTGGCCACCACTGCCTTGGAACGTAAGGCAGCTATTCAACAACAGTTAGAAGGATTAGAAGAACAAATTAGAGGTTTGGAAGCTGAGCAGGAGAAGTTGGCTTCAGTTGAAGCTAAAATCCAGGCCAAAGTAGAAGCCTTCCGTACAAAGAAAGAAGTTCTTAAAGCCCAATATTCAGCGGCTCAAGCTCAAGTTAAAATTGGGGAGGCAGCTACCGGTCTTTCCGAAGAATTGGCTGATGTCTCTTTAGCCATTCAACGTGCTGAAGAAAAAACGGAAAGTATGCGTTCTCGGGCGGCTGCTATTGATGAGTTAGTAAATTCAGGTATTTTGGATGATGCCTTTGATAATAGTGACCCTCTTGATAAAGAACTTAAAAAAGCCAGTATTACCAGCCAAGTTCAAAGTGATTTGGAGCGACTAAAAAAAGAGGTGGGTAAAGCTTGATTATACGTATATTAACAGAAGGACAATATAAAGTTGAAGGCCAGGCACTAACCGATCTTGATAATCTTGATGATAAACTATTAGACGCTTTGGCTTGTGGCAATAAAGAAGAGTACGAAAACAGTTTTAGAGAAGTTTTATCTTTAATTCGTGGTCGTGGTACCAAAATTCCTGATACCGAACTTGTAGAGTCGGATCTTATATTACCAGCACCAGATACTAACTTTGATGAGGCAAAGACTCTTTTTGATGAATATCCAAGAGATTTGACTTGATTCACTTTTAACCTTTTAAATTTTCTGTTTAGAATAAGGAAAATCTTAAGAATTGTCCTGATATAAAAGGGGGCTGTCCCCAAAAAGTATCCCGTATTACTATAAAAGTGGTACGGGATTAATTATTTATAACGACGATTTCAATGTCAAAGTGCTAAAAATTGAGGAATTATAACCGGCAGAAAACCTAATTTAGATGATGTTTTTTCCGCCAGTATACGAATATCATTAAAATTAAGCCTAAAACTATGATTATGTCGAAACGATGAAAGATGGGGCCAAGTTGTTCCCAGTTAGCACCTAGTTGTTGGCCGACGTATACAAGAAGTATTGACCAAGGTAAAGAACCAAGAAAAGTATAAACGACAAAACGACCAAATGGCATTTTGGAAATACCTGCAGGAAGTGATATAAATGTACGAATAACAGGCATTAACCTAGTAAAGAAAACGGTAGCTTCACCATAGTTAGTAAACCATTTATCTGCTATAGCTATTTCTTTATCTGATATAAATATGTAATGGCCATATTTCCTTAAGAATGGACGACCTCCTAAAAGACCTACGAAATAAGCAATTATTGAACCAATTGTGCCCCCAATAGTACCAGCCAATACGGTTTCCCAAAACTCTAATTTCCCTATACTAACCAGATAGCCACCAAAAGGAAGAATAATTTCACTTGGTAAAGGGATACATGCACTTTCGATAGCCATACCAATGGCTACACCAAGATATCCTAGACTGGCAATAATTTCGGTAACTGCATTAAAAAATGGAGTCAGCAGTTCGGTCAAAATAAGATCCTCCTAACAAACTTTCATTTTGATAAGGGTTCCTCCGAATAAATTATATCAAATTATTATTTCTTTATGTTTCAATTTTATTTTAAAAGTTTCTCTAGCAGTAAAATGTTAACTTCTCTTTAGTTCAGGGTTGAATTATAATGATTTTATTACGGATTTTTTAAATACTTCTAATATAAAATTGGACAACCTATCATAATGGAAGGGGAAAGTATAGTGCAGGTTAAGGATTTACTTAAAGAAAAAATACGTCAAGAAGGACGAGTGGTTTCTGATGATGTTTTAAAGGTTGATGCTTTTTTAAATCATCAAATTGATCCCATATTAATGCTTAAAATTGGGGAAGAATTTACTTCACGCTTCTCAGGTTGTGAAATTACAAAAGTTTTAACAGTTGAAGCCTCAGGGATAGCTGTTGCTTTAATGACTGGTCTATGTCTTAAAGTACCTGTTGTATTTGCAAAGAAAAAACAACCGTCTACTATGGGTGAAGAGATTTATTGTGGCAAAGTACGGTCTTTTACCAGGGAAGAAGTCGTTCAAATTGTCGTAGACGGTAATTATTTAGGTCCCGATGATAAAGTACTTATTATCGATGATTTCTTGGCATCCGGGGAAGCGGCCAAAGGCCTCTTAAAGATTGTTGAACAAGCTGGGGCCAGTTTGGTCGGTATAGGTACAGTTATTGAAAAGGTATTCCAAAGCGGTGGCAATTCTTTAAGGAAACAGGGCATTAGGGTTGAGAGCCTTATAAAGATTGGCAGCCTGGCAAATGGGGAAGTAGAATTTTTGAATTAAGGAAGCTAAAATAAAAAATGATTCAAAAAGGGTAGACTAGAAATAGCTTCATTGGAGGTGGTTTTCATCCCTCAAGTTAACCAGCTTTTTCTAATCAGTGGTTCGGGAATGATTTTAGCAGCTTTAATTGCAATTTATCTTTGGCGGCGTGAAGCTCGCTGGACATTCTTTGTCCTTGGTGGTCTTTCATGGCTTATTTCTGTATTCTTAAAAGGGGTCTTGGCCTTTTACATTAACAGGTTTGTATATGCTGGTACTCAACAATTACCACCATTAATCTCGGGTCTTTCTTACTGGACTTATGTAGGTTTACTGACAGGTATTTTTGAAGTAGGTATAGTCTATTTTTTTGCTACCAGTACACATTCTTTACGCAGAGCTAGATGGCAGGAAGCAATAGCATTTGGTATAGGCTTTGGTTCTTTAGAAGCAATTTTTTTAGGCATATTATCATTAATAACTGTTATCTGGGGTTTACAAGGCACCCTGCTACCGGCTATAGTTGCCCCATTTATGATTAAAGAAGGAGTTATTCTATGGGTTTTAGCACCTATAGTTGAACGTGTCTTTACTATTTTAATTCATACTTTCGCAGCCGTTGTGACAATCTATAGTGTCCGGATAAGGTTACTTCGATGGTTTTGGCTGGCTTTTATCTATAAAACTGCTACAGATGCAGTCGTTGCTTATGCACAAATGAGTTATGGTCTACATACTTTGCAGCATGTGTGGACTATTGAAGCAGTTGTTGCTACCTTTGGATTAGTGGGTCTATTGGGGATAGCTGCTTTGCGCCGAAATTATGATGCATTATGGTAGTATAGAAAAGCACAAATAATAAAAAATGGGTAAAACTCATGTTTTATTACTATGAGTTCTACCCATGACTATTGGAATTGTAAATTGTACCTGGCGAAAAATATTAAGTTGTCTCAAGTGAATATTGAAAGCATTTAATTTATAACTGTTTGGCAGGAACTCCTGAAGGTTACCCTAAAAAGGGCCTAAAATAATTTAATTATAATTAAATGCTTTAATTTTAGGATAGGTTATTAACTTGTTGGGCGTACTACGGTAAAAACTATTATCTTTATTAATCTTTTATCGGCAGTATTACTGCTAGATTTCCTTTAAACCAGAACAAGGTTTTAAAGGACTAATTTTTTAATGATTTTAAAGATAATATTTAATATTTACCGTTACCCTTAGACCGATAAGTAGTGTTAAAATTTCTTAAGATGTATCCCAATAGGTGTTATTTATTCCAATATTTAAAGGTAATAATTTTATTATATTATCCGGTTTTCTACCGATTACATTTTTTAAAGCCTTAATCAACCCAAAGTTAAAATCAAAGCAGCCTAAACATAAGGTAGTTTCCATAAAAAACTCACTCCTTAATAGATTTTGGACATGGATAATATACTGATTATATATTATCCATAAATTTCCATATTCCTGCCTATTAAGTTTATTTTTATGTAAAAAAAACTGACTCATATTTAGGTCTCATTGCTCATAAAGTTTCCCTATGGTAAAATTATCATAATTAAGAATAGTGGGAGGTTTCTCAAGATGCGTTGGTTAGGTCATGCATCTTTTTATCTTGAAAGTCCAGAAGGGGTGAGGTTAGTAACCGATCCTTTTGGTCCTGAAGTTTTCCCGGTACCTTCTGTTAATGCTGATATAGTAACTATTTCCCATGAACATTTTGATCACAACCATTTAGATGGGATTAAGGGAGAACCACAGGTATGGAGGGGCTTAACCCCCGATGGAGCGGATTGGGAAAATTTCGATAAGAGTTTTAAAGATATACATGCCTACACGGTACCTGCATACCATGATAAGAATGAAGGTAGTCAAAGAGGCAAAAATGCTGTCTTTGTATTAGAAATGGGAGATATGCGTCTGGTACATCTTGGAGACCTGGGACATTTATTAAATGAAGAGCAGGTTAAACAGATTGGCCGGGTTGATTTACTGATGCTACCAGTAGGCGGTTATTTTACAATTGATGCAGAAGAGGCCTGGCAAATTATTGAGGCATTAAAACCCAAGGTTATAGTGCCTATGCACTATTTAGTAGAAGGAATGGAAAATTTCCCTATTGCTGGTGTTGATAATTTTTTAGGTGATCGTAAAAATGTACGGCATTTTGAAGAAATTGATTTATCTTCAGTAAAATTACCAGAGCAGCAGGAAATATGGGTGTTTGAAAGAAGTAAATCATAAATAAAATACCAACCGGGTTAAAGACCCGGTTTTTAATTTCAACTTCCCTTTTAATTGTGGTGATAATGTGGTGATATTATGACTGAACGAAATGACTCCTACTTTACAGTTGCTGAAGAAGCCATAAATGAAATAAAAATTGAACGGTCCCGTTTTATCGGGCACTGTAAAGAAGTGGATAGTGAAGAAGAAGCAAAAGAATTTATAAATTTAATTTCGACGGAACACCGACAAGCTAACCATAATTGTTTTGCCTATAAATTGGGCTGGGGGAAAACAGAATTAACGTATTACAGTGATGACGGTGAGCCCAATGGAACGGGTGGAAGGCCTATCTTAGGGGCTATAAACAGTTTAGAATTAACTAATGTAGTAGTGGTGGTTACTCGTTACTTTGGTGGTAAAAAGTTAGGGGTTCGTGGCCTTATTGAGGCTTATGGTCAAGCAGCACGTCTGGCTTTAGAAAAAGCGAGAAAGGTAAAACGAGTTGTTACCCGGGAGTTAGAAGTGGTTTGTAATTACAGTGAACTCGATCGGATCTTATATATCGTTAATAAATATGGTGGTAAAGTCTTAAACTCGGATTATAGTTCTGATGTACGTTTAAATATTGCATTACCTTTATCTGTATGGGAAGAAGTATCCCAATTGATTAAATAAAAATAAAAAATAACTCGTTGCAAGTTTTAGGCCTATTCTTGCCAAACTAATGAAAACAGGGCAGGAAAGGTGTTAATTAATGAAGCAAATTATTGACTTTATATTGACTCTTTATGAAAAAATATTAGGACGATTAAAAGAGACACGTTTAAGACATACTTGGTCCTTCATAAAAGATAAGTTAAAAAAACTGCCTGTACCTTTAAGGTGGCAGTTTTACACTATCACACTGATATTAGTGATAGGTATTTTTTCCGGTATTAGTAATTACTTAAATAAACAACCTAACAAACAACCCATTGTGCCACCGCCAGCAAAAAAAGAAATGCAGGTTCCTTTAAAACAGGAAGAAAAGAACCTCTTGGCCCGTCTTGTAGCGGCAGAGGCACAAAATGAGCCCTATGTAGGGCAAGTGGCAGTTGTTGCTGTTGTCCTAAACCGTTTAGAAAGCCCAGCTTTTCCGAACACTATTCCTGAAATTGTTTTTGAGCCTTGGGCTTTTGAAAGTGTTGCTAACGGTTTTATTTGGCAGGTTCCAATAAAATCATCATACTACACTGCTGTTCAGGATGCCCTTAGCGGTTGGGATCCCAGTAACGGTGCCCTTTATTTTTTTAATCCGGAAAAAGCTACTAGTGCCTGGATTTGGACTAGACCTCAAATAACTAAAATAGGGAATCATATTTTTACTTACTAGTTATGATTCTATCTATGATTTATTTAGGTTTCACTAGCTATAATTTTAACTATGATTTATTTAGATTTTTCCAAAGCAGATATAATGCATTTTGGGAGGACTGCCACTTTATAATTTCTCTTTGACCGGCAAATAGGTTCTTTTTAACAAACAACTTTCCTTTGTAATCAAGACCAATGTAAACTAGCCCAACAGGTTTTTGAGGACTCCCACCACCAGGTCCTGCAATACCGGTTATGCCAATACCTATATCTGCTCCCATGACGTTACGGATTCCTGTAGCCATAGCTTCGGCAACATCGGGACTGACTGCTCCTTTAGCTTTTAAAATATAAGGGTCTACACCTAATAAATTGATTTTAGCCTCGTTACTGTATGTTATCATGCCGCCAAGAAAATAACTGGAACTTCCAGAAATGTTTGTTATACGATTGGCCACAAGTCCTCCAGTACAAGATTCAGCTGTGGCTAAAGTAAGATTTTTCTCAGCAAGCAGCTTACCAACAATGCCTTCCAAAGTATCATCATCAGTTCCAAAAATAAAGTCCTTTAGCCTTTGCCTAATTTCTTTTTCAAGTGGGGTAATCATTTCTTTAGCTTTTTCTGGACTGTTTGCTCTGGCGGTGATGCGTAGAATAACTTGCCCTGGCTTTGACAGTGGAGCCACAGTGGGGTTTTGGCCATGAAGGAGGTCTTTGACCGTTTTTTCTACAGCAGACTCACCAATATTAGTCATTTTAAGGATTCTGGAAAGAATAATCTCTTTTTTGTTATTATGCAATTGTAAAAGGGGAAGTACTTGTTCAGTTACCATTAATTTAAATTCATGAGGTGGTCCTGGTAACAAAATATATCTTTTATTATCGTGTTCCAAAAAAATACCACAGGCAGTGCCAACAGGATTATTAAGAATTTTAGCTCCTTCAGGTACTAAAGCCTGTTTTAAATTATTACTTGTCATTAAAAGATCACGGGATTTAAAATACCGCTTTACGTTTTCTAAGGCTTCAGGGTGTTCAACCAGACGTAAATTTAGAGCTTCAGCAAGTGCTTCCCGGGATAGGTCATCTTCAGTGGGGCCAAGGCCACCACTGACAATAATTATATCAGCTTCCTTACGAGCGTTATTTATAGCTTGTTTAATTCTTTCTAAATTATCACCAACGACCACTTGGCGATATAGACTTATTCCAGCAGCCGCCAGTTGTTCTCCAAGAAAGGCGGCATTTGTATTAGTTATTTGTCCCAAGAGCATTTCTGTTCCTGTAAAAATGGCCTCGGCATGCATAAAAATTCGTCTCCGAATTAAGAAAATAAAAAGCGCCCTATACTACGGCGCTTATACTAGCAGTTTCACGGTTTCCTTCTCCATGGCCGCTGCCATGTCCACCCCCATGTCCACCTAAACTGTTAACAGATGTAACAAAAATACCTACGGTCAACCATCCAACTAAAAATAAAATAACTTTCCAATTCATATTAAAACACCAGACCTTTCTTTTAAAAAACTTGTCCTAAATGTACAAAATATAAACCTATATGAATGAAGACAATATGTTATACAAAAATAGTATACCAAGGCTTTTTACCAGTTGCAATGACTATAATGTAGCTTTATAATTTTTGATAGAATAAAGGTGACGATATCCTAAGATTTAATTTAATCATTTGTAGTAGTTTTAAGACATTTCCAAGTTTTTGCCTGATATACTTATAATTACCATAAATAGTTATTATCCTGAGATAGGAGGTATAGCAGTGTGGTCTAAAGCCGGAAGGACTAATATATCGATTTTATTAGTAATATTAGTTTTCCTTACAGGGGTAGCGGCGACTGTTGGTTTTTATAATATAACAGGTGCGATAGCTACTCCCCAACAAAGCTATCTAAGTGCCAATGATAGTAATCAACCTGCCTCAATTAGTATTCCAAGTAATTTAGGTCCAGGAACTATTGCAGACATTGTTGATAAAGTTGGACCAGCGGTGGTTCGGATAGACACAGTAACTGAAACTCGCGTAGAGAGTCCCTTTGATGATCCATTCTTCCGCCAATTTTTTGGCGAAGAATTTGATTTTGGTCCCAGAGAACAACGAAGCTTAGGATCGGGTTTCATCATTTCTAAAGATGGATATATATTAACCAATCAACATGTTATAGAAGGAGCTAAGGAGGTTAAAGTAACTCTTGTAGGTTATGATAAACCTATTGATGCCCGAATCGTTGGTGCCGATAGATCATTAGATTTGGCTATTCTTAAAATAAATACCAGCAAAAGTCTTCCATTTTTAAAGCTTGGTGATGTAGATAAGGTTAGAGTTGGTGACTGGGCTATAGCTATTGGCAATCCCAATGGGCTTGATCATACCGTGACGGTAGGGGTTATTAGTGCCAAAGGTCGCCCGATAGACATTGAAAATCGTCACTATGAAAATTTATTGCAAACAGATGCCTCTATTAATCCTGGTAACAGCGGTGGTCCGTTACTAAATCTTAAAGGTGAAGTGATTGGTATCAACACTGCAGTTAATGTTGGGGCTCAAGGTATCGGCTTTGCTATTCCAAGCAGTACGGTACAGCCTGTTCTTAATGATTTAATGACAAAAGGGAAAATTGCCCGCCCCTGGATGGGTGTTGGCTTAAATCAGGTCACACCTGATGTAGCTGAAATACTTGGTCTTGGAAAAAATAAAGGTGCTCTAATAACCAAGGTGGTACCTGGTAGTCCGGCAGCAAGGGCCGGTATCCAGAAGTATGATATTGTCTTGGAGTTTAATGGTCAAACAGTTAAGGATCCCAATGACTTGGTATCCAAGGTTCAAGCCCTAAAGATTGGCCAGTCGGTTAAACTTAAGGTTTTCCGCCGTGGTAAGATAATAGATATTAACCTGGTTTTAGGTGAGAAGCCATCAGAATAGAAAGAATATATAGGGTATAAGATAAACCTCGGGGTTTTACCCCGAGGTTTTATTTTATGGTTCACAACATAAATTTTATTGCACAAAATGAAAGGGAGAAAATTCGACAATTAATAAAAATTTAAGGAACTAATTACTTAAGTTATGGTTTAATATATATATAGATAATAGTTTAAGTTTTAACAAAGGAGAGACTGCCCCAGTGGGAAAACAATCAAAGGCCAATGAGTGTCAGGGCTGGCTGAAAGCACTACTAAAAGCAGAGCAATTTACCTTTGCACTTCTAGTTTTAATAGTTATTTTAGCTTCTGGTGGTGAATCCTGGGGTTTACCTCGTTCCGGGGCAGAGCCTATAAAAAATTATCAAGTATCTGTTGTTAATGCCGATAATAATAAGATGGTGGTAGAAGAACCTTCTAAATCCGTTCCTGTAGGAGAGGCTCCAAAACCTTCTGGCGAAATAACCAAACCTGAAGAAACGCCTGAACCTGAAGAGACAGAACAACCTGAAGAAACGACTAAACCTTCTGGGCCGAAAGTATGGCATAAAAAGATTATAAGACAATTTCCGGGGGCTGGTCATAAAGTAGCTATAACTTTTGATGATGGACCTCGTCCAGAATGGACAGAACGTTATCTTAGGGTTTTAGAAGCCAAAGGAGCCCGGGCGACTTTTTTTGTTGTTGGAGCACAGGCCCCAAAAAATGCCGATTTGGTAAGGGCTATATTGGCTTCTGGGAATGAAGTTGGTAACCATTCATGGAGTCACTCTTTTCTTGGAAAAGTACCTGAGGACGTGGTAAGAGCTGATATAAGTAAATCCATGGAAGTCCTCGAAAAAATTACCGGACAACCTATTAAATATTTCCGACCTCCATATGGTTCTATAAGTCCCCAATTAGTTGCTGCTGCTGAAAGCCTAGGGGTAAAAACCGTCACCTGGAGTATTGACCCTCGTGACTGGGCAAAACCGTTGCCTGAAAAAATAGTTAATCATGTTATGAACCGTGTGCAAAATGGCAGTATAATTCTACTTCATGAAGGGCATCCGGGAACTTTAGTAGCTCTGCCTCTACTAATAAATAAATTACAGGAAAAGGGTTATGAGTTGGTAACTTTATCAGAGTTACTTAGTGGTCAATAATTATAAATCAATCTTTAAGGAACGAACTAAAAATTCTCTAAAAAAGGGATTTTTTGTTTAATGGATTAATTTAAATCTATAAAAGAATGGAAAGGCGGGATTTTTATGGCAACGGAAAAAGAAAAAATAGCAAAAGAAGAAATTCAGTTAGTAGTTTTTAGACTTGCCAATGAAACTTATGGGGTTGATATAAATCACGTTCAGGAAATTATTCGTATGCAAGACATTACAGAAATCCCGAGGACTCCGGATTTTATCGAAGGCGTAATTAATTTACGTGGTCGCATTATTCCTGTGATTGACTTACACAAACGTTTTGGTTTACCAGAGGCCGAAACAAACAGTAATACTCGCATTATGGTAGTTGAATTAGAAAAAGTTACAGTCGGTATGATCGTAGATTCTGTTTCTGAGGTTTTAAGAATGCCTACTACAAGCATTGAACCCCCACCGTCTATGATTAACGGCATAGATGTCGCCTATCTAAAAGGTGTTGGGAAATGGGAGGATAATCGGTTAATTATCTTGCTCGATTTAGAACGTGTCTTAAAAGAAAGAGAGCAACGTCAATTAGAGCAAGAAGTAGCTGTTGGGGAGGATTAAAATGAGTGACCTCGATATGTCTCAATATTTGGGTGTGTTCATTGATGAGGCAGAAGAACAAATCCAACAGTTGGATGAAACTATCGTGCAATTGGAAAAAAAACCTGATGATTTGGGGTTATTAAATACCATATTTAGGGCAGCTCATACTTTAAAAGGGGCTGCTGCTTCTATGGGTTTTGATAAATTATCAACCCTTACCCATCGTATGGAAAATGTTCTTGATAACTTGCGTGCGGGCAAGTTATTACTTTCTGAATATATAATTGATATTCTTTTGGCTAGCCTTGATAAGATGAAAGACCTAAAAGAAAATATAATTGCCACAGGTACTGATCAAGGGGAAATAGATAATATAGTTGCTGATTTAGAAAATATTCTCAGCGGCTCGATAGATAATGTTTCTCAGCCCCAAAAAATAACACAAGATAACCTTGAGCTAGATGAGGTTGAAAAAAATGTTATCAGGTCCGCTGAAGTAAAGGGCTATAATGCATATGAGATTAAAATAGTACTTGAACCGGACTGCCAGATGAAATCGGCTCGGGTTTATTTAATATTTAATAATCTAAAAGAGCAAGGAGAAGTTATTAAGAGTATCCCCCATACAAGGGATTTGGAAAAGGAAAATTTCGACGATACTTTTACCTTGGTTTTTGTTAGTCCTGAGGATATTGATATCTTAACAAATATCATTAAATCCATATCGGAAATTAAAGAGGTAAAGATAACTCCGATTCATCTTGAAGGAAATAAGGAAGAAAATAAAGAACAAGATAAAAAAGAAGAGGCTGTCTATAAAACAGGTTCAGAGCAGAAAGACGATAAAGTCAAAACAGATAAAAAAGTTAAGGGACTTAAAGTAAGGCAAACCGTTCGGGTTGATGTTCAGCGTTTGGAAACCCTTATGAACCTTGTTGGAGAGTTAGTTATCGATAGAACCCGCCTTTTAGATATTGGTAACGGACTCAAAGTTCGGATGAATACTAAAGAATATTTCAAAACGTTAAATAATGATGGCAACAATATAAAATCAGATTTATCTGGTAATGAGGATTTGTTAGATTCTTTGGAAGAAGTGTCACTTCATATTGGCAGGATTACTTCCGACTTGCAGGAAGAAATAATGAAGGCCCGTATGTTTCCCATAGACCAGGTTTTCAATCGTTTCCCTCGCATGGTTAGGAATTTAGCTCAAAAAGCAGGTAAAGAAATTGAATTTAATATTGAAGGACGGGAAACTGAACTGGATCGTACGGTCATAGAGGAAATTGGAGACCCATTAATCCATCTATTACGTAATGCAATTGACCATGGAATAGAAACTCCTGAGGAAAGACTTAGTAAGGGTAAAGATCGTAAAGGTAAAATAAACCTTAAGGCATATCATCAAGAAAACCAAATTGTTATCACAGTTGAAGATGATGGTGCAGGGATTGATGCTGAAAAGATTAAAGCTAAAGCTATAGAGAAGGGATTAATCTCTACTGATAATGCAGATAGATTAAGTCAATCTGAAGCATTAAATCTTATTTTTTTACCAGGATTTTCAACATCCCGGAAAATAACCGATGTTTCCGGCCGTGGCGTAGGCATGGATATTGTTAGAAACCACATTGAAAAAATAAACGGGACTATCGATATTTCTACGACTCCTGGCAAAGGAACCTGCTTTATTATTAAGTTGCCTTTAACCCTTGCAATTAACCATTCCCTTCTAACTCGTGTTGGTAAAGGGGTTTATGCCTTTCCTCTTACCAATGTGGTAGAGATTATCGATTTAAAAACAATTGAAATCCAAAAGGTCCAAGGTCGACAGGTAGCAGTTGTTCGGGGCCGGGTTCTGCCTCTTGTGTATCTTGGTCAGGCTTTGGGTGTAATTAATACTCCTCCCGAAAAGGAAAACCTTTTTGTTGTTATTGTCGGTTTGGTTGAAAAACAGGTTGGTTTCATTGTTGATAACCTGATTGGTGAACAAGAAATAGTAATTAAATCACTTGGAAACTTCATAGGTAAAATATCAGGCATTGCTGGGGCAACAATTCTGGGTGACGGTAGTGTAGCCTTGATATTGGACATCCAAAGCCTGATTAACCATTTAGGAGGAGAGTCGGGGCGTGACTTCGATAATTAAGGTTCTTGTCGTTGATGACTCTGCTTTTATGCGGCAAGTTATAATAGGCATTCTTAAAAATGAACCCAATATTCAGGTTGTGGGCTATGCTCGTAATGGCGAGGAAGCTTTAAGGAAAATAGCTGGTCTGCGTCCCCATGTCGTAACCTTGGACGTAGAGATGCCGATTATGGACGGGTTGACTACCTTAAAGGTCCTTATGAAAGAAAATCCAGTTCCAGTCGTTATGTTATCAGCCCTTACCACTGCTCATGCCGATGTAACTATAAGGGCATTGGAATTAGGGGCAGTAGATTTTATACTGAAACCGGCAAAGAGAGAAGATATAACCGAGTTGGCAGACGTTTTACCGAATAAGATTAGGGCTGCTGCACGGGCACCGGTAAGACAGTTCTGTGGGGATAAAAGCAGCCGGGAGATTGTCCCGGCCTCTTTTATTTCTACCCCAAAATCAGGCAAGGTGGAAATAATAGCTATCGGGACTTCAACTGGTGGGCCTTCCGCTTTACAGCGTGTTTTAACGGGTTTACCCGGTAACCTTCCTGCTGGAATAGTTATTGTCCAGCATATGCCTCGGGGGTTTACAGCTCCATTGGCCAAACGATTAAACCAACTGTCTCAATTAGAAATAAGAGAGGCAGAACCTGATGACGTAATTAAACCGGGTTTAGCCCTAATCGCACCGGCTGGTAAACAGATGGTATTGGTAAGACAAGCCGGTAAAGTACAAGTGCGGTTACAAGAAGAAGCAGATATCAATACGTTATTTAAACCTTCAGTCGATGTACTTTTCCTTTCAGTGGCTAAAGAATATAAAGCTAGAAGCTTAGGCGTAATTTTAACAGGCATGGGAAATGACGGTGTTCGAGGACTTACAGCCATTAAAGAAGAAGGGGGCAGGGTTTTAGCCCAGGATGAAGCCTCCTGTATTGTTTACGGTATGCCAAAGGCAGCAGTAGAAAAAGGAGTAGTAGATAAGGTTATACCATTATCAGAAATGGCCAAAGAAATTGTAGAAACTGTAACAAAATAGTCTTAATATAATCCTAAAGTTCGACTATCAATTACCGATATAAAAGATATAAGAGATATGATCGTTAAATATACCAGTTAAATGATGTAACAGGTGGTGCAGAGGCTTGATGAAAATTACAGGACAAGGACCGGTTAACTGGAAACGTGCAGTTGATGCTTATAACAATTCAAATAAAGATAAAAATAAAGTTCCTCTAAAAAAGGATTCTTTTCAGATCTCTTCAGATATTCGCTTCCTGGAAAAGATAAAAGATGAGCTAAAGGCCCAGGTACAAAATGACGTGGGACTACGAAATGACCGTATCGAATCTATACGTTCCCGTATCGAAAATGGGACCTATAAAGTTTCCATGGCGGATGTAGCCGATGCAATTATGAAGGAATTAGGTCTATGAGGAAACTGAAAGAAATTTTACAGGATGAGTTAAAAGTTCTTAAAGAACTCGTAGCAGTTAGCCAAAAAGAGCAGATAACTCTTAAAACTGAGGATATAAAGTCTCTCCAATCGGTTACTGAGGTAAAGGCTGATTTATCCAGACGGTTAGCCATGTTAGAACAGGAAAGAGGACAATCACCTGAGTTAAATAAAATGGATAAGGAAATCGACCAGCTAAAAGAAGCTTTGGCAAATACTGTGCGAGAACTTCAGGAAATAAATGAAACCAATCGGTTGCTGACCCGTCAATCTTTGGCTTATGTTAAGAAGATACTATCTTTACTAAAGCCAGATGAACAATCAAGCTTAAAGGTTGACCGGATTGTTTAAAGCTATAAGCCATTGTTTTGGCTTTTATTATATAAAGTTAGAGGTGGACAATTAATGCCCGGATCCTTTGTGGGTTTTAATACTGCTTTGCGAGGGCTTAGAGCGCAGCAAAGGGGTATGTATACAACTTCGCATAATATTGCCAATGCCAATACAGAAGGTTATACCCGTCAACGTGTTGTCATGACAACGACACCTGCTTACCCTATCCCATCGATAAATCATCCTGGCGGTTCGGGTTGGCAAGTAGGTACTGGTGTGGTAAGCCAGGAAATTTTGCGTGTGCGAGACGAGTTTTTGGATAGCCAGATTCGCAGAGAGACAGGCACACAGGGGAAATGGGAACAGATAGAGGATGTTTTAAAACAGATCGAAGTGGTTTTCAAGGAACCTTCTGAAACAGGTCTTAGTACCCTGTTAAGTCAGTTTTGGGCTTCCTGGCAAGAGTTTGCCAAGAACGCTGATAGTGTTCCGGTGCGGACAACTTTAGCCGAAACGGCTAACTCTTTAGCAGAGGCTTTTAATCACAGCTATAACCAATTAAAGACTATTCAAAACGATATTGACCAGGTTATTGAATTAAAGGTTAAAGAGGCTAATTCCCTTATCCGACAGATAGCCGATTTGAATGAGCAAATTTATAATATTGCGGCTACTGGCGATCACCCCAATGATTTAATGGACCAGCGGGACTTATTATTAGATAAACTGAGCAAAATCATTGATTTTAATGTAAAAGTGAATCCGATTAATATGAACGGGGAAGAATTTTCTGAGGGCAGGATAACTATTACGGTTCAGGACAGTGATGGGAATATTATAGATTTAACAGCAGTTGATGCTGATAATAATTTAATTAATTCTTTAAGTGTTGATAATACTGACAAATCTAAAGTGGTTTTAAACGGTGTAGAAGTAAAATTTAATAATGGCGAAATAAAAGGTTTACAAGAGGTGCGCAATAACAATTTGGATTCATATATAAATAACCTTAACGATTTGGCCAAGTATTTGGCAACTAACATAAATGAAATACATAAAGAGGGCTATGACCTTTATGGAAATAAGGCAGGTGAAGACTTCTTTTTAGGTGTTGACGCCGGAAACCTTAGGATTAACCCTGAAATCTATAAAGATCCAAGTAAAATAGCTGGTGCTAAAAGTCCATCCAGAGGAGATGGGTCTAATGCACTGGAAATTGCACAATTGCAGAATAAAGCGATAAGTGACTTGCAGGAAGCTACCTTTGATGACTACTATAAGAACTTCACAGCAAGCTTAGGTGTAGCTGCCCATGAAGCCGAGTGTATGGTTGTTAATCAGACTGCCTTAGTTGATCAGCTTATTAATCGTAAAGAATCTATTTCCGGAGTCTCCTTGGATGAAGAGATGTCCAATATGTTGCTCTATCAGCGAGCATATGAAGCATCTGCCAGAATGATCACTACCCTGGACAGTATGTTAGATAAGATTATTAATGGTATGGGTGTAGTCCGTTAAGGAGGAAAAATTAAATGCGTATAACTAACCACATGCTCTCTAGAAATGTCATTCGCAATATCACCCATAACCTCGAGGTTATGTCAAAAACTCAGGAACAAATGGCATCCGGGCATACTGTAAATCGTCCCTCTGATGATCCGATTTATACTGCCAGGATTTTGTCTTTCAAATCTTCTATTGCTGCAGATGATCAATATAAAAAGAATATGGAAGATGCCAAAGGTTGGCTGGATGCTTCTGATGGTGCTCTGGATTTGACTATAAAGGTTTTACAGCGGGCTAGGGAGTTGGCTGTTTATGGGTCGAACGGGACTTTGCCCAAAAATTCTATGGAAGCTCAGGCAAAAGAAGTAGATCAATTAATCGACGAATTAAAACAAACCGCCAATATATCTTACGGTGGTCGTTATCTCTTTGGTGGGACTGACACAACAGAAGTTCCTTTTGAAAAGGTCGGCAATAATATTGTTTATAAGGGCAATACAGGAAGTTTAGAATGGGAAATAGCTCCAAATGTTACCATGGCTGTCAATGAAAATGGCCAAAAAATCTTCATGGAAGCAATAGATAGTGATGGTGATGGTGTAAAGGATAAAGGTATCTTCGACCTCTTGGGTGAACTAAGTACTAGTTTAAAAAGTGGAGATTATCAGGCTGTTAGCAATACATTAGGGGATTTTTCAAAGGCCGTTGACCATGTTTTGAGCATTCGAGCTACTTTAGGTGCTAAAAGTAACCGCATGGAACTGGCTATGGCTCGTTTGGATGAAAGTCAACTAAGTCTTAAAGAAACAATGTCTAAACTGGCAGACGTTGACTTAGCTGAAGTTGTTATGAATTATAAGGCTCAGGAATATGTATACCAGGCTGCCCTGGCTACAGGTGCGAAGGTTCTACAACCAAGTCTTATTGATTACCTCAGGTAATTTGATATAAAAACGGGCATAAGAATTTTTGGCACGGTATTTAGATTCGGTATTAGACGAAGAAGGTTTACTTGCTTTTGAGAAATATGGAGGGGACCGGCTTTGAAAAAGAAAATAACAAAAATAATGCAAATATTTATGCTCGCCTTAGTGGCGTTATTTTTTTATAGTGGTCAGGCATTGGCCACCACCCCTCAGATTGATTCTGTAAGCCCAAGTAGCGGCCCTCTTAGCGGTGGCACTAAAGTTACTATTAGTGGAAATAATTTTACAGCCAATTCTAAAGTCTATTTTGATGAGTCCCAGGCATTGGAAGTATACTATGTTAATAATACCGAATTAGAAGTGAAAACACCTCCAAGTCCGGTATCAGGAAAGGTGGATATTAAAATTGTTAATGAAGATGGTGAGCAGGGTGTTAAATTTGATGCTTTTCTCTATAATCCTATAATTACTGAGGTTACGGAAGATACTCGTGAAGGAAGTACTGTCGGTGGCGATCAAATTACAATTAAGGGTGAGGGTTTCCAAAATGATTTAACACTGTACGTTGGTACTAATGTTGCTACCAATGTGACTGTTTCTAGTGACGGTACAACCATAAACGCAATAACACCACCTGGTTCAACAGGACCGGTTAAAATCAAAGTAGTTAACCCTGATGGCGGTTCAGCAGTGCTATCTGATACTTCTAATGAAACTTTTAAATATAGGCTAAGCAATCCTGTTATTAATAAATTTGAGCCTGACAGAGGGACAATAGAAGGTGAGACACAAGTAACCATTTACGGGGACGAGTTAAGTCCCGATGGCACTGTCTACTTTGGAGATTCACCTGCTATTATTGATAAAGAAGCCTCCAATACTACAAAGTTAGAAGTTACGACACCACCATCCGGTACCGCTGGCTTTGTAAAAGTTACTATATATAATCCTGATGGGGAGTCAGCCACTGCTGCTGATGAGTATGAATATATTGTAGTCCCCCAAATACTTTCTATAACTCCAAACTATGGATCGCCTGAAGGTGGAGAAGAGGTTACTATAGAGGGTAATAACTTTTTAGCCTTAGATTCCCCTGTGGTAACTTTTGGTGGTGAACAAGCTGATATAAAAGAGAAGGGATCAAATGACCAGGGAATGAGTTATCTCAAAGTTCTTACCCCTGCTTTTGATTCTATAGGTGCTGTCGATGTGGCTGTTTATGATGCAAGTGACATAGACAAAATTGATATTGTTTATAGAGGGTTTACTTACAAAAATGAACTCAGTCAGCCAAGAATCGATAGCATTACACCTAATTCCGGCAGTGTCGAAGGTGGCATGGAGGTTACTATTAAAGGTCAGAATTTCTTTTCAGGTGTAGATGTACCCCTTAAAGTATTTTTTGGTGAAAAGGAAGCAACCCAAGTAACCGTAAAAAGTTCTGAAGAAATTGCAGTAGTTGTCCCACAAAGTGATGTAACTGGGCCGGTTGACGTAACTGTAGAAAACTCGGACGGGGCACAATATACTTTTTCCAATGGATTTAATTATCTTGCTCCGGAACGGGTTCTTTTAATAACAAATATTACTCCTAACAAGGGAACCATGGAAGGTGGTACCCCAGTTACCATCAATGGTGCCAATTTTCTTGAACCTGATAACGACTCTTCAGATAATGTTACAGTTGATGTTAGCTTAACGATTGGTGGTCATGAGGTAAACGACCTTAAATTTATTGACAGTCATACTTATGAGGCTGTTGCTCCTCCCGGCTATGGAACCGTAGATGTAAGTTTATTAATAACGAAGACTACAAAAAAAGAAGATGGTACATCTGAAATATTTACTGAAAGAGCAATTTTAAAAGACGGGTATACCTATGTTATTCCTGAAAGTAATCCCATCATCACTGGTGTTACACCTTCCAGAGGGCCGAAAGCAGGCGGGACACTAATAACAATCGAAGGTACAGATTTCCGGGCACCTAAGACGGGAGAGGAAGTAAAGGTTTATATCGGCGGTGTTGAGGCGACAAATGTACAGGTAGAAAGTAGTACCAAAATTACGGCCTATACCCCGGCTTCAGAAACCGTTGGTCTAAAGGATATTGTTGTAATAAATCCTGACCTGGCTACAGCAATTATGCCTAATGCCTTTACTTATGTTGCTAATATTATGACTATTGTCAGTGTCACCCCGGATAAGGGTCCGGTTTCTGGCTCAACTTTGATAACAATTACCGGTGCTAACTTTGACCAAGATGAAGAACAATATACAGCTGTTGAAATAGGAACAGAAACAGAGGAAGCAAGAGAATTTTATTCAGCGACAATAGTTGAAATTACTGAAGATGGAACTACCATAAAAGCTTTAACACCTGAACACACAGCTGGTATTAAAGATGTTGTGGTTAAAAATCGTTTTGGAAGCGTAACCTTACCTGGTGCTTTCACCTATTATGTACCTTCCAGCGAACCCCAAATTATGGATATAGAGCCTAAAAGTGGTCCCACTACAGGAGGTACGCCTATCACAATACGGGGTGTTAACTTCCAGGCTAAAGCTAAGGTTACCATTGGCGGCAAGGAAGCTGCTGAAGTAGAGGTTATTGATGTTGATGAAATTCGTGCCGTTACTCCATCCGGAGAACCCGGTCCTCAGGATATTGTGGTTCATAACCCTGATGGAGGTAAGGCTACCCTAACCTCAGGCTTCATATATATTAGTCATCCTGAGATAAAAAGCATAAATCCTGACCGGGGAAGTGTTAACGGAGGTGACATTGTCACCATTAAGGGTAATGACTTTTATCCAGGTATGCAGATTTTCTTTGGTACCGATTTAAGCATTAAGTATGAAACAGTATCCGAAGGTGTTTATCAGCAGGTACCAAAGGGTGACTACGAACAGGTACTGGATGGAGATATTTTTGTTGTTGACCCACAAACGGTTAAGTTACGTTTACCTGCCTGGAATGAAACAGTACCAGAAGAGGGATTAAAGGTAGACGTGGCTATCATCAACTCCGATTCTCAATATTCCCAAGACGGGGGGTCAGTCATAGCTCCTGAAATTTTTACTTATCGTGAACCTGTTTTTAAACCAATTATTGAAGACATTACTCCAAACTTTGGCCCTGCAGAAGGGAAAAATGAGGTACTTATAACCGGAACGGATTTCCAGCCTGATGCCAAGGTCTATTTTGGCTGGGAAGAGGCCAAGGTACTCGAGGTCACTCCTAACCTGATTAGGGTTAGCGCCCCTGCTAATAGTCCGGGATTTTATGATGTAACCGTAGTCAATGTAAATGATACAAGTACCGTTACAAAAGAAGATGCATATGAGTACCGTCAGCCTTTAACCTCACCCCGCATTACCGGTGCTTTTCCAGCCTACGGTCCTGCGGCAGGCGGAATCTTACTTAAAATAACCGGTCAGTACTTCTGGCCCGGGGTTAAGGTTTTTATTGGTACAAAAGAAGCACATCTTTATGTGGATGAAAATGGATATATTGTTGCTCCAGAATTTGATAATGAAGGTAATCTCATACCTCCGGAAAATGGAAAAGAGATTGACCCTCTGGTAACTTCTAGTGGTGAGGTCATTTATGTGCATACTCCTCCGGGTCCTAAGGCAGGGGAGACTTATGTACCTGGTCCGGTTGACATATATATAGTTAATCCTGACGGGGGAAGTGCCAACCTCCGCGAAGGGTTTACCTACAAAGTACCCGACAGTGATCCTGTAATTACAAAGATTGATCCGATTATCGGGACTACCAAAGGTGGTACTCCAGTAACTATTACAGGTGAAGACTTCCGTGAGGAACTGGAGGTATATTTTGATGGCATTAAGGTAGAGGTAACCAAAGTCACCCCAACTGAGGTTAAGGTCATAACCCCGGCTCATGAACCCGGCTTTGTCGATATAACTTTAGTTAATAAGGATAGCGGTATTGCTGCATTTTACAGGGCTTTTGAATACCGGGTGCCGGCCAGTCAACCGGAAATTGAAAGTATCGAACCTGACATAGGTAGTATTATGGGTGGCACCCCGGTTGTTATCAAAGGTGATGATTTCCGTAAAGGTGAAGACGGTAGTGTACCTAAGGTATATTTTGACGGTACAGAAGCTACTGATGTTCAGTATATAGACTATAAAACCCTAACCTGTGTCACCCCTCCGGGAGAAGCAGGCAAGGCTGATGTTACTGTGGCTAATCCAGATCTAGGCTCATTTACACTAAGACAAGGATTTACCTACCAAAGTTCGGTTCCTAAAATAGAAGCCGTTGTCCCAAACCGGGCAACGAGAGAGGGCGGTATTCAGGTTGTCATAAGAGGCAGTGACTTTATATCAACACCTGAATCGGTTCTCGAAGTGTATTTTGGTACTGAACCGGGAACCGAGACCGCTGTTAATGCTGAAGGGACAATGATTAAGACAATTCTCCCTCCGGCAAAAGATGGCCGTTTAGGAGCTGTTGATGTCAAAGTTATTAACGGCGACGGCGTTGAAGTAGTATTAAAGGACGGCTTTACCTACGTAGTGCCTGACAGTCAGCCGGTTGTTGAAAGCATAGATCCTAACGAAGGCAGTACCAATGGTGGTAACTGGGCTACTATTAAAGGCCAAGATTTTCGTAAAGACCCTGAGGTCTTTATCGGAGGCCAGCCAGCCCAGACCGTAAAATTAATAGATAGTAATACAATCCGGATTAAATTGCCGCCTCATACTGAAGGGGCTAAAGACGTCATGGTAGTTAACTATGACGGCGGTACAGGTATCCTTCCTGCGGGTTATATCTATAAGATACCCGAGAGTGAACCCATTATTGAAAAAATTGAACCCAACAGGGGCCCTCAGGTAGGTGGAACCTCAATTACCGTAACAGGTTTAGACTTTCGTGAAGGGGTAGAGCTCTATATCGGTGGAGCCCTTGCCGAGGACATTAAACGGGTAGATTATGCCACTATTACAGCAGAAACCCCACCGGGCAGTGTAGGACCGGCAGATGTTACTGTCGTTAACCCCGACCGCGGCACTTATACTCTTAGCAAAGGTTTTACTTACTATTTTGTTGAGACACCAACTATAAATAGCGTCGAGCCTAACGAAGGACCTGCTACCGGGGGAACGGAAATTACAATCAGTGGTAGTAAGTTTAAAAGGGATACCAAAGTATATGTTGGTGATGCTCTGGCAGATAACATTGAAGTAGTAAGTGATATTTTAATTAAGGCTACAACTCCACCGGGTGATGTTGGCTGGCAGGAGGTTAAAGTAGTTAATCTTGACGGGGGCTGGAGTTCCCTTGAAGAAGGTTTTAAATATCTAAGACCTCGTGGTGTGCCTGATACACCAACAGGTTTTTATGCCAAGCTAGTTGACCCTGAAACCCTTAAACTAAAATGGAATCCTTCTGAATTTGCCAACTACTATGAAATCTGGGTAAGTGGAGGACGTTACAGAGATTACCGTTTCCTTGCTCGGACCAGTGATACAATCTACTACACTGACAGCTTATTAGAAGATGCAGGTCATTACTTCAAAGTCAGGGCTGTAAATGAGTTCGGATGTTCAGGTTTTTCCGATGAATACTATGCCCGTGTTGAAGAAGACGATGACGATGATTACCCAGAAAGGGACGACGTTCAAACAAAAACAACTCATGGTATAGCTGAAACTACCATTAACGATTCAAGAGTTTTATCGAGACATTATAACTTGGATTTCTCGTCATCTGAGTACAGGAATACAAGAAAGTTTATTGTAAGAGTAGACGCTGAGGCAGTTGATTACGCCAGAGGGGGATTGACCCTACACCTTAATGACCTGTCTCTTGGTGTACCGGTTAATGTCTTAAAGGATATATATAAGGACACCATAGGTTACAATCAAAAGGATTCCTGGGTAGAGGTAATTATAGAGGATCTTGGACAGAAAGAAGCAGAGTCATTACTTAAATATTTACCTCGGAGTTCTGAGATTGTTTCCCATGTCTGGAGTGTAAAATTCCAGGGGCGCATTGGCAGACACACATATCCCGACAGTGTTTTACCCGTAGGGACAATGCTAAACTTTTCTAACGTTTCTGGAACTGTAACTTCACCGGTTGTGTATTGTTTTAATGCTTTTACTCATACCTGGGAGCAGGCTGATAGTTACTATACACCGACTGCTGTAGAGGTCCGTATACCAGGAAAATATGTATTAGTTGATAGCGGAGGAAGGTAATTATGCCGGGGAAAAGGCAATTTATATTAAAACTATTTATAGTACCCTTTTTATTAATATTTTTACTGGCTTGTCCCCAATCGGCTATGGCGCAACCCAATTATCCACTAACGTCGGCAGAGTCCAATGAAGATACTGCTCCGGAGATAGTAAACGGCCAGACTTTTAAGGGCTTCCCCAATATTAAACAAAAACTGGAAGCTGTTCAGTTTACTGATACCCTGAACCACTGGTCATATAATTCGGTTTTAAATTTGGCAGCTCAGGATATAGTCCATGGCCGGGGAGAGGGAAGATTTGTCCCGGAAGCAAATGTAACCAGGGAAGAAGCTCTGGCCCTACTGGCACGGCTTACGGCTTTAGAGGAAAATCTTCAAAATAATACCCAAATCCCCCCTCTTGGCCAGCCCAATCGCACTATAGCCATAGCAGCAGCCGGCGGTCTTTTATCACCAGAGGAATTTGCCTATACCAAGGAAGAGTGGAAAAAGCCTGCTGAGCGCCAGGAAGTGGTAACCTGGGTAGGCCGTGCTTTAGAACTTACACCGGTAAGCGGCGGGGTTTATCCTTACCTTGCCAGTTTTAACGATGGACTGCTTGTAGATGAAGAAAAGGCCCCTTGGATCGAAGCTGTACTACAAGAGGACTTGGTGGCCGGAGTAAATCCGGGTGTTTTTGCCCCGCGTCGGTCAGTAAAAAGGGGCGAAATAGCAGCTTTATTATCCAGAATAGATAAAAAATTAGGTTATCGAAGGGGTGTCCAGCAGGTAGAAGGGCAGGTTACCGAACGTTTAGAAACCCATTTGACTTATGGAGAGTTATTAGTAACCTTAAGGGTAGCTACCCTTAAAGGGCCAGTCATAAACCTCGAGGTCAAGATGACACCAAGTGGTGAACCCATTAACGACTTTATCCTCTATAAAGACGGTAAGCTTGTTTTGGGTCAAAAATTAACTGTTGGTGATCCGGTTCAACTGACTCTTCAGGGAGGACATGTACTTTTAGCTCAAAGCCGTGGTGACCGTCAATCACAGACAGGCATGATTCTGGCTGTTGATGATAAAGAAATACTACTCCAGGATTACCAGGGCAATAAATACCGTTATGATGTTGGCCCTATGCTGGCTAAAAAACCTTATAGTGTCTTAGCTAGAATTATCCCTGGACAGGAGGTAACTGTAAAGCTCCAGGGTGGTGTAGTTTCAGATATAACTCCTATGGAAAGACAAAGTACCCCAGCATATATACCGGACGATAATAGAGTTTTAGATGGATATCTCAGGGAGATAAGAAGCAATAAGCTATATGTAGTTACTCCTTCGGGTAAAGAAGAAGAGGTTAAAGTAAATCACCTTACCCAGATTGCCAGGGGCGGTCAAAATTTAGATGTCATGGATTTAAAAGTAGGGGATAAGGTGAAGGTTACCTTAAACAGTTATGCTGAGGCTAAAGAGATAAAAGTAGGTAACAGTTATTCCCGGATTGACAACATATTAAAAGGAAAACTTGACCGTTTTAACTACCAGGACGGCAGGGTTGTTCTCCGAGGAGCTAAGGAATTCTTTTATGGTGAATGGCTGCCTGCAGAACCCCTAAAGACTTTAAACTTAAACAGAAAAGCCACTACCGAAATTGGTGATCAATACCAAACGGGTTACAGTCAAAGAGAACCAGAAGTAATCGTAGCTGCAGTTAAAGACTCCCGTGGCGAAACCGGTATTGAAGCAGCTAAGATAAACAAAGAAACAAGGATTTATGAGGGTTTCTTGGAAGATATCTCCTTAGGTGCCGGAGAAATATTACTGGAAGGTGAGAGTAATGTATTTACTTTTAACCCTCAAAGCCTATTTGTAAAGAATAATCAAGTTGTTAATCCAGCCGACCTTGAACAAGGAGATTATCTCTTCATAGAAGTTACACCTGCTGAAGATAGTCATCAAATCCAGATGGCCGTAACTGAAGATCTATTACCACGTTCCTGGCAGTTATACCGCGGTGAAATAGAAACGGTAGGAAAAGAAGAATTTGAACTCGACGATGTTGAGGAAATGGGAAGTACCAAAGGTGAACAGTACGACTGGGAAGAAGCTGACGACGATGACATGGAGTTTGACCTGGCCTGGGAATCGGTCATCATAGGTGAAGATGGCCCGTTAACCAGAGACCAGTTCGCTTACAGCCGTTTTACTGAGGACTTTGAGGGCTACGAAGCCTATGTCCTGGCAAGGGATGAGGAAGCCAAAGGTATATTAGTACTACCGGAAAGTGCAACAGATGCTAACATGTTAAGTGTTGGCCGTATTCAGGAAATAGACTTAACTTCTGGTGAGATCACAGTCAATCCATTAAGAGACTGGAGTCCAGGTTATCGTAACTGGCAGAGTAGCAGTTTCCCCATGACTTTAGATGTCAATGCAGCTCTAGTTATGAAAGAGAGAGAGGTTGCTTCTTTTAGTGACCTTAAAGTTAATGATAATGTCTATATTGTCCATGACCGAAAAAAGGGTCTGGTCTTAGTTGCCAATGATTGAGGGTGAAGGTATTGCAAAAGTTTAAGTTAGAAAGGTTAGAGTCAGGTTTTGTCTGTTTCGTACTCTTTATTATCTTCCTTTTAACGTTCTCCTTACCGGCATTTGCTGAGGATTTTTACCGTTATCAGGGGGGTATTAAAGGGGAAGAAGAATATGCTGAGATGCTCTACATTACCGGTGAACCCATTCTTTTAAAAGGGACGGTACGGGAATCAACCGGCAGGTCTAGAGACGGTAACATCATGACCAACATCAGTTACAACCTGGAAAACAAGGAAAAAGAGATCAGGCTTACCCGAAGTTTAAGCTATGTAACTACTAAAGAAGAAAGAGATAAGCAAGAAGTAAACACAACTGAGCTTGAAAGGTTTAGAGAGTCAATAAGGATAGGTAGAGACCGCTATAACTTAGAAGAGTTTCAATTTTCACGTTCAGAAATCTTAGACAACCAACCTGCTGTTACTTATAAAAGTGGTAACTGGTCGGCTCGTAAGGTTTATAGTGTGAATAGAGACATGGCTACCGTGACAGTTGAAACCTGGGGCAACAATGTCGGCTATGATCATGCCTGGGGAAGTCAGGATACCGCCCATGAAGAAGGTGTCGTCTATTTTGATGGTAAAGTAGAGCTAGATAGGGATACCTCTGTTAACACCGAGTGGAGTGCTAGCTTCAGTCAGGACCTTTCCTATAACCGCTCTCGTTATTTAGAGTACCAGGAAAACGAACCGACGGCTATCAGTTTCTCAGGCGGCTATGTTGATAATACCTATACCACTGAATCAATCAGCTATGAAGGTAATTTCCCTGACCTGGATAACGGCGTACTTGCCAGCAGCCGCTGGAGAAAGTTGGATGGCAGTCACCAAATAAGGAGTATCCCTTCTAAAAAGAGGTTACAGGTTGCTAACCTTATAGACGTCCGTGGTCATTGGGCCGAAGAAGACATCCGTAAGCTCTACGGCCTTGGAGCCTTTGAAAAAAGGGGAAACTACTTTCACCCAACAGCTTACTTTTTCCGCGGCCAGTTAGCCAAGGCATTAGTATCGGTACTGGATTTAAAATTACCCGAACCACCTCAAGAACAACAAAGAATGACTCTATATGCTAACTACTTTGGGAATAACCAAAAGCAACAAGAACAAGAAGAGGAACCTCTTTTTGCTGATGTGTCAGTAGACGATCCGAATTATAAATATTATAAAGCCGTATATGAAGCAGGGGTCATGACCGGGACCGGCCCAGGTGTCTTTGGTGCTACCAAAACCGTAACCAAAGTTCAGGCTATAACCATACTTATACGAGCCTTGGGCTTAGAAGGCTTGGCGCCGGCAGGTTACATCTATACAACATTTGAAGATGACTGGCAAATACCCGACTGGGCTAGAGCCTCGGTTTATGTAGCCGAAAAAATAGGCCTCATCAAAGGTGACGAATATGGCTGCTTAAGGCCAAATGATATCCTGACCAGAGCCGAAGCAGCTTCCTTGTTAAATAACTTCATCAGATTTTTACGAGAAGAGATGACTGTTGATTACCGTGAAAGGATATTAAATTATAACTAAAAAATAAAGGTGAAATATACTACTCTTGAAATTAAGAAAATTTTTTAAAAGCCCCTTAAGTTTTAAAATAGATAACCGATATATGGTAATGGCAGGTGGAACAAATCAGAAGCTTGTTTTACAGAAGATTTAAAAGGGGGTAAAGTTAAATTGATTATTAATCACAACATCTCAGCACTAAATACCTATCGGCAGTTGACCTACGTCAACAGCATGTCTAGCAAATCACTAGAAAAATTATCGTCAGGTTACCGTATTAATCGCGCAGGAGACGATGCAGCGGGTCTGGCAATTTCTGAGAAAATGCGTGGTCAGATTCGTGGTTTGGATCAGGCCGTGCGCAATGCTCAAGACGGCATTTCGTTAATCCAGACGGCAGAAGGCGCTCTGAACGAGACCCACAGTATTCTCCAGAGAATGCGGGAGCTGGCAACCCAGGCTGCAAATGACACCAACACATTAGAAGATCGTATACAAATTCAAAAAGAAATCAACCAGCTCACCGAAGAAATTGATCGCATTGGTATAACAACAGAGTTTAACACGCAAAGGCTTCTTGACGGCTCTTACAGTGGTAGTCTCCAGATTGGTGCTAACGAGGGGCAGGAAATTGGCCTCGCGATTGGAGACATGCGGGCAATCAAAATTTCTGGTGGGACTTTTGTTGCAGATGGATTACAAGTCGCTAATAGTGGCGCTAAATGGATGGCTGTGGACAGTAATGGTAGTTTGCAAAGCGGTGTTGGTTCGGGAAGCGGCTTAAATGTTGTTAAACTTCATTACGTAGCAGCAGATGGTAGTATTACCGAAAAGAAAGGTGCTGCTATAAGCGTATTGACACAGAGTGGTGCAAGTGCGGCCATTACGACTTTTAATAACGCTATCGAAAAGGTTTCTACTGAGCGTTCCAAGCTTGGCGCTGTCCAAAACCGTTTGGAACACACCATAAATAACTTAAGTGTTGCTTCAGAAAATCTTACGGCAGCTGAGTCCCGCATTCGTGACGTGGATATGGCCAAAGAAATGATGGCGTTTGCTAAGAATAACATCATTAGCCAAGCAGCAACTGCCATGCTTGCCCAGGCAAACCAGCAACCGCAGCAAGTTCTTTCATTACTCAGATAAAAATACTAAAGTTTCGGAGACATTAGCGCAGCTAATGTCTCCTTTTTGTAGGTAAAGATTTTTAAGGTTTACTATAAAGGTTTTCATAATAATTACCGATATGAAATGATAAAGGTAAATAAGAAAATCTTTATTTTGAGATAGGTAGCGATAGAGATTTTATTGGGGAGGTGGAAAGAGTGCAATTGATACTTGATGGGGAATTGGTTATGAACCAGGAAATTAATGTGGGGAGAATTATTCAAGCTATAGAAGATTATTTACGCCAATCTTTAAATAAAGGTAGAGTTTTATTCAGTTGTCGCATTAATGATATGGAAGTTGAAGATCCGATTGAAACTCTACTTATAAATGATAAGGAAAATAATATTAAAACAGTAGAAATAGTAACAAAGGATAAAATTACTTTGATATATGAGACAGTTGAGACAGCTATACAATATAATGTTAAATTAGTTTCTGCAATCAAAAATATAGCTACTGATATTAATACCGGTAAAGATTTTGATCAGAAAATTATGTTACAGATTATAGAAGGTCTGGAGTGGCTTTTATCAGTTTGTATTAGGTTGGAAAATCAAAAAAATCTACTAACTTTTAATAATGTGGAATCATTTGTCGATATAGTTGAGGATATAAAGAAAGCATTGAATAGTCTTGTTGAGGCTATGGAAATTGGAGATATGGTTACTTTGTCGGATATTTTTGAGTATGAATTACTTGAAAAGTTGGAACGAATAGGCGAAATATTACAATCTTATCATGCTCAAATATAAAGAGGTTTGTAATATGAATTTGATTGATAACATTAATGTTTTGAAAAGACTCAATCCTAATTTGTGGAAAAAATTGAGAGAAGTTAGTGAAAAATTAGAACAGGATCAAAGATTTAAAATTATAGAGGCAAAAAGTGGAGTCCCTACCTTAGAAGTTGAATATCAGGGGAAACATTTGCCTCTTCATAGCAGGTACAACCCTGAAAAAGAAGCTGAAAAATTTATAAACCAGTTTGACCAAACTGAAGTTACAAAATATAAACATGTTTTCTTTTATGGCGTAGGCATGGGTTACCATATTACAGCTTTTATGAATAAGTATCCCAATATTAATTTTTCACTTTATGAACCTAACCCAACTGTATTTTATAAGTTTTTATCTTATAGATCATTAAAAGATTTTCCAATAAAAAATTTAAAACATATATTTGTTGAACAGGAACCTAATGACGTACAAAAATTTGCAAGCGAATTCTTAGATACAATTAATGAGGAAATATTATTCGTAATTTTACCAAGTTATGAACGGGTGTTTAAAGAGGATTATAAAAGGTTCGTTAAAGATTTCCTTCAAACTTTGAAAGACAAAAGAAGTTCACTTCATACTAATTTGGGATATCAAAAACGTTGGATAATAAATAGTTTAATTAATTTTCCTGAAGTGCTAAAAACACCAAACATCTTGCATGATATTGATAAAGAAAATTTTATGAATAAACCTGCTTTGTTAGTCGCAGCGGGGCCTTCTCTCGATGATGAGATTGAAAATATACGCTATATTAAAGGAAATAATCTAGCATATATTTTTTCAATAGGTTCTGCTATCAATGCCTTAATTGAACATAATATTTACCCTAATGCTATATGCTCATATGACCCGTCAGAGAGAAATCAAGTAGTCTTTACTAAAATGATTGATAAAAATATTACCTCAATACCTCTTATATTTGGCAGTAGTATAGGTTTTGAAAGTTTACAGAAGTACCCGGGTAAAGATAAATTTCATATGATTACAAGCCAAGATACTGTTTCAAATTATTTCTTAAAAAGAAAAGACAATAATAAGATAAAAGTAGTCTTGGATGCACCTTCAATAGCTGTTTTGACTCTGGATGTTTTATATAAATTAGGCTGTAATCCTATCATCCTAGTTGGTCAAAATTTAGGTTATAGGAAAGATAAATTTTATGCTAAAGGTATATCTTATAAACACCAATCAACAGAAATTACAGAGGAACAAAAAAGAAATTTAATCGAAGTTGAAGATGTCTATGGTGGAAGGATTTATTCTGATGAATCATTTTTAAGAATGAAAAAACAAATGGAGTATTATATTGAGTTTTACAATAACGTTGAAATTATCAACACTACAAAAGGTGGAGCAAAGATAGAAGGCACCTCTTTTATGGAATTAGCAAATGTTATAAAAAATAAACTAAAACACAAGGTTAATTTTGATTGCTTTAATATTATTACTGAAAACACTTATGATATAAAGTATGTTCAAGGAAAAATTGAGGAAATGGAAAAGCAACTTAAAGCAATAATAAAAATTATTAATGATTTAACCCGTTGTTTACAAAAAATCTATAAACTGGCAGAAGAAAATAAATTTCAAAAGTTAGAGGATATTTTTAAGAAACTTGATAAATTATTTTCAAAGATGAATAAGAATGATTTTTACAAAGTCTTTTTACAACCAATGAATCGGGTTCAATATGAAATTCTAAAAAAGAATGTTTCGACTGTACGATTTGAAAAAGATATGGCTTGGAAGGCGCGAAAAGTTGTTCAAGAGTTTGGTAAATTTATCCAAGTGTGTCAAAAAGATATTCAATTTGTTAATCCTATTTTCAAAAGGGTATCAGTACAGGTTTTAGATTACATAAATGAGTCCCTTTAGGTTAGAGTTAATTAGCAATAGTTTGGAATAATGGGGGAATAACCTTGAGGATATTAATAGTAATTTATGATAATAATTCATATATTTCATGGTTTCCGCAAGGACTTGCATATATTGCTTCTGTATGTCGAAATGCAGGCCACGAAGTTATTATTTATAATCAAGATGTATATCATTGGCCTGAAAGTCATTTGTTGAATTTATTAAATAGAGAAAAATTTGATGTAGTTGCAGTAAGCGTTGTAGGTGGGTACTACCAATATAGGAAATTGCTCAAAATATCAGAAGCAATAAATAACGCAAAGTATAGGCCTTTTTATATGATAGGGGGTCATGGACCTGCACCAGAACCAGAATATTTTTTAAAGAAAACTAAAGCGGATGTTGTTGTAATTGGTGAAGGAGAAATAACTGTATTAGAAATTTTGGAGGCAATTAAAGGAGAGAGAGAATTATCTTCAATAGAAGGAATAGCATATTTAGAAAATGGGAAATGTATTCAAACTCCAAGACGTAAATTGATTAGTGATATAGATAAAATCCCTTTTCCTGCTTATGATTTATTTCCTATGGATCATTATACATTATTAAGAATGCCTCACATTGAAAACTCTGAGAGGTGCATGCCTGTTTTATCAGGTAGAGGGTGTACGTTTAAGTGTAATTTCTGTTATAGGATGGATCCAGGTTTTAGGGCAAGGTCAGCTGAAAATATTATTGAAGAGATAGAATTGTTAAAAAAAGATTATAATGTTAGTTATATAGTTTTTTCTGATGAATTGTTAATGAGTTCTGTAGAAAGGACGATAGAACTTTGTGATAAATTTATGAAGGCAAAATTAAATGTCAAGTGGTCCTGTAATGGTAGACTAAATTATGCTAAACCAGAAGTATTAAAATTAATGAAAGAAGCAGGATGCGTTTTTATTAATTATGGGATTGAATCTATGGATCAACAAATCTTAAATGTTATGAATAAAGGGCTTACAGTTAAACAAATATACGATGGTATTGAGAATACATTAAAGGTAGGAATAAGTCCAGGATGTAATATTATTTTTGGAAATATTGGCGAAACGGAAGAGGCATTAAAGCTTGGAGTTGATTTCTTATTAAATTATGATGACCATTCTCAAATGAGAACAATTAGACCGGTTACTCCTTATCCTGGATCACCGCTATATTATTATGCTATCGAAAAGGGATTGTTAAAAGACTGTGAAGACTTTTATGAAAATAAACATTTAAATTCCGATTTATTATCTGTCAATTTTACTAATTTAAGTGATGAAGATTTTCATAAAGCCTTATTCGAAGCTAATAAACAACTTATAGATAATTATTTTAATGCTCAAAGAAAAAAAGTTATAGACAAAGCTAAAAAACTATATTTTGAGAAAGATGTTACCTTTAGAGGGTTTAGACAGACATAACTAAAGTAGAATAAAAAAGAAAAACTTTATAGCCTTAATTAATAAAATTAAGCTTATTGAAAAGTAGCCCACTTTTTTATGCAGTATAAGTATGGGGGGACTATTGTGGGCATACGAAAAATTTGTATAGTAACAGGCACACGTGCAGAATACGGTTTACTTTATTGGTTAATGAAAGAAGTGCAAGCAGATGATGAGCTTGAATTACAAGTTATAGCTACCGGTATGCATTTGTCACCCGAATTTGGTTTAACTTATAAATTAATTGAACAAGATGGCTTTAGAATTGATGAAAAAGTAGAAATGTTATTATCTAGTGATACACCTGTAGGTATTACTAAATCTATTGGTCTAGCAACTATTGGTTTCGCTGATGCATTAGCTCGATTAAAACCCGATATCATCGTATTACTGGGTGATCGTTATGAAATTTTGGCAGCTGCTCAAGCAGCTATGGTAGCAAGAATCCCAATTGCTCATATACATGGCGGAGAAACTACAGAAGGAGTAATTGATGAAGCAATAAGACATTCAGTTACTAAGATGTCACAATTACATTTTGTATCCGCAGAGCCTTATAAAAAAAGAGTAATACAGCTGGGCGAAAACCCGGAAAGAGTTTATAATTTTGGTGCCATTGGGTTAGATAATATTACATATTTATCATTATTAGATCGTAATAACTTTGAACAGTCAATAGGTTTTAAACTTGGTGAAAAAAATTTTATGGTTACTTATCATCCAGTGACTTTAAAGAAAAACAATACAAAAAGAGCTATGTTGGCAATTTTTAATGCTTTAGATAAATTTCCTGAAGCAAAAATAATATTTACAAAAACCAATTCAGATACAGAGGGTAGAATTATTAATCAAATGATTGAAGAATATGCAGCAAAAAGAAACGAGCGTGTCAAAGTTTTTACTTCTTTAGGTCAGTTACGTTATTTAAGCGCTCTAAAACATGTTGATGTAGTTATAGGGAACTCATCTAGTGGATTGATTGAAGCACCGTTCTTTAAAAAGCCGACTGTGAATATTGGTGAAAGGCAGCGTGGTCGATTAAAAGCTTCTTCTGTAATTGATTGTAAGGAAAACACAGAGGAAATAGTAGCTGCTATTAATAGAGCATTATCTCCTGAATTTCAGCAATTGCTTTCAGATTTAGACTTACCTTATGGTAAAGGGAATGTCTCTTATAAAATTAAAGAATGTCTTAAAAATATAGACTTAACAAATATCTTGATGAAAAAGTTCTATGACATAACATACAAGGATGAAGCAATTATAACCTAATTAATATTTTGTTTTGGATGGTTATATCAATGGGTTTAGAACAAAAAGGGAAATTAACGTATGAATTAACGATACTTCCGGTTTTTCCTAAAAATATGTGAGTATACCTATTTATTTGGGTAGTAGCATTAGAAACCGGCAAAAACTGCTTCTGCAATTTTTTGGGTTAAGAAACTCTAGTAATATTATATTATTCATTTATAAAGTAATACTGTTTGAGTGGCGCATTAACAAAAGATATCTGATTTACTGAAGAATAGAGTAGTAGCGCTGTCAAGTCTCAGAAGCATTTATATTATTGAAGGAGATATTATAGTGATAAATAGAGTATTTATAATTGCTGAAGCTGGCGTTAACCATAACGGTTCTATTGATATGGCTACTAAATTAATTGATGTTGCAGCAAAAGCTGGTGCCGATGCAGTAAAGTTTCAAACGTTCAAAGCAGATAATCTTGTTAGTAAAAAAGCTCCAAAGGCCGAATATCAAACAAAAACAACAGATGCATCAGAAAGTCAGTATGAAATGATTAAACGATTAGAATTAGATGAAAAAGCACATGAAAAACTGCTTGAACATTGTAAAAGACATGATATTGAATTTTTATCTACACCTTTTGATTTAAAAAGTGCAGATATGTTAGCTTCCGACCTTAATATAAAAAAAATAAAAATATCCTCAGGAGATATTACTAATGCTCCATTATTGTTGCAGGCAGCAAAAACAGGTAAACCAGTGATACTCTCAACTGGCATGAGTAGACTTAGTGATATTGAGATGGCTTTAGGAGTATTAGCTTTTGGTTACATATCTATAGACAAAAAACCTTCAATAAAATCATTTAAAAAAGCCTATATGTCTGAGGAAGGGCAAAAGGCCCTAAAAAATAATGTAATTTTACTTCATTGTACAACAGAATACCCTGCACCATATGAAGAAGTAAACCTTAAGGCAATGGATACATTAAGAACTGCTTTTGATTTACCTGTTGGGCTATCGGATCATACTACCGGTATTGCTGTTCCAATAGCTGCTGTAGCAAGGGGAGCAGTTGTAATTGAAAAACATTTTACTTTAGACAAGAATCTGCCAGGTCCTGATCATGAGGCATCACTTGAACCAGAGGAATTGGAACAAATGGTAAAATCTATTCGCCATGTAGAAAAGTCGTTAGGTTCACACCTAAAGACACCTGCCCCTTCTGAAGTTAAAAATATAAAGGTGGTTAGGAAAAGCTTAGTTGCTTCCAGAGACATAAAAAAAGGCGAAATTTTCACGGAAGAGAACCTTACTGTTAAGCGTCCGGGTAATGGTGTATCGCCAATGTATTATTGGGATTGGCTTGGTAAAGCTGCAACAAAGGACTATTGCAAGGATGAAGTGATAACTTATGAATAAACCTGTGATTATCATTGGCGGTGGTGGTCACGCTAAGGTATTAATTGACTCTCTTAAAATTCTCAAGATTAGAATAATTGGCATAACGGAAAATTCAAAAAAGGATCATATATCAGAAGTAAAAATTATAGGTTATGATGACATTATATTAAATTACTCAACTGATGAGATTGAATTAGTAAATGGCTTAGGTTCTATAGCAACATCAAAGCGAAGGCAATTGTTTGAGACTTTTAAAATGCAAGGTTATAACTTTAAAAGTGTTATCCACCCGTCCACAGTGATTGCACAAGATGTAGATATGGCAGAAGGAGTACAAATTATGGCTGGTGCTGTTATTCAAACAGGCACAAGCATAGGTGATAATACAATTATAAATACAAAGGCTTCTGTAGATCATGATTGTAAAATAGGGGCACATGTACATATAGCACCTGGGGCTACTTTATCAGGTGGTGTGCAAGTTGGCGAAGGCTGCCATATTGGAACTGGTGCTACAATAATTCAAGGTGTTAACATAGGGAAAGACAGTATAATAGGAGCTGGTGCAGTAGTACTAAATGACGTACCGGCAGGTGTAACTGTGGTTGGAGTCCCGGCAAAGGTGGTGACATAATGAAAGACTGGAAACGAATTTTAATACTGCCTTCCACACCTATTATTAAGGCCATTAAAATTATTGACGCTGGTGCCATGCAAATCGCTCTTGTTGTTAATGAGAATGAACAATTACTGGGAACAGTGACAGATGGTGATGTACGTCGTGGGATTTTAAAGGGCGTACCTTTAGAGGCACCAGTTAAAGAAATAATGAATTGTAACCCAACAGTAGTTAAAAAGTATGAAAAACATAGCAAGATATTAGCTACCATGAAAAGAAAGAGCTTTTCACAAATACCTATGGTGGATGAAAAAGGCCACATTGTAGATTTGATAATGCTAAAAGATTTTATTACACCTAAATGTCGCAATAACATTGTAGTAATAATGGCAGGCGGTCTTGGTACTCGTCTTAGGCCTATGACTAACCAATGTCCAAAGCCACTTTTAAAAGTGGGTGGTAAGCCTTTATTAGAAACAATTATAGAAAATTTTATTGAATATGGTTTTAACAATTTTTATTTGTCAGTTAACTATAAAGCTGATATGATAAAAAGTTATTTTGGTGACGGTTCTAATTGGGGTGTTAGCATTAAATATATTCATGAAGACAAGTGTATGGGAACAGCTGGTGCTTTGAGTCTATTACCAGAAAAGCCTAAAGATACGATCATAGTTATTAATGGTGACTTATTAACCAAAGTAAACTTTCAACAATTTTTAGATTTTCATTGTGATAATAAAGCTGATGCTACAATGTGTGTGCGCGAATATAATTTTCAGGTTCCCTATGGCGTTGTTAAATCAGATAAACATCGCCTGATAGGAATAGAAGAAAAACCGGTCAAACAATTTTTTATTAGTGCAGGCATATATGCTCTTGAACCGAGAGTTCTCGATTTTATTCCTAATAATTCGTATTTGGACATGCCTAACTTATTTGAATTGCTTATAAAAAATAAATTAGAAACAATTGTTTTTCCCATTAGAGAGTATTGGATGGATATTGGGCACATGGATGATTTTGAACGGGCCAATAGTGAGTTTGCTGAGGTGTTTTTAAATGATAAAAGGTAAAAGTATACTTGCAATAATTCCAGCCCGTGGCGGGTCTAAAGGTGTGCCACGTAAAAATATCAGGAAGGTAGCCGGTAAACCTCTTATTGCTTGGACTATTGAAGAAGCAAAAAAATCTAAATTTATAGACAGGTTAGTCGTTTCTTCAGAAGATAAAGAAATAATTAATATAGCTCGACTATGGGGGTGCGAAGCGCCTTTTGTTAGGCCAGCTGAACTAGCACGAGATGACACACCTGGGATAGAACCAGTATTACATGCAATAAAAATGCTTTCTGGATACGATTATGTAGTATTATTGCAGCCTACATCACCTTTACGTACTGTAGAAGATATTGATGGGTGTATAGAAAAATGTATAGGCAGAAATGCAAGTGCATGTGTATCTGTTACTAAACCAGATAAAAGTCCATATTGGATGTATGTATTAGATTCCAAGGATTTAATGAACCCATTGATTAAATCAAATAATATTCCTGGCAGACGACAGGATTTACCAAAGGTATATGCTTTAAATGGTGCTGTTTATGTAGGAAAAAGTGATTATTTAATAAAAAATAAATCATTCTTAACCAAAGAAACAATTGGATACATAATGCCCCAAAACAGATCAATAGATATAGACTCAGAAGAAGATTTAATGTTTTGCGAACTATTATTGAACTCTAAAAGAAATGTCAAAGATCGATAGTTTAGTGTTATAATAAAGCCAATTTGTAATGGAAGTATTTATATACATAATATAATAGTTTGAATTTATATTACTGTTACCAGCTTAAAAAAAGTCCCCCAAAGGGTCTAATGCCAGGAGTTGACTAGGTGTTTAAAACGTCGACTTTTTACTTTGAGCGACATTGGTGTACCATACAATGGTACTTTTTTTCATTTTTTAAAAAGTTCATTAAAGAAGGTGCTAAAAGACTTCCATTTGCAGAAGTAATCACCAAAAAATGTATACGGTTAATATTAGCGGAATTTCTAGGAGTGAAAGCATGAATTTAAAAGGCAAAAAAATATTAGTAACGGGAGCAGCAGGTTTTATAGGTTCGCACTTAGCGGAAGAACTGGTGAAAAAAGGAGCCAAAGTTAGAGCCTTAGTAAGATACAATTCTAAAAACAACTGGGGATGGTTAGAAACCTCTAAATTTTTGGATGAAATTGAAATATATATGGGTGATTTGCGGGATTACGATAGTGTGAAGGATGCGATGAAAGATGTTGAGATTGTTTTTCATTTAGGTGCATTGATAGGAATTCCTTATTCGTATATTTCACCTTTAGCATATATACGTACCAATGTTGAGGGGACATATAACGTACTGCAAAGTGCCAGGGATAATGTTCAACGAGTAGTAGTTACTTCAACAAGTGAAGTTTATGGTACTGCTCAATATACACCTATAGACGAAAAACACCCGTTACATCCACAGTCTCCTTATGCGGCTACAAAAGTTAGTGCTGATCAATTAGCCTTAAGTTTTTACCGTTCTTTTGATTTACCGGTTAGTATTATTAGACCATTTAACACCTATGGTCCAAGGCAATCAGCTCGTGCAATAATTCCCACGATAATCTCACAAGCACTGACTGGAGATATTCTAAAACTAGGTTCTTTAGAACCGGTTAGAGACTTAACTTATGTATTGGATACAGTTTCCGGTTTTATCGAGGTGGGCTTATCAGATACAGCTGTTGGGCAAGTGATAAATATTGGGGCCAACGAGGTGGTATCTATAGGGGATTTAGTTAAAATCGTTAGCAAATTATTAGATAAAGAGTTGCTTGTAGAAACGGATCCCAAACGAGTAAGACCGAAAAAGAGTGAGGTTATGAAATTAGTTTGTGATAATACAAAGGCTTTAGAGAACGGATGGAAACCAAGGTATTCGCTTAAAGATGGTTTACTAGAAACTATTAACTGGATAAATGACAATATAGAGTGTTTTAAACCTTATATCTATAACGTGTAGGTGAAAAAACCTTGAAAATAGAATTGGATGCACCTAATCTTGGACAATTAGAAAAGAAAAAGTTATTAGAGGCAATAGACCTTAACTTCATATCGACAGCTGGACCATTTGTTGCAGAATTTGAAGAAAAATTTGCCAAATACGTAGGGGCCAAGTATGCAATTTCAACTCAAAGCGGAACAGCAGCTTTACATATTTCGCTATACGAATTAGGTATTGGTCCAGGTGACGAGGTTATTTTGCCCGTTTTAACGTTTGTAGCTACAGTAAATCCCATACTTTATGTTGGAGCTACCCCTGTATTTGCAGATGTAGATAGAGAGACTTGGAATATCAATCCTGAAGAAATAAGAAAAGTTATAAGTACAAAGACAAAAGCGATAATACTTGTGCATCTTTATGGAAATCCATGTCAGATGGACGAAATTATGGATATTGCTAATGAACATGGGCTATATGTTATAGAGGATGCTACAGAAAGTTTAGGTGCCACATTTAAGGGAAAAATGACAGGTACCTTTGGAGATATAGGTTGTTTTAGTTTTAATGGAAATAAAGTAATTACCACAGGTGGTGGTGGTATGGTAGTTACTGATAATAAAGAGAAAGCGGATCATATTAAATTTTTAGTTAACCAAGCTAGAGATAATTCAAAGGGATATTATCATCCAGAATTAGGTTTTAATTATAGAATGACCAATTTAGAAGCAGCATTAGGGTTAGCACAATTAAAAAAGGTTGATGAATTTATAAGCAAGAAACGTCAATTTGCCAAAATATATCAACAGGAACTCAGTAGTATTAAGGGTATTTGTTTTCAACAAGAGTATCCAAAAGCTCAAAGTAATTTTTGGTTAACTTCAGTTACAATTGAGGATTTACCAATTTCTAAATTGCAGAAAACATTACAAAAATATTCACCAGCTATTCCATCAAGAAGAATATTTATGCCATTAAGTGAGTTTCCGTACCTGAGGCAGTATGCAAAAGATACCTATACTAATGCTTATGAGATTTATAATAAAGGAATAAACTTACCCAGTTCTACTTTAAATGACATTAATGCTATTTTTACTACAGCAAAAGTTTTGAGAGAGTGTAAAATAAGCGGTGAAAGCCTTCCGAAATAATATAATATACCAAAGTAGAAGATTATATCGTTTTATAAATTGACAAAAGACAAGTAAGAAAATTAATGAAATAGGAAAGCCCAAGGATGCCAATGACGTCTCGGCATGGTGGTTTCCTCCTTTACAAGCTGCTCCTATTCTACCATGCCGATTGTCTGGTGTTTTATGGGGTCAGTATACTATTTATTCTTTATCTTTCATTCTCAGTCAAATAACAATCAATCCATTTAAAAAGAAATGATTATGAATAGGACCTTGTTTTCCAGATTATCCACGGACTTTTTAGAGCGATAACTAAATATATTAAATTTTGTGCCGAGTAATATAAAGTAGGAAAGTTTTGTAGAATTTAAGTGATTACTTGGGGAAGTATTACATCATACAGAGATGTTAAAGACTCACAGGAGGAAAGTAGTTAATTATAAAAGGTGGGGTGGTATGATGTATAACAATTTGAGAATTGGCGGTTTAGCCTCAGGTATAGATACAGATTCAATTGTAAAACAAATGATGCAAGCTGCAAGAATACCTGTAGATAAAATGTATCAGCAAAAACAAATACTTGAGTGGAAACAAGAGGATTATCGTGCAATAAACAGAAGCCTTTTATCTTTTAGAGATAAAGTATTTGACATGAAACTAGAGTCTACTTATCTTGCCAAAAAGGCAACAAGCAGTAATGAAGGCGCATTGGAGGTTACTGCTACCTCTAATGCGACCGAAGGGGTTTATGATATTGAAATAAAAAAAATGGCTAAGGGAGCAAATTTGATTAGTCAGGGAGCATTAGCTGAAGAGAGTAAAGATGATGGTAGCACTAAAACCTTAGCAGAACAATTTGGACTATCAAGTAATATTAGTTTTTCTTTAGAAGGTAAAAAGGTTGATGGGGTTTTTAATACATCGGGGCAAATAGATATAACTCCTAACGATACTATATATACCCTTGTTTCGAAGATTAATGAGGCAAGTACAAATAATGATCTGGGTATAAAAGCGAACTACGATAGTACAAATAATTATTTTTATATTACTAGTAACACAACCGGTGCTGACCAGCATATTTCAATAATTCCAACGGATGAAGCTACTTCTAACTTTTTTAAAGACAATTTAAAGTTAAATGGTACCGATGCAGATGGAGACGGTATCTATGAATTCTCTGATAATGGGCAAGATGCAGAAATTACTATAGCTGGCTCAACAATTAACATGTCTACTAATTCATTTTCCTTTATGGGAATGTTTTTTAACTTAAAGGAAGCTCCTTCAGATCCTACTAATCCCATTAACGTAACGGTTAATGTCACTAAAGATGTAGATGGTGTGGTTGAAAAAATTAAAAGTTTTGTTGAAGAGTATAATAATTTAATTAGTACTATAAATGATAAACTTAATGAAAAAAGGTATAGGGATTATCCGCCTCTTACGGATGCCCAGAAAGAGGAAATGAGTGATAGAGAAATAGAGCTTTGGGAAGAGAAAGCAAGAAGCGGTCTTTTAAATGGAGAAAACCTTCTATATGATATAGTCTATGATTTTAGATCTGCTATGGCAAGTATTGTTCCAAACCTAAATACTGATTATGATAATTTAGCTGCAATTGGAATTAAAACTGCTAACTATTGGGAAGAGGGTAAACTCCATATTGATGATGCTGCTTTACGTAAAGCTGTAGAGGAAGACATGGATGGTATTATGGAGTTATTTACTAAATCTGCTGATAAAAGTGAAGATAAGGGAATAGCTCTACATCTTTATGATGAAGTGAATAATGCAATAGATAGTATTTCAGCAAAGGCTGGAAGAGAAATATATAATACTTTTGATAACAGTTATATTGGGAAACGTTTGAGGGAACTTGTAGAGGATATTAATACCAAGGAGCAACAATTAATTCAACTTGAAAACCGTTATTATCGTCAATTTACAGCTATGGAACAGGCAATTAACCGCATGAACGCTCAAAGTGTTTGGCTTTCACAGCAGTTGGGGCAAGGTTAATATAGAACTAGAAGGTGATGAAAAATGGCTTCTGTAAATCCCTACCAGGTTTATCAACAAAATTCTGTTATGATGGCTAGTCGTGGGGAACTGACAGCTAAACTTTATGATGGGGCTTTGAAGTTTTTGTCTCAGGCTAACAAGGCTATTGAGGTAAAAGATATCGAGGGAACTCATAATTTTTTAATACGGGCACAAGAAATAATAAATTATCTTAATAATACCCTTGATACGAAATATGAGGTCGGGCAAAATTTAGCTTCTATCTACGATTATATTTTAAGGCGATTGGCGGAAGCAAATTTAAAAAAAGATAAAGAAATTATAAGTGAAATAATCGATTTACTAAAAGATTTAAGTTCCACCTGGCGGGAGGCAATGGTTAAGGCTAAAGGGGCTATCGGTGGAAATGACGGATAACCTTATATCATTACTTCAAGAAGAAAAACAACTATGGCAGGACTTTTATGAGCTGACTTTATCTCAACAAAATTGTCTTACTCCTGAGAAAACAGAAGATTTATTAAAATTAGTCGATGAAAAAGAGGATTGTATTAAATCCTTAAAAAAATTACAAGAAAAAATAAGTTCTATTGAAGACGATCATAAGGAAGTAGTGCAAGAAAATCCCAAGGTTATAATAGAATTAAAGGCTGAAATTTCACAATTGATACAAAAAGCGAAGGCACTAGATACTACGAACCGTAGTATATTAATAAATCATTTTTCTGAATACAAAAAAGAACTGGGTCAATATCAGGCAGCAAAAGGCGCTGTCTTAAAATACAGCAAGGACTTATCAGCTGGTAAGGGTTATTTTATAGATACTAACAGATGATTGTCGAAAAAAATTAAAGAAAATTTTTATTTTGGCGATTAATATATTATAGCCCAATAGGGGGTGAGTTAAATGCGTATTGAAGGTATTGACCCTATGATTCTCAATCATGTACAAAATCAAACTCAAAATTACGAAGTTAAAAGTACTAAAGGTATTAAAGTTACTACTGAGCAAAAATACCAACAAGGGCAGCATCAGTCTAAAGAAGATGAAATTAAGCAATCTGTTAAACAGTTAAATGAGACTTTAGATATTTTTAATATTAAAGTGAGATTTAAAATAGACAGGGAAGATGATGAACTATATATTTATTTAATAGATACGGAGAAAAGTGAAGTAATTAGGCGTATACCACCGGAAACTTTAATGGAAGCTGCTAATCGCATGCAGAATATGGTAGGTTTAATTCTTGATACAATTATTTAGTATGGAGTATTATAGGGGGAAGGAGCTATGAGCTCAATAGAGATAACAAAGCTTTCAAGTAGGGGACAGATAGTTATTCCAAAATCTATAAGACAGGAACTTGCTTGGGAAGCTGGTGACCATTTAGCGGTAGAAATGCATGGAGATAGAGTTATCTTGCGTCGCTTAAATATTGAGGTTCAGAATAAAGTTGTTCCTATTAAGAAGGGACAGGATTTGAAGGTACAATCAAAATAAAATACTTTAGCTTTAATATCATACTAAAAGACAAGTTTTTAGCCGTTTTATAACGGCTTTATTTTTTTGGTTAATTTTATCTCCAATATGAAGGAATTTACCAAATTATGTAGAAAATATGAAGGAGTTTACCAAATTATGTAGAAAAAATAATCATAAATGTAAAAATATTATAGAACCGGGTGTCCAATAGCAAGCTCTCCGAAAGGGGATGCACGCAAAGCCATGGGTCTAAAGCTTTTAATTAGCCATGATTGCCAGGCTGCCGTAATCGGTTTCATTATTGCACCTGGTCAGTGGGTGTTTTTTATTTTTCTTTTTTGGTTAATTTTTTCTTATCTTAAAGGAATTTACCAGTTATTGTTGAATATGAAATAAGATAATCTTACGCCTGTAAATATATCACAACCTGCCTTACAAAATATGGATAAAAAGGGTTGAGCTTTGTATCATAAATTTCCAGTCATCGCAATAATGTATCAAATGGATTTTGAACAAAACAAAAAGAGGTGAAAAGTCTTTTGTTAATGTCACCAACTATGTACATGCTTGAAAAGGCTATGGATGCAAGTGCTTTGCGTCAGCGTACCATTGCTCATAACATAGCTAATATCAATACACCGAGATATAAACGATATGAAGTAAGCTTTGAAGATAAATTGAACCGGGCTTTAGAAACAAAGTCTGGGCTTTCCCTATTTCGCACCAACCCTTACCATTTACCGCGTTCTAATTATTATCTGGAACCAGAGGTTATCAGGGATAATCGTAGCTCAATGCGTAATGACGGTAATAATGTCGACATTGATAGAGAAATGGCGGAATTGGCTCAAAATAGTCTCAATTTTAACTTTTCTACTCAACAGTTAAATACTAGATTAGCTATGATACGTTATGTTATTAATGATGGGAGGCGTTAATGATGGAGTTACTACCTGCTATTGAAATAAGTGCCTCGGGTCTTACGGCTGAAAGATTACGTTTAGACCTTATAGCCAGTAACCTGGCAAATATTAATACTACTCGTACTCCTGAAGGTGGTCCTTATAAGCGGAAAGTACCCGTTTTTGAGGAGAAGCTTCAGGAAGCTTTAGGAAAAAATCCTACAAATGCACCTGGCAGGGGAGTGAAGGTAGCTAGGATAGTAGAGGACAATACTCCTCCGCGTTTGGTTTATGAACCTTCTCATCCTGATGCCGATGCTAATGGCTATGTTGCTTATCCTAAAATAAATGTTGTGAGTGAAATGGTAGATATGATAACCGCTACCAGAGCTTATGAAGCCAATGTAACTGTCCTGAATGCAGCTAAGGCTATGACCTTAAAGGCTTTAGAAATTGGTAGATAAATTTCTTTACATAGAGGAGTGTAGCAATTAAATGCTATCAGCACCAAACTCACTCTTAATGCCGACCTCAGTTAATAATATTGAAACTGAAAAATCGAAGTTAGAAAGTCAAAGTCAAAAAGGTACTTCTTTTGGAGATGTTTTACAGAAAAAAATCAATGAGTTAAATAAATTGCAAATTGAAGCTGATAAGCTAACCCAGGATTACTTGGCAGGTAATGTAACTGATGTTCATCAGGTTATGTTGGCTTTAGAAAAGGCTAATCTATCTTTACAACTGGCCATGCAGGTTCGCAATAAGGTAGTTGAAGCTTATCAGGAAATCTCCCACATGCAAATTTAATTTTTGTATTTACGCTATATTATACGTTCTCTTTACCTTCTATTAGGGGGTATTTATTCAGTGATTTATTTACATAGGGAGATTAGGTATGAATATTTCAGAAATAAGGGACAAAATTATAGCCTTTTGGCAAGGCTTAACACCTGGCCGTCGTTCTGCCCTTATAGCTGCAAGTGCAGCAATTCTTTTAGGTGGCATTTTTTTAATTCAATGGTTGGTAACACCTAAATATGCTGCTCTATTTTCAGATTTACAACAAAGAGATGCTGCAGCTATAGTTCAAAAGTTAAAAGAGATGAAGGTTCCCTATCGGTTGGCTAATGGGGGAACGACTATTGAAGTTCCAGAAGATCAGATATATCAACTGCGGTTGGATTTAGCAAATGCTGGTGTATTAGATACTACTCAGGGTTTTGAACTTTTTGACCAGAATAAATTGGGTATGACGGATTTTGAAAGGAACCTTGATTATCAACGCGCCTTGCAGGGGGAATTAAGGCGAACAATTATTTCTTTAAATGAGGTTGAAGATGCCAGGGTCCACTTGGTTATACCCCAACCCAGCGTTTTCTTAAAAGAACAACAACCACCTACAGCTGCAGTAATGTTGAGATTAAAGCCTTTGGCGCAACTTAAACCGGAACAGGTTAGGGGTATTATCGAGCTGGTTGTTGCTAGCGTAGCCGGTTTAAAACCGGAAAATGTTCGGGTAATTGATATGTATGGCAATGTCTTAAGTGAAGGAGTTATTGATAATTCATCATTACCTATTACCCGGCAACACCAATTACAACTTGAATTAAAGCGCCAGTATGAAAGAAATCTCGAACAGCGCCTTGAGGCTATGTTAACTCAAATCTTAGGGCCGGGGGAAGCTGTTGCTATGGTGACAGCCGACTTGGATTTTGACCAGCAGGAAATTAAGGAAACTGTTTGGGGTAAAGAAGGAGCCTTAAGGAGTGAACAGATAATAACCGAGCAGGGGGTTGCTGCTGGCACTGGTGGAAGTGCTGGTACCGTCAGTAATGACGTTCCTGTATATCAGGGTAATAACCCGAATAATGGTAATTATTCAAAATCAGATACTTTACACAACTATGAGTTGGATAAAACCGAAACCAAAACTGTGACAGCTCCTGGTAAGGTAATACGTCTATCTACGGCGGTAGCAGTTGATGGGCCGGTTGATCCCAAATTAAGAGATCAGATTGAGCAAATTGTCACTGCAGCCGTTGGCTACCAACCGGAACGAGGAGATCAAATTGTTGTTACCAGTATGACTTTTGATGATTCTCTCCAGCAGCAAATGGCTGAGGAGATGTCGCAAGAAGAACAAGAGTTACTTGTTAAAAGAAAGTATTTCCTTTGGGGATCTTTAGCACTGGCAGGTTTGTTTTTATTGCTATTATTAATTTTCCTTATTTTACGTCGCCGCCGTAGTGCTTTACAACCTGAAACTCCTTCTGAACCTTTAGTTACTGATGTTCCTATAGAGCCTCTAGAGGTTGGACCCAAAGTTGACCCTGAAAAACAACGAGAGGAAGCAGAGCGAGAGGCAGTGAAGGAACGCATAAATGATATAGTTGCTAAACGTCCAGAGGATGTAGCGTTATTACTTAGAGCTTGGATGTCTGAAGATCAGAGGTGACATTTATGGTACAGACAAAACAACTTTCGGGTCTTGAAAAAGCAGCTATATTCTTAATCTCTTTAGGACCAGAAATGTCATCTTTAGTTTTAAAACAAATGCCTCAAGAGGAGATTGAACGCATTACCTATCAGATAGCTAATATTTCTTCGGTTAGTTTGGAGACGAAGCAAAAGGTGATGCAAGAGTTTTTGGAACTTAGTGAGGCCCAACAATATTTGCTTCAAGGGGGTATTAAATATGCCCGCGAAGTTCTTGAGAAAACCTTGGGGGCTTCTAAGGCTAATAAGATTATCAAAAAATTAGTGGAGGCTACCAAACTTCGCCCCTTTGAAATGGTCCGCAAAGCAGATCCAGTTCAATTAGCTAATTTTATTTATAACGAGCATCCTCAAACAATTGCTTTGATTTTAGCCTATTTAGAGCCGGAGCAGGCTGCCATAGTCTTAAATTCTTTGCCGCAGGAAGTACAGGCTCAAGTGGCCAAAAGGATTGCCTTAATGGAACGAGCTTCTCCAGAAACCTTAAAGGAATTAGAGAGTATTTTAGAAGAACGTTTATCAGCGTTGGTCCAGCAGGATTTTGATAAAGCTGGAGGAGTAAAGAGTTTAGTGGATATTTTAAACCGGGCTGATAGGGGTACTGAAAAGACTATTCTCGAATCCCTGGAACAGGACGACCCCGAACTTACAGAAGAAATCCGCAAACGCATGTTTGTATTTGAGGATATTCTTACTCTTGATGATAATTCTATTCGCCGGGTATTGCGTGAAATTGACCTTAAAGATCTGGCATTAGCTCTTAAAGCTGCTAGTGATGAAGTAGCAGAACGCATTTATCGTAACCTTTCCAAACGAGCTGGGGAAATGCTTAGAGAAGATATCGAGTATATGGGACCTGCACGTTTACGGGATGTAGAAGAAGCACAGCAGCGTATAGTTCAGGTTATTCGTCGGTTGGATGAAGCTGGAGAAATTATTATCGCCCGAGGAGGCGAGGACGCTGTTGTTGTCTAGGATTTTAAAGAAACCCAAACCCGAAACTGAAGAAAGGGTAATTCCCCTTAGGCCTTTGAAGGAAATTTGTAATTCTGTTCCCGGGGCAAATTGTAAGGGAGTAGAGGCTGAATTGGCCAAAGCTCAGGAAAAGGCCAAAGCCATAATTGAACAGGCTAGAGAACAGGCAAGACAAGAAGCAAAGGCTATTATAGAAGAAGCTGAAAAGGAAAAGAAACAAGCATTGGAAGAGGGACGAGCTGCCGGTGAGGCTAAGGGATATGAAGAAGGCCTGGCTAAGGCTGAAAAAGAAGCAGAGATTATTCGCCAGGAGGCTTTAAATATACGTGAAGACGCTAAAAAAGTGTTGGAACAAGCACAAGAGATTTATAAGGGGACTATTTGTGAAGCAGAAGGTCAGATAATTGAGCTCGTTTTGGAAATTGTTGAGAAAGTTATCGGTCAGGAGCTGGAGCAAAGACCTGAATTGGTAACTAATATAGCTAAACAAGCAATCTCTCAGGTTGCTGAGGGGCAAAACTATGTAGTTTATGCAGCGCCGGAAACGGCAGAGATTATACGCCGGGAGAGGGATAACCTTTTGGCAGAGGCGGCTCCGGGATCCCGACTACAGGTAGTTGCTGACCCGCGATTGACATCTGGAAGTTGCAGGATTGAAACAGAAAATGGTTTTGTTGATGCTGGGGTTGACACACAATTAGAGGAGCTAAAGAAAATCCTTAGAACTGGTGACTGCCAATGAGTTTAGACTTAACTCATTACAGGGAGCGAGTAGCGAAAGCTGACCTTTGGCAAAAAGGTGGTAAAGTTACCAGGGTAACAGGACTCACAATAGAGGCTCGGGGGCTTAAGGCTGCTGTAGGGGAAATATGTAATATTTATAATAACGGGGACGAACCTATAGCAGCTGAAGTAGTAGGTTTTAGGGAAAATGTGACCCTTCTTATGCCTTTAGGAGGACTAGAGGGTATAGGTCCTGGATGTCGGGTCATGGCAGCCGGACATGGCCACCTTATCCCAGTAGGTGATAGTCTTAAGGGGTATATACTAAATGGCCTCGGGCAGCCTTTAGATGGTACTACATTGGAAGGAGATGGTTTGCAACCGGCACATAATGTTCCTCCTAATCCCCTAAAGCGCAGGAGAATTAAAGATGTTTTAGTTACAGGTGTTAAGGCCATTGATGGTTTACTAACCTGTGGTTACGGCCAGCGTATGGGGATTTTTGCCGGAAGTGGTGTTGGTAAAAGTACTCTTCTAGGTATGATTGCTAGGCACAGTACTGCTGACATAAATGTTATAGCCCTTATTGGAGAACGCGGTCGGGAAGTGAGGGATTTTATTGAAAGAGATTTAGGTCCTAAGGGGCTGAAGCGTTCGGTAGTAGTAGTTGCTACTTCAGATCAACCTTCTTTAGTAAGAATAAAAGGTGCTTTTACAGCAACAGCCATTGCTGAGTATTTCCGGGACAAGGGTAAAAATGTTCTTTTAATGATGGATTCACTTACTCGATTTGCTATTGCTCAACGGGAAATAGGCCTGGCAATTGGGGAACCTCCTACTACCAAGGGATATACTCCATCTGTATTTGCTTCTTTACCGAAACTGGTTGAAAGAGCTGGAAATGGAGAAAAAGGCTCTATTACCGGGCTTTATACCGTACTGGTGGAAGGTGACGACATGAATGAACCGGTTGCGGATACTGTCCGTGGTCTTTTAGATGGGCATATTATCCTTTCGCGACAACTTGCAGCTCGTAATCATTACCCTGCAATTGATGTATTACAGAGTATTAGTCGTTTGATGTCAGATATAACTTCACCTGAGCAACAGAAGAAAGCCGGTCAACTTCGCGACCTTTTGTCAGCGTATCAGGAAGCAGCTGATTTAATAGAGATAGGGGCATATAAAGCAGGTTCTAATCCCAAAGTTGATGCTGCATTAAAATATTATGATTTAATTCAGGATTTCTTACAGCAGTCAGAGGATGAATACCTGGAGTTTAGTGATACTTTAGCACAACTTGAGGCTTTATTTAGTTAATTCGAGGTGAGTTCCTTAGTGGCTGGGTTTAACTTTACATTAGAAAAAGTTCATTCCTATAGGAACAAACTGGAAGACCAGTTGAAACTAGAACTGGCAAAATTACGTCACTATCAGGAAAAGGAGCAATCGGCTTTAAAACTTTATCAGCAACAACGAGATAGTTATCTTGATGTAAATGGCAATCTGACACTTAATGAAATGTTACAAAAAGAGGTTTACCTGCAAGCCTTAGATGCTCGTATTGCTAATCAAAAAGAAAAAGTTGCTAAAGTAAGTAAGCAGGTATTACAAAAAAAGGAACAAGTTCAGTCTGCAATGAAGGAACGTAAAATCCTGGATCGACTCCGAGAACGCCAGCTAAATGCTTTCAAGTATAAGGAAGACAAGAAGGAACAAAAAGAGATTGATGATTTAGCTATAAACCGATATTACAAAACATAAATACTTTCCATAAAAAGGGGGTGAAGAAGTGGCTGTTCAGGAAATATCCGGAGCTGGGAATATAAAATTAGCATTTCCACGAAAAAGAGAAAAACCATCTAATAATGATTTTAACTATTATTTAAATGCAATCCTTCAACAACCACATCAAACTAATGTGGAAAACAATAATGTAACTTATAAAAATAATACTGAGAATCAAAATTATAGCCGGGATGTTAAGGAGAATGAAGTAAGAGAAAGATTGACAAGTAAAAAGAGTAAAGAAGTTAGCCAGGACAATAGAGGTCCAGATAATGAAGTCAGCAAGATACAAGAAGAGAAGGGAAAAGAGATTAATAATAACGAGGTTGGCAATCAAGATAAAAATAAAGCTGATGGAACGCAAAAAGACGCACTAAAAAAAGACGCACTAAAAAAAGACGCACAAAAAATAGATGGAATATTTACTAAGGCCCTAGTGGTTGCCAATGGAAAGAAAACCACTGTGGATATTAGGAATTTGTCTGATGTGCAATCTAAAGTGCAACCTGGCAAATTGGATCAGAAAGAGTTTTTATCCCATATTGGGAAAGTCTTAGGGATACAAAACTTGGACGTTAAGGAATTACTGGCAAAAGGGCTATTAAGTGAAGAAGAAGTAAAATCTCTTCTAGCCGAAGCATTGAACAGTGGAAAGAAAGCTCATTCTTCAAAGAATATCAAGGAAATAACAGAAGAATTAAAAGCAATGTCTTCAGAAAAGGCAAATAAGATTGGGACTATTAAGGATATTAATTTATTCGAAGGTCAGAATAAAGGGTTATATTCAGGCCAAAAAGATTTTTTAAAAGATTTTGATAATGGCATAAAAGTTATACATACATCGACCGGGCAAAAAAAAGGTAGTGAGCTATCCCAGGTTAATAGAGCCAACATATCCTCTTTAGGTTCAGAAAATGGTAATAGTTCAGCTTTAGCTACGAGTCATGTTCAGTTTTCAAGTTTATTACCTCAAGACAATTCTCAGTTAGGCGGTACAGGTATAAGTAATATACCTTCTCTTATAACAAATGTTTTAGAAACGGCTCGTCTAGTCCGAACGGGTGGACAGCAGGAAATACAGATAAAACTGCAACCGGAGACTTTAGGAAATTTGAAGCTGAGGGCGACAGTAGAAGGGAATAACTTAACCTTACATCTATTAGTAGAGAGTACGGAGGCTGCAAAAGCCCTGCAAGTGGCAATACCTGAGCTGCGGCAGGCCGTTTACCAGCAGGGCTTGAATCTAGACCAGGTACAAGTACAAGTTGGCAGTGAAGGCTCAAGTGAAAATAACCAAACTGGTGATTTTAATAAAAACAGACAAGGACAAAACTTACATGGCCAGGTAGCGGACTGGATGAATTACGATGAAAATGAACCTGGTTCCAGTACTTGGTATAACCTTAATTACTTGGCTTAAAAGGTTTAAGACGTGAACTGAAGGATATAGGTGTGTCTTGGCTTGACATGAATTTTTATATGGTTAATTCTAAGGAGGAATTAACTTGAACGTTAATAATGTTTCTGCAACAAGTCAAACTTCCTCTACTAATAATGTATTGCAAAAAGGTCTGGGTAAGGATGATTTTCTCAAACTTTTGGTGGCTCAACTTCAAAACCAGGACCCCATGAGCCCAATGAGTAATACAGAGTTTATTGCTCAAATGGCTCAGTTTTCTGCCTTGGAACAGATGAATAACTTAAATCAAAGTTTTAGTGAATTTAACTCAAATTTTAGCGAGAGCCTTAATCTGGTACATCAAGAATTACAAGAGACAATGATGCTCCAGGCTGTAAGCCTGATTGATAAAGAAGTCACGGCAGAGATTGATAACCGGACTATTACAGGAACTGTTAGTAAAGTGAACTGGACTCAAGACGGGGTAATACTAACTATAGATAATGAAGAAGTCCCATTAACTTCTATAAAAGAAGTATCGTTATCACAGGAGACAAAAGTAGAGGAACCTGTATAGGGAGAGACAGATAATTCAATTGCTTCTGAACCTAATAATGATAACGGCAAACAGGTTTAAAAGATTATACATATAAGTTAGTACCTATTTAAAACTGTAACCATAATTAAAGGGGGAATGCTTCTATGATGCGTTCGCTTTTTTCCGCTGTTTCAGGACTGCGTGCTCATCAAACTCGTATGGATGTCATAGGAGACAATGTGGCAAATGTTAATACAACAGGTTTTAAGAGAAGCAGGGTCACATTTAAAGATGTCTATTATCAGACAATCCGTGGCGGCTCGGCATCAGATACAACCGGGAATGGATTAGGTGGGAGTAATCCACAACAGGTAGGTATAGGTTCTACTCTAAATAGCATTGATGTAATTCATACTCAAGGGGCAGCAGCCTCTACAGGTTGTGGTACGGACTTAATGATCCAGGGAGACGGATTTTTCCGGGTATCACCTGATGATGGAACTACTATTTATTATACAAGAGCCGGGGCTTTCCATTTTGATAATGAGGGTTATTTAGTCAATCCAGACGGACTGAAAGTGTTGGATGATTCTGGTGTAGCTATTAAACTCGATACCAGTCGACAAATAAAAAGTTACAACATTGACAATAAAGGTGTTGTCCATGTTGTATACGGTGATGGAACAACTGATACCAAACAGATTAGCGTTGCTAAATTTCCTTCACCAGGAGGTTTGGAGAAAATAGGGCAAAGCCTTTACCGTGAATCGGCTAGTTCAGGATCTCCAGGAACAGATTTAATACCTGGGCAAGGTGCTTTAGCTGATACTACTATCGTTCCTTCTACATTAGAAATGTCTAATGTTGACCTGGCTCAGGAATTTACCGAAATGATAATTACAGAACGTGGCTTCCAGGCTAATGCACGTACAATAACCACTTCCGACCAGATGCTTCAGGAACTGGTAAACCTGAAACGGTAACATTTGAAACCCTGGCAGGATTTCCTGCTTGATCTTTTATAAAGGTCCTTGAAAAGGCTGAACAAGAAATCTGACATTTGAAACCTTGGCAACACTCCCCACTTGATCTCAATTTAAGATGCTTTTAGTGAATTTGAAACAATAATATTAAAGTTTCCTGAAAATATAATGGTAATATATGGTCATCCTGGAGGCCCCCGGCATGATAAAAGTCACTACTCTAGATAACAGGCAAATATATCTCAATGCTGAACTTATTGAACGTATTGAAAATGTTCCTGAAACAGTAATTACCCTTACTAGTGGTAAAAAAATCCTTGTACATGAAACTGCAGAAGAAATTGTATCACGGGTGATAGATTACCGGTGCCAGTTTCTTAAGCCTTGTAGTCCCTAAGGACGAGGTGAAATTAGATTGCAACGTATTGATTTTATGACCATTGCGGGCATTGTCGTAGGCTTCGGTTTAGTGGCTTTAGCCATTATAACCGGAGGGCAAGCTAAAATGTTTTTTAGCATACCTTCTTTTATGATAACGGTAGGAGGATCTTTTGCTGCTGTCCTTGTTCAATATAGTGTGAAAGACGTTAAAAATGTATTTAGAACAGTTAAGCAAGCCTTTACCAGTAATCTTATAGATCCGGAAGAACTTATTGAGTTATTTTCTGAACTGGCCAAAAAGGCCCGGCGTGAAGGTCTTATTGCTTTAGAGGACGATACAGACCGGCTTAATGACCCATTTTTTTCCAAAGGGATTCATATGGTCGTAGATGCTATGGAGCCAGAGGCAATTCGTGAAATTTTGGAGATCGATATATTGTATATGACCCGACGCCATGAAAAGGGTTCGGGCATTTTTAAGACCTGGGGTAATCTGGCACCTGCATTTGGTATGATCGGGACGCTTGTTGGCTTAATACAGATGTTGGCTCAACTTGATAATCCGGAAAGTTTAGGTCCTAGTATGGCTCTGGCTTTAATAACTACCCTTTATGGTGCTATGTTGGCTTATATGGTTTTTATCCCTTTAGCTGGCAAATTGAATCTTCGTAGCGAAGAAGAGCTAATGTTACGGCAGATGATGCTGGAAGGCATCATTGCTATTCAATCTGGTGTTAATCCAAGAATTTTAGAAGAACGTATGCGGTCTTTCATGGCTCCTAGAATTCGTACTGAACAAAAAGGAAATTCAAGTACGGATGAAAACTTCCAGGAGCAGATGTAACATGATTAGAGATAGGTTTAAGAAAAAGCAAGAAGACAATTCCAATGAATGGATGACAACTTTCTCTGATTTAATGACCTTGCTATTAGTTTTTTTCGTTTTACTTTTTTCATTTTCAGTAATTAATCGTGTAAAGTTTGAACAGTTTCTTGCTTCTTACCAAGGGATCGGAATTCTGGAAAACAGTGCTTCTATTGTTGATGAAGATACTGTTACTCCAGATAATCAAAATTTTGAAAGTGCAGAAGCAGCTGCTGCTTTAGCCCACGCTCAGGAGCTGATGGAAACTTTCCAGATAGTTGAAAATTTCTTGGCAGAAAATGGTCTTGATGATATGGTGCAAGTACGCTATGAACAAAGAGGTATTGCTTTAGATATTAAAGAGAAGATACTATTTGACTCTGGAAAGGCTGATCTAAAACCTGAGGCTAAGAAATTATTAAATAAATTATCGGAACTTTTATTAGAGATTGATAATGAGATCCGCGTAGAGGGCTATACTGATAATCGGCCTATTCACACTCTTTTATTCCCAACAAATTGGGAATTATCAACGACTAGAGCAGTTCGTGTTATACGTTATTTTGTCGAGAATTTTGACCTCAATCCAGAGCGTTTTGAAGCTGTGGGTTATGGTGAATATCGTCCTTTATATCCTAACGATACACCTGAGCATATGGCAGAAAACAGACGCGTGGTTCTGCTTTTAGGAGCAAAAACTTTTAAACCTACTACTAAGAAAAATAGATAAAGAGGTGTAGTCTAGTGCCTCCGGAAGAAACAGTAATAGAAGAAAGCAAAAAAGGTAGATCTCCCCTTGTTATAATAATTATTTTAGTTCTGGTTGTTCTTCTTATAGGAAGTGGTTTGGCTTATTATTTCTTCTTTATTAAAAATGATAGGGGAGGCCAACAAGAACCTGTAAACCTTGAGAAAATGACAATGGACAGTATTGTGGTAAATCTCCAAGAACCTGGACTAAGGCGTTACCTTCGCACGACAATTACCTTAGAATATGCTGACCCTGAACTTAAAAAAGAGTTAGAAGAAAAAGATTACCGGATAAAAGATACCATTAATAGTATTTTGCGGAGTAAAAGTATTGAAGAGATAGGAAATGAAAAAGCCTTAAAACTTGAACTTTTAGCAGCTATTAATGCTCAATTGGTCACTGGTCAGATTCGAGGTTTGTATTTTGAAGAATTTATAGTTCAATAAGGAGATCCGACTATGAATTTAACGGAAGAGGAAATCCAGAAGCTTTTAGAGGCCATGAAAAATGGGGAAGATCAACCGCATATTGAAAAAGCTCGTTTTGCACCTTTAAAAAAGGTCCAGGTAGCAGATAGAAAGATTAACTTTGATTCCTTAGCCGATGTTCCCTTGCGGATAGTTGCTCAGCTGGGCCGGACGCGTCTTACCATTAAGGAAATTCTGGATTTAAAGGAAGGATCTTTGATTACTCTTGATAAATTGGCTGGTGAGCCAGTTGAATTAAGGATTGATGGGGTTTTATTGGCTATCGGAGAAGTTGTTGTAATTAATGATACTTTTGGAGTAAGAATTAACAAACTACAGAATGTAAAAAAAGAAGGGCAGAGTTAAGGATGGATCAAGATTTAACTTTAGCTCTTATAAGGTTAATTATTTTCTTACCGGTAGTTTTGGTATTGGCTTATGTGACAGTACGTTTTGGACTTGGGCGAGCTAGCAGTACGGTTATGGGGGCAGGTCACCTTCAGGTGATTGACCGGATTTCATTGACCAATAAAACAGCTGTTGCAGTAATACGTTGCGGTACTAGATATTTTTTGATTTCCTTTGGTGATGGAAGTCCAAAGTTATTAGCGGAACTTCCTGATTTCCCAACTTATGTTTCTGAGAGTAAAGAAGTTGACATCTATTCACTTAAGTCTTTAGAAAAAAGTGAAAAGGAAAATAAGGATTACGGGGCAATAAAGAATATGACTATGCAGGTCAAAGATTTATTACAGGGGATAAAGCAAAATGGAAATTAATATTAATGATCCCCAACAGTTTACAGAGACTGTCAGGCTTTTTATTACATTATCTGTTTTGGCCTTTATACCGGCTATATTAATGTTAATGACTTCTTTTACTCGAATTATTGTTGTTTTATCTTTTGTCCGTAGTGCCTTAGCAACCCAACAGACACCGCCCAATCAAGTTCTAATTGGACTAGCCCTTTTTTTAACTTTCTTCATTATGACACCTGTTTATAACCAAGTTAAGACTGAAGCACTCGATCCTTTTTTAGCTGGTGAGATTAGTCAGGAAGAAGCTATAGCCATAGGGGAAAAGCCGATACGTGAGTTTATGTATAAACAAACCAGAGAGAAAGACTTGGCCTTATTTGTTCATATGTCTGAAATTGATCAGCCGCGTACTCGTGAAGATGTACCCTTATACGTTTTAACCCCGGCCTTTGTTATTAGCGAGCTAAAGACTGCATTTCAAATGGGGTTTTTAATATATATTCCTTTTCTTGTTATTGACCTGGTAATTGCCAGTACTTTAATGGCTATGGGTATGTTTATGGTTCCACCGGTTATGATTTCCCTGCCATTTAAAATAATGCTTTTTGTATTGGTAGATGGTTGGTATCTAGTGATTAAGTCTCTGCTTGAGAGTTTTTAGGAGGGAACCTATGAGCCAGGAGTTTGTTTTAAATATTGCCAGAGAAGCTCTTTCTACAGCTTTACTGTTAGCTGCACCTGTTTTGGGGTTGAGTCTGCTAGTCGGGGTAGGAATAAGTGTTCTTCAGGCAACAACTCAGATCCAGGAACAAACACTAACTTTTGTCCCAAAGATTATTGCTGTTATTTTAGGACTTCTATTTTTAGGTACCTGGATGTTAAATATATTAATTCATTTTACAACTAATATTTTTGGTAATTTAGAAAGCCTGGTTAAATAGAAAAAATGGGGTGTTTAATAATTGATAATACATATAAACCAGGCAGAAATATTTTTTCTGGTTCTAGTCAGGATTACTTCCTTTTTTGTAACTGCACCGTTTTTTGGTATACGAGGTGTTCCTGTTTTAGCCAGGGCAGGTTTGGGATTATTGGTGACAATCCTTATATTTCCCGTCATGCCACAGGCTCAGCTAAGCTTTGATTTTAACTGGACTTATATCTTAGCACTTATCAATGAAACCTTAGCTGGCTTGTCTTTGGGTTATTTAACAAACCTGTTTTTCACTGTAATCCAAATGGCAGGACAGGTCTTGGATATTAATATGGGGCTTGCTATGGCCAACCTTTTTGATCCTCAAAATGGTGCAAGTACAACTATTATTAGCCATTGTTTTTCTATTCTGGGTTTACTTTTATTTTTACAAATAGATGGGCATCATACTTTACTTTTAGAGTTAAAAGAAAGTTTTAGTTATCTTCCTTTAGGGGGATTAAATTTTGATGGTGGTTTTACCTGGACTGTAGTTAAATTATTTAGTAGTTCTTTTGCCTTAGCAATACGTATTGCTACACCAATAATTGCGGTACTCTTAATTTCTGACCTTTCTCTAAGCTTAATAGCCCGGACGGTACCACAACTAAATGTATTCATTTTAGGTTTTCCGGTAAAAGTTGGTTTGGGACTTTTATCTTTAATAGTGTCATTACCATTACTTTTAACGGTATTTAGAAGCATTTTCAGCCAATTGGAACAAGATTTAGCATTGATATTAAGGAGTTGGCCCCATTGATAGACCTCCAGCTTTTTGCCGAGGAAAAAACTGAGGAAGCAACTCCCCATCGATTACAAGAGGCACGGAAGAAAGGGCAGGTAGCTAGAAGTAATGACTTAAGTACGGCACTTGTATTATTATCCAGCGTAATCTTTCTTTACTTATATAGAGACACCTTTTATCAAGTAATGGCCGATCTTATTTCCAGTACCCTGCAAAATTGTTACTATCAGCGTTTTGATGAAAGAACATTCATTAATTTGATCGTAGATTTTACTTCTAAGGCAGGTAGGCTATTAATTCCCCTGATGCTGTTAGCAACAATTATCGGTATGGCAGCTAACTTTGCTCAAACAGGATTTATTTTCTCACTTGAACCCTTGAAGCCTCGATTAGAGAATTTAGACCCAATAAAAGGTTTGCAGCGTTTTTTTTCACGTCGAGCTTTAATGGAATTAATAAAAAGTCTGACAAAGGTAACAGTTGTAAGTTTAGTGGTATGGCTACTGGTTAAAGGTCAATTTGAAGGACTTTTAAAAACTGTAGATATGGGGTTATTTCCTTCGTTTGAATTAATAAGTTCCCTTATTTATCGGATAGGATTAGGGGCAATGGCGGTCTTCTTAAGTTTAGCAGTGGTAGACTATATCTTTCAGCGTCGTGAGTTTGCACGTAATCTCAGAATGAGCAAACAAGAAGTTAAGGAAGAAATGAAACAAATGGAAGGGGACCCCATGGTTCGTTCCCGCCTCAGGGAAAAACAGAGACAGTTGGCCCAACATCGCATGATGCATGCTGTTCCAGAAGCAAGTGTAGTTATTACTAATCCCACTCACGTGGCTGTGGCTTTGCGTTATCGGGAAGGAGATCAGGCCCCCCGTGTTATAGCCAAGGGTGCTGGAAGTATTTGTGCCCGGATTAAAGAAGTGGCTAGAGAAAACAATGTTCCTATCATAGAAAACCCTCCTGTTGCCCGGGCACTATATCATCAGGTGGAAATAAACCAGGAGATACCTGTTGCACTTTATCAGGCGGTTGCTGAAATTTTAGCTCAGATTTATCGGTTAAACGGAAGAGTTGGCTAATCCTAATCAAAAAATCATTGTTTTTGGAGGATATATTTGGCATGGCGGTAAATAATTCGGGGTTTATGGCAGCTTTAAAACGTATTAATCCCTATAATGACATATTAGTGGCTGGTGCGGTTCTGGGGATTATTATGCTTATTGTTGTCCCCGTAAATCCTTCAGTGATGGACTACCTACTCATACTTAATATTGGGGTTAGCATGGTTATTTTGTTAACTACAATGTTTATTGTACGGAATTTAGAATTTTCCGTTTTTCCAACTTTGCTACTGGTAATGACTTTATTTCGTTTATCTCTTAATATTTCCTCAACCAGGCTTATTTTAACTCGTGCAGATGCTGGTGATATTATTCAGACCTTTGGTAGCTTTGTTGTTAGAGGGAATTATGTTGTTGGATTTGTCATTTTTCTGATAATTACCATAATCCAATTTATTGTAATTACTAATGGCGCTGGCAGAGTAGCTGAAGTTGCAGCTCGTTTTACTTTAGATGCCATGCCTGGGAAGCAAATGAGTATTGACGCAGACCTAAATGCCGGGATCTTAACTGAAGAAGAGGCCAGGGCTAAAAGGCGTGAGTTACAGCGTGAAGCTGATTTTTACGGGGCTATGGACGGAGCCAGCAAGTTTGTAAAGGGGGACGCCATTGCCGGTCTGATTATCACAGCTATAAATATTGTGGGTGGGCTGGCTATCGGAGCTTGGCAATTAAAAATGCCTTTTATGGAGGCTTTGCAGACTTATACTAGATTAACCATTGGTGATGGTTTGGTAAGTCAAATTCCTTCTTTGTTAATTTCTACTGGTACTGGCATATTGGTAACCCGTTCCGGTGCCCTTGATAACTTCGGCAGCGAAGTTGTAGGGCAATTGACAGGTTTTCCTAAGATTGCCGGTATAGTTGCAATAATATTTTTCTTAATGGGACTTTTACCTGGGATGCCTCATTTAGCGTTCTTAATTATATCTGGCGGTCTTGGTTATGCTGCTTACGCCTTACTTCAAGAAGAGAAAAATAAAGCTTTAGAGCAACAGGAGCAGTCAACTGCTCAATCTCAACAACTGCAGCAGCCAGAAAACGTATTAAATCTTTTTCAGGTTGAACCTCTCGAAATTGAGATTGGTTACGGGCTGATTCCATTGGCAGACCAAGCTCAGGGAGGAGATTTACTTGACAGGTTGGCTGCTGTTCGCCGCCAGTGTGCCACCGAAATGGGTATTTATGTGCGTCCCATTCGTATTCGGGATAATCTTCAATTATCGCCGCATGAGTATGTATTTAAATTACGTGGGGTTGAAGCTGCCAGAGGGGAAATTCAGCCGGGAAGCCTATTGGTGATGAACCCGGCTGGTAGTGAAGGGCCGCGGGACGGAGTGCCTACTAAAGAACCTGCTTTTGGGTTGCCGGCCTGGTGGGTACCGGAGGATAGACGGCAAGAAGTAGAGTTAGATGGCTTTACTACCGTAGATGCAGTATCAGTTTTAGTAACTCACCTTACAGAATTCATTAAAGGCCATGCCGGAGAGCTTATGGGTCGTCAGGAGACAAAGGAGTTACTTGACAAAGTTAAGGAAAATAACCCGACTGTGGTTGAGGAATTAATACCTGAATTGCTGACAGTAGGCGATGTGCAAAAAGTTTTGGCTAGTTTACTTGAGGAACAAATACCTATTCGCGATATGGTGACGATTTTGGAGTCGCTTGCTGATACAGCACGCAGTAATCGTGAATTTGATACCCTTGTGGGAAATGTACGTCAGTCTCTTCGTCGTACTATTACTCAATTGTATAGCCATCAGGGCAAAATTTTAGCTATTACCTTACATCCCCAATTGGAGCAAAAAATATTAGAATCTATACAACCTACAACTCAAGGGAATTTTCCAGCATTAGCCCCTGAAGTAGTAAAGGAATTGTATGGAAAAATTGGACAGGCTGTTGAAAAGGTAGCTTTTGGGGGGGAGCAACCCGTTTTACTGTGTTCAGCAAGAATTCGGCTGCCTTTACGTAGGTTACTTCGACGTTCACTTCCATTCCTTCCAGTATTGGCTTATAACGAACTTGATCCTGACATAGAAGTAGAAGCTGTAGAGGCGGTGAATATTTGATGAGAATAAAACGGTATTTAGTTCGAGATATGCAGGAGGCATATATTGCCATTAGACGTGACCTTGGACCTGAAGCTGTTATTGTGGCTACCCGCAAAGTTCGCCAACCTGGGTTAAAGGGGTTCTTTTTACCACCTCGTTTGGAAGTAACTGCCGCTTTAGACACGGTAGCAGCAACAAGAACACCGTCAGAAAACACCCCAAGTAATATAGAGACCACAGAGGGTAGAAAAGAATTAGAAACTGCCATTAAAGAGGTACAACATAGTTGGCCGGGTCTGGAAGGATTAAAAAAAGAGCTGGCAGATATCAAGTCAACTCTACTTCGACTTACTCATAACAATAAAAATGGGGAGGAAAAAGCCTCACATTGGCAGCAGGTCCTTGAGGAACAAGAACTAGATACGGACCTAATAGCTTCCTTAATAGATGGGATTGATGCTAACAGTGATTCTAAAATTACAGGGGACGTTATTTGTAGTCGTTTGGCAGAGTACTTATCAAATTGGGTTGCTAAAGAGGATAAGCAACGAGTCCAGGTTTTTGTTGGACCCACTGGGGTAGGTAAGACGACTACTTTGGCTAAGATTGCAGCTCATTACAGTCTTAATCAGAAACAAAAAGTTGGATTAATTACGTTGGATACTTACCGAATTGGCGCGGTAGACCAGTTGCGTACTTATGCCGATATTATGGGGCTGCCTTTAGAGGTTGCTATGACACCAAAAGAATTTAAAGACAGTTTAGAACGATTAGATGATTGTAATTACATTTTGGTAGATACGGCCGGAAGGGCACCAGATAACAAATCTATGTTGACAGAAACCCGTGGTTTTTTGGAAACAGTTTCAAATGGGGATATATATCTAGTTTTATCCACCAGCACCCGACGCCAGGATTTATTAAAGGCAATTGAAAGATTTAGTTATTTAAACTATAACAAGTTAATCTTTACTAAACTTGATGAAACTAATTACCCAGGTATTATTGTTTCAGCATTAAAGATGGCAGGAGTACCTCTGGCATATATAACAGATGGTCAAGATGTCCCTGAAGACTTGGAACAAGCTAAACCCTATTCTCTAGCTCAACGCATATGGAAAGCGGTGGTAAAAGATGGATCAGGCGGCTAGATTACGCAAACTCACGCTACAGCGCCAGGGAAATCCAATGCGAGTAATTGCGGTGGCTAGTGGTAAGGGTGGTGTAGGCAAAACCAGTATTGTTTTAAACCTTGGCTTAATGCTGGCTCGCCAGGGGCAGAAAGTACTTATTTTTGACGCTGATTTGGGCTTGGCCAATGTAGATGTGCTTATGGGTATATTACCCAAACATAGTATATCTGAAGTCATTGATGGGAAGAGGCCTTTAGAGGAAATAGCCATTAAAGGACCTCATGACTTACTTTTAATACCTGGTGCTTCTGGAATTCAACAACTAGCTGATCTAGATTCCGTAAAACGCAGTAGATTAATTAATGAACTAAATTCGATAGCTTCTAAAGTAAATTATCTGCTTATCGATTTGGGTGCAGGCATATCTCGTAACGTTATTAGCTTCGCAGCTGCAGCTGGAGAAGTAATTGTGGTGGCGACACCTGAACCAACTTCTATTACAGATGCATATGCTTTAATAAAGTGTTTGCATCGTTTAAATGTTAAAGTCAATCTACTTATTAACCGGGCTATAAAAGATTCAGAAGGACGGCAAGTGACTGAGCGATTGCAGGAAGCTTGTAAACGATTCTTGAAGCTGGAAGTATCGATATTAGGAGTAATCCCAGAAGATCCCAAGGTGGCTCAGTCAGTACGTAATCAAAAACCGTTTTGTGAATTATATCCTAATAGCAAAGCTACGAGAGCACTTTCTGAAGTTACCGCTAAATTACAGGGAAAAGATAAACCTTTAGATAAAAAAGTGGGATTTTGGATGCGTTTGAGTCGTTTATTAGGAAGTTAAGTTAAAGGAGAATAAAATGGTTAGACCAAAGTTTATTAAAGTAAACTTTCCAATAGAGATAAAATTACCTTCTAAAGAAGAGGTGTTTAAAACCCTCATTCAAGAGGTAAATGACGATAAATTTTCGATATTAGCGCCAGCTCTTTATGAATTGCTTTTAAGGCCAGGCGATCAAGTAGAAATTATCTATAAGGGTGAGGACGCCTGTTATCAATTTATAACCAGTGTACTTGAGCGTCTACCGGAAAATCCACCATTATATATTTTAGCCTATCCTGATGAATATAAACGTATTCAAGTCCGTTCTCATGTGAGGGTGAAGGCCTCGATAGAGTTTCTTTATAACTTATGGCCAAAAAAAGATTGGCCTGATAATCCACCATCTACCAATAAAAAAGGAGTAACAATTGATATCAGCGGTGGTGGAGCACGAGTTATTTTAAGGGAGCCTGTTGAAAAAGATGATTTACTTTATATTCATTTAAGTTTACCTGGTCATAGTTTACCTTTGCGTTTAGCAGCACAGGTTAAACGGGTTATACCTTTTAAGAAAGGTGGCTTACAACGGTATGAGGTAGGCTTAGCCTTTTTCCGTATAAGTCAAAAACAAGAAGATAGTTTAATCAGGTTTGTTTTCCAAAGACAGTTAAAAGAAAGACGCCAAAGGGGTTAAAAAAATGGCTATAAAGGATAATACTATCTGGGCCACATACCTTTCTAAGCGTGAAAGTTCTAAGCGACATGAATTAGTTATTAAGTACTTACCACTGGTAAAACACCAGGTTAACCGTTTAGCCGTAAAACTTCCACAACACCTCGACCATGAGGATTTAGTTAGTTATGGCATTATTGGATTAATGGAAGCAATTGAACGGTTTGACCCTTTGCGTGGAGTTAGTTTTGAAAGTTATGCTTCACAACGAATACATGGGGCTATTATAGATGCCTTACGTAAAGCTCATTGGGCACCACGTACTTTAGTAGACAAGTTACGCCGGGTAAGCCAAGTATATCGTAAGCTCGAACAGAAATTAGGTAATGATGTAAGCGATGCCGCTGTAGCTAAGGAAGCTGGGATAACTGTAAGTGAGCTTCATGAATTAATGGAGCGAGGTTCCCAGATGGCTTTACTATCCTTAGAAGATTTTCTATACAAACAACAAGATAGTAAGGGAGTTACGAGAGGGGAGCTCCTTCACGACCCTTATAGTCCTAATCCGGTTAAACTTTTTGAGGAGCAAGAACTTCGCCAGGCCTTGATAGAAAGTTTAGAGAATTTAAATGAAAAGGAGCGGCTGGTTTTAACACTTTATTACTACGAAGGCTTGACTTTTAAGGAAATTGGTAAAGTTCTAGGATTATCGGAATCTCGAATTTGTCAACTTCATGGTCGGGCCATATTAAGTTTGCGAAGAAAGCTTGATGATTTTATTACGAACAGGTGATGTCCTTGGCTTATTTTCTAATATTTACAGGAATTATTTTAGTAATTATTTTTGGTTTTCCTCTTCTTAGACAGTTTGTGGAAGACAATTCTCAAGATACAATAGAGGAGAGACTTACCGATCTTCAAATAGAGTTAGAGAACATAGCTAATAAATTAAAAAGTGATTCCAGGTTAGTTGACCAAAATACAGAAAATAGTAATAGCATTTTTCAAAAGGCTTTGGAAAATGTTTTAAGTAAAGATAGAGACCCAAGAGAATTAGAACCACTGTTGCAGGAAAAAAAGGAACTTGATTCTGAACCGGTTCAGAGTACTGTTGATAGTGATACTAATAAACTTAATGATCCAAAAGATTTAAAGGAAGAAATTAAAAAAGCTTATGCCGAAGGAGAGACTATTGATAGTTTGGCTCGGCGGTTTGGACGGGGAAAGGGTGAGATTGAATTAATTATAAATTTAAATCGTTAGAAAACTTAACTTCCTGGTCCCCATTTGGTTTAGGTTTAGGTATAGGTTTTTTGATTGCAGGGTTTTTGTTATTATTATTTTCTCCTTCAGAACCTACAAAAGAGGAGATTATCGACAAGGCACGAGGTTATGGTATGGTCTTCCGAGAAGAAGTGGTTCCATTGGCGCCAGTTACAGAAAAAGAAAAGGGAAATGATAGCTTAGCTCAAACGTCAAATAAAATTTTAGTAACCATTCCTGATGGGGCTAGTTTAGAAAAAATATCAGCTATTCTAGAGGGTAAAGGGGTAATTAAAGCAGCAGTATTTGAGGCAGAAGTACATAGCCAGGGGGTAGAACAAAATTTAAAGGCAGGTTCATATTATCTCCCTAAAGGAAATGTTAAAGAGATTATAAAACTTTTAACAAAGTAGTTTTAAATTGAGGTGGCAAAGGCATGTTGAGAGGATTATATTTATCTGCAACCGGGATGATTACCCAGGAACTACGCCAAAAAGTCATTAGTAATAACTTAGCTAACGCTAATACAAATGGATTTAAAAGTGAAAAAGCAACAGTTAGTTCTTTCTCTGAGATGTTACTTAATCGTCTGGAGAAGGGGGAAAATACCCCCATTGGTTATTTTAGTCCCGGGGTTATGGTTGATCGTGTACATACTAACTTTTCTTCCGGTAATTTAGAAGAAACCGGTTGTTCTACTGATTTGGCTCTTACTGAAACAAAAGGGGGGTTACCGGTATTTTTTAGCGTTCAAGCAGGTAATAGTGAACTCTATACCAGGGATGGTGAATTCCAGGTCGATGCCAACGGTTTCTTGGTCACATCTGAGGGATATCCTGTCCAGGGTCAATATGGACCTATCTTTGTGGGTACGAAAGACTTTGAAGTTGATGATGTTGGTCAAGTGATAGTTAATGACCAGGTTGTTGACCAATTACGTATTGTAACTTTTTCTGACCCGAATTTACTAAAAAGACAGGGTAATAATTTCTTTTTGGCGCCACAGGAAATGCAGCCTGAAATGGGGGTTGATTATAAAGTAAAACAAGGCTGGTTGGAAAAGGGAAATGTTGATATTACCCGTGAATTTATAGATATGCTTTCTGTTCTCAGGTCTTATGAGGTTAATCAAAGGGTTCTTCAGGCTCAAGATCAAACACTCGCTAAAAGTGTAAACGAAATAGGAAGTTTACGTTAGTACCTAAGGGGGCGATAAAATTAACATGATTGGTCTACTAAAGTGTGGAGCTAGTGGTATGGAGGCTCAACAGTTATTGGTTGATAGTTTAGCCAATGACATTGCCAATATTAACACACATGGTTATAAAAAGGGCAAAGTAAAATTTTCTGAGTTATTGTATCAGCCAGTTACAGAGGAAGGTATGCCTGTAGATAAGCCTCAGCAGCCAGAAGGGGTTCCTGGTTTGGGTTCAGGAGTTAGAGTTGAAACCACAACTAAAGACTTTAGCCAAGGTACGTTAATTAAGACATCAGAACCATTAAACTTAGTAATTGAGGGCAATGGATTTTTTGGTGTATATGGGCCGGATAATGAATTGTATCTGACCAGGGACGGCAATTTTCACTGTGATAAAGACGGCAATATTGTTAATTCCAGCGGTTATCGTTTAGATACTACAGTTTTTTTGCCTCAGGGAGTTCAAAATATAAGTATCAATACCGATGGTACTGTAACAGGAGAAATTGATGGTGAAGTTGAAAACCTAGGTCAATTAAATCTCTATACAGTTCCTAATACTAAAGGTCTTGAAGCGGTTGGGAATAATCTTTATAGGGAGACTCCTGCTAGTGGTATGGCAGAAATGCGTTGGCCCGGGGAAAAAGGTGTCGGGAGTTTACGTTCGGGTTATTTAGAAGGGTCAAATGTTGAATTAGCATCGACTATGACCAAAATGATTGTAGCCCAACGTGCTTATGAAGTAAATGCACGTTCTATAAAGATTGCAGATGAAATGTGGGGAATAGCTAACAATATAAGGCGCTAAATTAAATTTAAAAATTATTAATGTAATCTACATACTATAAAATTAGTTATAGCCTAATGTTTTATAATTTATCTGTTTAATCTTTTTGCCGCTGTTTACTTTGTCTACAAGGTCTAAGCCTCTACGAGCACCTACATGATCTGGTTTAAGTTTTAGAACATAGTTGTATTCATTTTTAGCAGCGTTAAATAGTCCCAGGAGTAGATAGGTAGTTCCAAGATTAACACGGCCTGCAAGATAATCAGGTTTAATACGGCGTACTCTAGACAAGTGATATCTAGCGGCACTTAAGTTTCGGTTGTAAAGGAAATAAGTACCCAGATTAAAATGGGCAAGGTGGTTGTTTGGGTTTGATTTCAAACTGGATTCCCATGAGGATAGTGCTTTATCAATCTTACCTTCTCGCCAGGCTTGACATCCTAAGTTAAAATGTGCTTCCCAGTTTTCCGGGTCGGACATTAAAGCAGCTTGATAAAAAAGGCTGGCCAATTGTGGACGTTTATTTCTCATGGAGAGATTACCTATAACGACACAAAGGGAGCTATCTTTAATTGGGTCTGTAGTTTCATAGCAATATGGGCAAAATCGATGTCCCTTTGGTAATGGTTTTCTGCAATTAGAACAAAAAAGCATAGAATGACCTCCAAGAAGTAATCTTTTTCATATTATGACCAAATTAATGCTAAAATATGTCAGCTATTGATATCGAAAAATGTATAGAAAGTAGGAAAGGCCATGGAGGCTTTAATTAAAACCCAGAAAATTAAAGAGTCAAAAGTAGGAATTGCTGAATGGCAAGTTCTAAGTGCTCCTGCACGTTTAATTACCTTAGGCTTGGGTTCCTGTGTAGGGATTGCTATATATGATAGAACTTTTCGAATTGGTGGATTGGCCCATATAATGTTAGCGGACAGTACTCAATTTAATGATAAAAATAATAGGGCTAAGTTTGCCGATCTGGCTATTCCTGATATGTTTAATGAAATGGTACGTAAAGGTGCCAAACGGCATAAAATGGTGGCAAAGATAGCTGGGGGTGCCCAGATGTTTTCTTCTACAGATCGTCATCTTAGTGTTTTAAATATAGGCCAGCGTAATGTTGAAATGGTTAAAAATACACTTAAAAATCTAAATATACCTATTATTAATGAAGACACCGGGGGTAACTATGGACGAACCCTGATTTTTGATTTAGAAACTGGTGAAGTACATATAAGGGTAATGGGCCGGGGTATTAAGACTATCTAAGGAGTCTCTAAAATGGATTTTACTGAATTTAAACAAGAGGTAAACCGCCACTTTGGGTTATACCTTGACGGATATAAAGAGCCACAATTAAAAAGGCGTATCGAAAGTTTAATGAGTTCTTTAAAAGTGGAAGATTACAAGACTTACTTTAATTTATTGGTAAGAGATAACCAACAATGGCAGCGATTTATTGACAAAATAACCATTAACGTTACTGAGTTTTTTCGAAATCCTGAAATTTTCCTTAGATTAGAGAAGGAAATTTTACCTACCCTAATAAAAAGACATAAGTATTTAAAGGTATGGAGTGCTGCTTGTGCTGATGGTTCAGAACCTTATTCGTTAGCCATTTTATTAGATGAATTGGCTCCGGGTGGCAATCATCGAATAGATGCAACAGATATTGATATTAATGCTTTAGAAAAAGCTAAAAAGGGTATTTACAATCAACGGGCTGTCCAATCAGTTACTACTTCTCGTTTGAAAAACTATTTCCGTCAGGAAAATGATACCTTTTACCTTAATGAGAAGATTAAAGGTATGGTAAAATTTTACCGTAAAGATCTTTTAAAAGATCATTTTGGTAGTGGTTATCATCTCATAGTTTGTCGAAATGTAGTTATTTACTTTACAGCACCGACTCAAGAAAAACTTTACCGTCGTTTTTTTCAGGCTTTAGCTCCAGGTGGTTTTTTATTTATTGGCGCTACAGAAAGTCTATTCCAGTATAAGGAGATAGGATTTGAAAAATATGCTCCCTGGTTTTATTATCGTCCGTAGCTCCCGTTGGAGAATTTTTGGGGGAGGGAGGGGGATTGTAGTGGAAGAATGGGATATGCTGAATAATCTTCATATAGATGCCCTAAGGGAAATAGGAAATATCGGTGCCGGTAATGCAGCAACCTCTTTGGCAAATCTTCTAAATAAACGTATCGATATGACAGTTCCTTGGGCTGGGGTATTACCTCTTAAGGAAATAACCACTTTAGTAGGAAAAGAAGAGGAACCTGTTGCTTGTATAGAATTTAGTGTAAGCGGTTCGATAATGAGCAAAATCCTATTTCTTTTAGATGAATCAAGCTGTTATTTATTAATTGATCTCTTATTAGGTCGACCTCAAGGGACTACAAAATCACTTGATAAGATGGGGATTTCAGTTTTAAAAGAGGTAGGAAATGTTGTAACAGGTTCTTTTCTCAGTGCTTTTGCAGGGTTTTGCCAAATGAGCCTAAAACCAACAGTGCCAGCATTTGCTTTTGACATGTTGGGTGCTGTTTTAAGTTCTGCGTTTATTGAGGGGGGATATTTTTCCGACAAAGCTCTGGTTGTTGAAAATGGATTTTTTGGAGAGGAAATCAAAATCAAGGGGCACTTTTTTTTGATACCTGAAAATGAGGCCTTAGAAAAAATCTTTAATTCTTTAGGTCTTAGTTTAGTATAAACCATGGAGGGAATAGGTTTTATGGGGAAAAAAGTTCTGATTGTTGATGACGCAGCTTTTATGCGCATGATGATTAAAGATATATTAACTAAAAATAATTATGAAATAGCAGGGGAAGCTGAAAACGGCAAAAAAGCAGTTGAGTTGTATAAAGAACATAAACCCGATGTAGTTACAATGGATATAACCATGCCAGAAATGGATGGTATTGAGGCTGTTAAGGCCATAAAAAAGATTGACCCTGATGCAAGGATTATTATGTGTAGTGCTATGGGTCAACAAGCCATGGTTATGGAAGCTATCCAAGCGGGTGCCAAAGATTTTGTTGTTAAACCCTTCCAACAAAACCGTGTTCTTCAGGCCTTAGAAAAAGCTTTAGCTTAAAGTAGGTGAAGCTAATGCCTGAAGTTTTATCTCAGTCGGAGATTGATAGTCTCTTACAGGCCTTGGATAGCGGTATGCTTCCAACTAATAATAATGAGGAAGAAATATCTTCAAAGGTCAAAAAGTATGATTTTCGTCGACCAAATAAATTTTCTAAAGAACAACTTGGAACCTTATATATGATCCACGAGAATTATGGGCGTTTAATTGGAAATTTTTTATCTGCATATTTAAGGGCTAACATTCAGATAAAAATTGTATCTGTTGAACAAATGACTTACGAGGACTTTATATATTCGTTACCCTCTCCAACCCTGATGAACATCTTTACCATGGAACCGCTCAAGGGTTCAGCTGTTTTAGAAGCCAATATGAATTTCGTTTTTCCAATTATAGACCTGCTTTTCGGGGGCAAGGGGGAAATGGTAGAGGATATAAGGGAGTTAACAGAAATAGAGCTCCATGTCCTAAGGCGCTTAAATACACGTATTCTAGAGAATTTAGTTCAAGCCTGGTCTGATATTAAAAAATTGACTGCAGTTAAATTAGAAAGTATGGAGACAAATCCTCAATTTGCTCAGGCTATCTCTCTTAATGAAACAGTTGCCGTAATAACTTTAAGTACAAAAGTAGGGAATAATGAGGGTTTATTAAATCTTTGTCTGCCATTTGTTCTCTTGGAACCCGTTATTTCTAAATTGTCTACTAGCCAATGGTTTGCCATTGCGACCGATAGGAAGAAGGAATTGGATTTTCGCAAAATGGTGGAGGCGGTATTAACTGGGGTTCCTGTTGAATTAGCTGCTTATTGTGGTCGTACCAAGTTAACTGTAAGAGAATTTATAGATTTACAAGTAGGAGATGTTATTACCTTGGACAGAAAATTGGGGGAAGATATGGAACTTTATGTTGATGGTCACCCTAAATTTAAAGTTCAGGCTGGAGTTGTTGGTAAAAAAGCTGCTGTCCAGGTAACGGAGGTTATTTAAGTGTCTGATTTTTTATCTCAAGAAGAGATTGATGCCTTGTTAAAGGGACAAACTGAGAATTCAACTGATGACAAAAATGAACAGAATGAAGAATTAATTACAGATATAGAGAAGGATGCTTTAGGAGAAATAGGCAATATTTCTATGGGCTCAGCTGCAACAACCTTATCTCAACTTTTAAATAAAAGAGTTGATATTACTACTCCTACCGTTTATCTACTAACCAAGGAAGAGCTTTTTAAAAAATTTGAGGGTCCCTATATATTAATAGATGTTAAGTTTACCGATGGTTTAAAGGGACATAATTTACTATTTATTAAATTAAGCGATGGAGCCATTATTGCTGATTTAATGATGGGTGGAAGTGGTGAAAATGTAGGACCGGAACTTGATGAGATAAAATATAGCGCTTTATCTGAAGCTATGAATCAAATGATTGGTAGTGCAGCTACTTCTATGGCTACTATTTTTGGTCATGTTGTCAATATAGCTTCGCCTAACCTAACTACAATAGATTCTGAAAATGATATTAGTACTTTACCTTTACCACTACCCGATGACCAACAATTAGTAATTATAAATTTTAAAATGGAAATCGAAAACCTTATTGATAGTCAGATTATGCAAGTTATGCCCGTAGAAGTTGCTAAATCCCAAGTTGATATATTAATGAATGGTACATCGGCTTTGGATAATGAAGTGGTTTCTGAAAAAGTTGCAGAAGAAGAACCTGACATTCCCGAACAGCAAGTAGAAAATTATACAAAAAGTCCTGAACAGCCAAAACAAAAGGTTTACGGTAATCAGTCTTATACTAAAAATTTAGACTTAATATTAGATGTTCCTTTAGACGTAGAAGTAATACTTGGTTCTGTTTCTAAACAAATTGGAGATATTTTAAAATTAGCTCCCGGGGCTATAGTTGAACTAGAACGTATGGTAGATGACCCTGTTCAAATTACCGTAAACGGTAGACCTATTGCTCAAGGAGAAGTAGTAGTAGTTAATGAAAATTTCGGTATTAGGATTACCAATATTTTAGACCCTTATGATAGAATAAATAATTTACGTTAATAATAAGAAAAGACCAGAGCCCAAGGGCTCTGGTTGAGGACAGTTACAATTGACCATTTATCATTGCTCGTTCAGCTTTTTCAATGGCTAGTCGGACCAGGTTACCACATTGGCGAGAAGAAACCTCGCCCCATCCATAGGTGGCCACAGTGTCATAAACACCTAATTCCTTGGCCAACTCATACTTCAGAGCATCGGACATGACTCCACGCCTTCTGGCCATTACCCAGCCTCCTTTTATTTAACTGTCCTCTATAAATAGAATGGACTTTTGTGTATAAAGAGATACAAGGGAATATTTTAATTGCATGGGATTTGTATGCTCTTCTGTTGCTTGAGGGATACTATACCTAAAAAAGGTGAATAGTATGCCTAGTATCTGGAAAGGTGCCATATCTTTTGGTCTTGTAACCATTCCTGTTAAATTATATGCTGCAACCTCAAGCAAGACAGTTTCATTTAAACATTTGCATGAAGAGTGTAAATCACCTATTAATTATCGTAAATATTGTCCAGTTTGCAACGAAGAAGTTACTAAAGATGAAATTGTTCGGGGCTATGAATATGCTAAGGGTCAATATGTCATTTTAACTGATGAAGATCTTGATGAATTGCCTTTAAAAAGTTTACATAATATAGAAATATTGAATTTTATTGATAGCAAAGATATTGATCCTATTTATTTTATAAAAACTTATTATTTAGCCCCAATGGAATTGGGCCTTAAAGCATATCGTTTATTACAAAAAGTTATGGTAGAAACTGGCAAGGTGGCTATTGCAAAAATAGTTTTGAGATCTAGAGAAAACCTTGCTTTACTTCGTCCTTATCAGCAATCATTATTACTTGTTACTATGTATTATAATGATGAAGTCCGCTCTCCAAATGAAATTACAGATGAATGGATTCCAAAAGATGAACCTTCCAAGGTTGAACTAACGATGGCTAAACAGTTAGTTGAAAGTTTGGTTGACAAGTTTGAACCCGAAAATTATTCAAATAGATATCATGAAGCTCTTCAAGAATTGATTTCAACTCGCATTAATAATAAAGAAGTAGTAACACCCGAAGAGCCTAAACCAGATGATAAAGTTGTTGATTTGATGGCAGCTTTAAGAGCCAGTGTTGCTGCTGCAGAAGGAAATAAAAATAAAAAACAAAAACGTAAAAGACGTAAAAAAGCTGGAACTGGAAGTTAAAAAGCCGGGCAAATGCCCGGCTTAAAAAATTAGTGAAGTTTAACCTGATCGGCGCCATGATCCCTTAAAATCTTTTCAGCCTGGTCGGCACGTTTTTCATCGCACTGGACTGAAACAAGGATTTTACCTTGGCGAATATCATTTTCGTATTCACGTCCCTCTGCTTCAGGGATACCTAAATCTATTAATCCACCAGCTACGCCACCTGTAGCTGCTCCGGAAAGAAGACCTGCAATAGGTCCAGCTGCAATTAATGGTCCAATACCCGGTATTACTAAAGCACCAGCCCCTGCTGCCAATCCTGCTAAACCGCCTAAGACTCCACCGGTTGTAACCCCCCTACTAATAGGGCCGGTACTAACTTCCATATTAAGGTTACCTTGTTCGTTTTCTTGTTGTTTTTCCCTATCACGAGCTAAAATAGATATTTCACGATCAAAACCTGATTTACGAAGGTCTTCTACAGCTTCTCTTGCTACCTGTTCATTACTAAAGATAGCAACTAAAGTTTTAGACATAGTACTAAAACCTCCTTTTCATATGAATCATTTTTAGTATGGCATTTAAATTAACTAATATTCAAATATAAAATGGTTAAAAAGGAGGAATTAGTTCAAAAATATTTTGTTTTTAAGTGATAACATAGAAAATAAATATTATAAAATCTTCTACATTTTCTATACCGGAATATAACATAACTGGAAATTTTTTTATTTTCAATCAGGAACTATACGAGTCAGAAACCATGCCAGTATTTTTAAAAAAGGCAAAGCTGCCAATGAAGATAACAGATTAAAAAGGGTATGAAACTGTGCTAATTGTTTTGGTAAATCAGGTGTGACCCAATTTAAGACTGAGTTTATTAATGGTAAAAGAGGTAATACCAGTAAGGCACCAATAGCATTTATTAACAAATGAGCTAAAGCAGTACGCTTGGCAGCTTTTGATGAGAAAATAGATGCCACAATTGCTGTAAAACAAGTACCTATATTGGCTCCCAGAATTATGTTTAACGCGCCTAGTGATGTTAATATTTCCTGACTACATAAAACAATAGTCATTCCAATAACCACACTACTCGATTGGAGCAAACCGGTTAGAATAATACCTGCAGTTAAACCTTGCCAGGGGTTAGTAGCAGCGTTACTTAAAGGACCTAAAAGAAGGAGACTGTTTTTAAAAGGTAAAAGGGCTTTTGCCATAAAGTCTAAACTGATGAAAATTAAACCAAAACCCAAAAAAGCTATTCCAAGAGATTTTGTTCTTTTCAGAGTACTTATAAGAATACCTATAAATATAAGTGGTATTGAAATTTGTGTTAAATCCAAAGCCATAATCTGTACTGTAATACATGTGCCTAAGTTTGCACCCAAGATAAGACCTAGACTTTGATAAAAGGAAATAACCCCACCATTAACTAAACCAACTGTAAGAACTGTTACTGCTGAGCTGGATTGGATGAAAGCGGTTATTATCGTACCCAAAGCAAAACCCCGCCAGGGGTTAATTGTAGCTTTTTGAATAATTTTTTCAATTTTTGAATGTCCCAGTTCCCAAAGGCCTTTACGCAATAATTCGACTCCAATTAATAATAAAATTAACCCGACGATGAATTTAAGCAACATTAGAGTCATATATTTATCACAACCATTATTAGTAAATTTTTTGAACTTTATGCCGGAAGCTTTACTCAATTTCGTTTATTAAAAAAATATATAAAAAAGAAGGATTTTATAACAAAAATCGAGAATGAACTAATATGCACAAAATATTCCTTTTTTTAAGTTGGATTGAATTTTTCAAAAGGGAGAGGTTAATTTGGAACGGGTGGAACTTTCTGTTGCTTTACGTAACAACAGGTCATTGAAAAACAAGGTTGAAAGTGAAAGCGGCGTCGTTTTAAGCGATTGTTACCAGTGTGGTAAATGTTCGGCAGGTTGTCCAGCTGCTTTTGCCATGGACTATACTCCGAGGCAAGTTATCCGATTATTACAGCTTGGATTAGGGGGAGAAGCATTAAAAAGTCATACTCCATGGCTTTGTGCTAGCTGTCAGACTTGTTACAGTCGTTGTCCACGTGAGATTAATTTACCGCGGCTTATGGAGGCTGTACGCCAGGAAGCAAAGCGACGGGGAATTATTCCAGAGAGAAAGGTTGACATTTTTGAAAAAGCTTTCTTAGATACTGTTGAAAAGTACGGAAGGGCTCACGAAATGGGTCTTATGGTTCAGTATAATTTGCGGACTTTACAACCTATAAAAGACGCTTTGCTAGCACCACCCTTACTATTAAAAAGAAAAATTAGTCCACTCCCTTTGAAAATTAAAGATATTGACTCGGTTAAAAATATTTTCGCTAAAGTCAGGAATGAGGGAGGCAGTAAGCAATGAAATATGCCTACTATCCCGGTTGTTCTTTGGAAGCTACTGCCAAAGAATATAACCTTTCCGCTAAATTAGTTGCTAAAAAGTTAGGTATTGAATTGTGGGAAATTCCTGACTGGAGCTGCTGTGGAGCAACAGCTGCTCACAATAGAGATTACCTTCTTTCATTGGCTCTGCCAGCTCGTAACCTGGCAATTGCTGAAAAGGAAGGTTTAGATGTGGCTGTTCCTTGTGCTGCTTGTTTCAATCGGATGCGGACTGCTGAAACAGCAGTTAGGGAATCTCGGGATATGCAGAAGAGGATCAGTGAGATTTTAGGTAGTGAATACAAAGCAACAAATAAAACTCGGGCTTTCTTGGATGTTGTGGTCAATGATGTTGGGTTGGAAAGAATTAAGGAACAGGTGGTAAAACCTTTAAAAGGTTTAAAATTAGCTGCTTACTATGGCTGCCTTTTAGTCCGCCCTCCTAAATTAACCTCCTTTGATGACCCGGAAGAACCCATGACAATGGATCGTCTTATTGAAGCACTAGACGCTGAAGCACTTAGTTGGTCTTATAAGACAGAATGCTGCGGTGGCAGTTTATCTACAGCCAGGACAGATATTGGAGTTAAGATGATTTATCAAATTTTACGTCATGCCCGGGATGCTGGAGCAGAAGGTATAGTTACGGCCTGTCCATTATGTTTATTAAATCTTGATATGCGACAGGCGCAGGCAGCTAGAGTTCACAGTGATCAGCTTAATTTACCAATATTTTATTTTACAGAGCTATTGGGGGTGGCTCTAGGGTATGAGCCTAAAGATTTAGGACTTGATACCCATTTTGTCAATCCGGTTCCCCTGTTGGAGGCTAACGGACTTTAGGATACCCTGCAACAAGGAGGGAATAAGATGAAACGTATTGGTGTTTTTATTTGCCACTGTGGTGCTAATATTGCCTCAGTGGTTGATGTCAAGAAGGTAGCTGAGACGGCTAAGAGTTTTCCGGGTGTTGTATATGCTACTGACTATCAATATATGTGTTCTGACCCGGGTCAGGAATTAATTCGTAAGGCTGTTAAGGAGCACCGTCTTGACCGGGTAGTAGTAGCTTCCTGTTCACCACGTCTTCATGAGCCTACTTTCCGTAAAACTGTTGCAAGTGTTGGTATAAATCCCTATCTTTTTGAAATGGCTAACATTCGCGAGCAGTGTGCTTGGGTTCACTCTAAAGATAAAGAAGGGGCTACTATAAAGGCGATTGATTTGGTAAGGACTGCGGTAGCAAAAGTAGGAAAAAATGTTCCTCTTTTTGCCTCTACCATTTCGGTAACCAAAAAAGCTCTAGTCATAGGTGCCGGTATTGCTGGTATGCAAGCGGCTATAGATATTGCTGATGCAGGTTATAAAGTAGTACTAGTAGACCGCGAACCGACTATTGGTGGTAACATGGTCAAGCTTGACAAGACCTTTCCTACCCTTGACTGCAGTGCTTGAATAAGCACACCGAAAATGGTTGCTGCGGCGCAGCACCCTCAAATTGAACTTTTGACCTATTCTGAAATAGAAAATATCAGCGGTTATGTAGGAAATTTTGAAGTGAAAATCCGCAAGAAAGCCAGATCTGTAGACCCACTTAAATGTACCGGTTGCGGTACATGCTGGGGAAAGTGTCCTACCAGGGTTGACAGTGAGTTTGACCTGGGATTAGGTAAACGCAAAGCAATTTATCTGCCATTTCCGCAGGCGGTACCGGCAGTTCCTGTTATTGATCGTGAACATTGTCGTCACTTTACTAAAGGCAAATGCGGTATTTGTGAAAAACTTTGCCCGGCCAAAGCCATTGATTTTAACCAGAAGGATGAGATAATTACCGAAAAGTTTGGAGCTATTATTATTGCTACAGGCTATGATTTGTTAAAATGGGAAGAAGTTTATGGTGAATACGGTTATGGTAAATACCCTGATGTAATAACAGGCATGCATTTTGAACGGTTGAATAATGCCTCAGGACCTACCAAGGGTCAAATTCTAAGGCCCTCGGATAATAAGTCGCCTGAAACAGTGGTCTTTATAAAATGCGTGGGTTCCAGAGATGATGCCAGGGGTAAAAGTTATTGTTCTCGGGCCTGTTGTATGTATACAGCTAAGCACGTTCATCAGGTATTGGAGAAAATCCCAAATTCTCAGGCCATTGTCTTTTATATGGATGTTCGTACCCCTGGCAAGGCTTATGAGGAATTTTATAAGCGTTCGGTTGATGAAGGAGCTGTTTATATCAGAGGTCGTGTGAGCCGAATCTTCCAGGAGGGGGACAAATTAATTGTTCGAGGTGAGGATACCCTTCTGGGCCGTCAGGTAGAAGTTAAGGCCGATATGGTTGTTTTGGCTACGGCTATGATACCCAGTAAAGGGTGGGACGTATTGTCTAAGATGACTAATGTTTCAACAGATAAGGATGGTTTCTTCCAGGAAGCTCACCCCAAACTTCGGCCAGTGGAGACCTTCACTGCTGGTGTTTTCCTGGCAGGCGCTTGTCAGGGTCCTAAAGATATTCCGGATACGGTTTCTCAGGCTAGTGCAGCGGCTGTTAAGGTTTGCCAACTGTTTACTAAAGATGAAATGGCTACTGACCCCATGGTTGCAAGCGTTGATGAAAGTTTGTGTTCGGGTTGTGGTATGTGTGAGAATATTTGTCCATATAAGGCTATTGAAATTAAAACCATTACTGAGCGTATTGCTGGTAAACAGATAAGTCGTCGGGTATCTTCAGTCAACAAGGGTTTATGTCAGGGCTGTGGTACTTGTTCGGTTGCTTGTCCATCGGGTGCAATGAATTTGAACGGCTTTACTAATGAACAAATTCTGGCGGAGGTGGATGCGATATGTCTTTAACCGAAACCAAGGAATGGCGACCTAAGATTGTAGCTTTCTGCTGCAATTGGTGTGCTTACGCCGGTGCTGACCTGGCAGGTTTAAACCGTTTACAATATCCGGCTAACGTTCGGATAATCAGAGTACCTTGTTCGGGGCGAGTTAACCCTCAGTTTGTTTTAAGGGCTTTTCAACGTGGTGCCGATGGTGTCTTGGTATCCGGTTGACACCCAGGTGACTGCCACTATGCTAGTGGCAATTATTTCACCCGCCGCCGTTTTATGTTGATGAAGCGGGTTTTGGAGTATATGGGTTTAGAGCCAGAACGCCTTCAAGCACGCTGGGTATCAGGTTCTGAAGGTCCTCGTTTCGCCGAGGTTATTACTCAGCTAACCAAAGAGATAAAGGCCCTGGGGCCAAACAGGAAGTTGAGGGATGACGCATGAGTAGCATCCAAGAACAAATGCGTATCCGGGCGCGAGAATTACTAACCAGTGGTCAAGTGCAGATGGTCATTGGATGGGAAAAAGGTAGCTTCTGGTACTTGTCTCCGCCAGTTTTTATTACCGATCCTGCAGAAGTCGACCGCCTGATATGGGATGAGTTTTGTACCCATAACTTAGCCAAATATCTTTTGGATTATAAACTTTCCGAGGATAAAATAGCCCTTTTTGTAAAAGGTTGTGACACCCGGGGGATCAATCGTTTGTTACAAGACAACCAAATCCAGCGTGATAAAGTTTACCTTATTGGGATTAAATGCTCAGGAATTAAGGATGGACGCCAGGCTCAAGTCCTGGGGGAAGAACGTAAGGGCGAGGTGCCCTTGGCTTACAAGTGTTCATACTGTACTAGTCCAGCCCCCCTTGTTTATGATGAGTTAATTGAAGGGACGGATGATAGTAAAGTTAAGTCAGAAAATTTTAAAGGAACTGGGCGTTACGAATTAGTAGAAAAAATAGAAGCTATGACACCTGATGAACGTTATGCTTTCTGGACGGGTCATTATGATCGTTGTTTAAGGTGTTATGCTTGCCGCAATATTTGCCCTGCATGTAACTGTCGTGAATGTATTTTCGACCGCAGTCAATCGGGCTGGTGTGGCAAACAAATGAACCGTAGCGAGAACTTATACTTTGCCATTACTAGGGCAATGCATGTTGCTGGTCGTTGTATTGAATGTGGGGAATGTGAGAGAGCTTGCCCGGTAGGCATACCGATAATGGCTCTTAACCAGAAGATTATTAAAGAAATAAATGATCTTTTTGGTGAATATGAAGCAGGTGTTGATTTGGAAATGAAGCCGCCCATGGTTCAATATAATTCTGATGATCCAGATGAATTTGAATAAAGGGGGGCATTTATGTTAAAAATTAAGCAGACAGAGATGCCGCAACTACTAAATGCTTGGGCTCAAAAATCCAGGGTTTTTGTTCCCCAGGATAGGGGGGGAGTTAGTGCTTTTTTGCCCTGGGACGGAAAAGGGACATTAACTCTGGGAAAGGGTAATACTCTGGAGCCACCCAAAGATATTTTCTTCCCCCGTACAGAGACGATGTACCGTTACCAAGTTGCTGAGGCGGCTACTACTTTAGAAACAATGCCACCTCAAAAAGAACAACATGTTTTAGTAGGGATTAGATCATGTGACGCCCGTAGTTTGGAAATAATGGATGATGTTTTCCTGACAAAGGGTTATGAAGATGAGTTTTACCGCCAGAAGCGTGAAAATACAGTTGTGATAGCATTAGCCTGTAACGAAGCCCTTCCTACCTGTTTTTGCACGGCTTTTGAGATTGACCCCGGACGTGCCGAAGGGGTAGATGTTCAAATGTGGATGACTTCGGACAGCTATCTTGTAGAAGCTATTACAGATAAAGGAGAAGAGCTATTAAAACAAACATCAGAACTTTTGACGCCAGTTGAGAATGAAACATTACCTGATGCAGCTAAACCTACCCTGAAAGTGGATGTTGAAGGTATTACGGAAAAGCTACAGCAGATGTTTGAACACTTGTATTGGGCTGAGGTAAGTAGAAAATGTTTAGGCTGTGGTGCATGTACCTATCTATGTCCCACCTGTCATTGCTTTGATATTCAGAGTGAAAACAGGGGTAGTAGTGGTTTTAAATTCCGTTGTTGGGATTCTTGTATGTTTTCGGAATATACCCGTATGGCGGGAGGGCACAATCCTCGTCCTTCCAAAAAAGAGCGTATGCGGAACCGTTTTTTGCATAAACTTCAGTATATCCCGGAAAGGTATGGAAAGTACGGTTGTGTAGGTTGTGGCAGGTGTCTGGATCGTTGTCCGGTGAATGTTGACATTACCCGCGTTATTCGTGAAATTAAGGAGGTGACTCTGTAATGGTTGATGCAGTCTCTTCCAATCCTTTAGTACCGGAACTAGGTAAAATTATTAAAATTATTCAAGAAACTCCTGATGTCAAGACGTTTCATATTACTACAGATAAAGGAAAACCTTTTACCCCAATGCCGGGTCAATTAGCCATGCTATCCCTGTTGGACGTAGGCGAGGCTATGTTTTCTATTACTTCTCAAGGGCCTGAATACCTGGAAATAGCTATTAAAAAGGTTGGTACCCTTACCGAAGCCCTTCACGAGGCTGAAGAGGGGCAAACAGTAGGTATCAGGGGACCCTATGGAAACGGCTTTCCTTTGGATATGATGAAAGGGAAGAACTTACTATTTATTGCAGGTGGCATTGGCTTGGCTCCAGTGCGTTCTTTGATTAATTACTGTGCTGAACACCGGGAAGATTACGGTAATATGTGGATTATTTATGGTTCACGTTCACCTGCTGATCTTTGTTTTAAAGAAGACCTTACCTATAATTGGTTTAAGGTAGAAAATTGTCGGGTTAATGTGACTGTTGATCGTGGTGATGAAAATTGGAACGGCCATGAAGGTTTTGTTCCGGCTTATTTGGAAGAATTAAAACCTTCTCCTGAGAATTGTGTAGCAGTTACGTGTGGGCCACCTATAATGATTAAGTTTGTCTTACAGTCATTGGAGAAGTTGGGCTTCAAAGATGATCAGATTGTCACTACTCTTGAAATGCGTATGAAATGTGGGGTCGGCAAATGTGGTCGCTGTAATATAGGTAGTCATTATGTTTGTCTTGATGGACCTGTTTTCACTTTGGAACAGTTGAAAAAAATGCCTAACGAGTATTAATATTTTTATATATATTTGATCATATAAATTTAATGGGGGAGAAGATATATAAATGCCCAGTGATTATCATATTCATGGGCTTGCTCATGATGGACCGCCTCACACGATAAATCGTCTTTTACCTTATGTTAAAGAAGCTAAAATCTCTAATTTGTCAGAAATCGGTTTTGCAGAACATGATAGATATCTTTCGGCAATAGACTTTAATGTTTTTTATGAGCTCGAAAAGTTAGCCGGTATTCCTGTTCGTGCAGGGTTAGAAGTTGATTTTTATCCTGGACAAAGGTCTTACCAGGAGGATATTTTAAATAAGCCCTGGGATTATATAATTGGTTCTGTTCATGCCATTGGTAAATGGGAATTTGACCGCCCGGGGGAAGAAAAAGGTTTTGATGACTGGGATATCGATGATCTTTATAAAACTTATTTTGAAATAGTCGGACAGGCAGCTGCAACAGGTTTTTTTCAAGTCATAGGGCATTTGGATTTAATAAAAATTTACGGGCATCGCCCTAAAAAGAATGTATTAGAACTTGTTGAGCCGACATTACAAATAATTGCTAAAAGTGGGGTAGCTATGGAACTAAATACTGCTGGACTTTTTAAGCCAGTAGCAGAAATTTATCCGGAATATCAAATCCTTGAAAGAGCTTTTGACCTTAACATTCCGGTTATTATAAGCTCAGATGCTCATATCCCTTTAGAAGTAGGCCGGGAACGGAAATATGCCGAGGAAATTTTAAAGGGTATAGGCTATACCCGTTTAGCAAAGTTTTATAAACAGAAAATGAGTACAGAACCTTTATAGGTAATCCTGTTACATTATTTAACAAGACCTTCGAACTCTTTTATGGGATGAAGGTCTTTTTTATTGGCATTGTCATTTTTTATTTGAGTAATAATATATTGGGATGCTGGGAAAAGGGGGAGAGGTTTGCTTTGGATTATGTTCTTATATTTAGCCTGGGACTTATTTTATTGGGAGCAGAGGGGTTTACTAACGGAGTTGAATGGTTGGGGAAAAAGCTTAGGTTAACTGAAGGGGCAGTAGGAAGCCTTCTGGCTGCTGTGGGAACAGCCCTCCCGGAAACAACTATTCCAATTATAGCTATTTTAACGGGTGGCCAAGATGCGGGGCATGAAATAGGAATAGGAGCTATTTTAGGAGCTCCGTTTATGTTAAGTACATTAGCATTTTTCATCACAGGGTTAGCAGTAATATTTTCTTATAGACGCAGACCAAATTTTCCTAAAATGAATTTGGATATTAATACTCTGAAACGTGACTTAAGTTTTTTCCTTGTGATTTTTACCCTGGCTATACTTGCTTCATTTCTGGAGAGTCATAGTTCAAAACAATTAATAGCAGGGGGCTTGGTGATTGCCTATCTAATTTATGCTTATCTGACGCTTACAAAGGGTTCCAGTGTTGGGGAAGAGGGGGAATTGAACCGTCTTTATTTACAACGTAAGGCAGTAAACCCATCTTTAATTTTGGTTTTAGCTCAAATAATCTTGGCACTTGGGGTAATTGTGGGTGGAGCAAGACTTTTTGTCAATGAGGTTGAAATTCTTGCTCAAGCCTTAGGTATACCTCCTTTTATTTTAGCCTTAATAATAGCACCTATAGCTACCGAGTTACCAGAAAAATTTAATAGTGTAATTTGGGTTATTCGCGGAAAAGATACCCTGGCTTTAGGAAATATTACCGGAGCTATGGTTTTTCAGAGCTCAATAATTCCTGCTATTGGTATAACCATGACCAGTTGGGAGTTGACACAAGGAGCCTTGATAAGTGCAATTCTTACTATTTTATCAAGTACATTGGTTTTATTTGAAGTACACAATAAAAAGTACTTAACACCTTTTACCTTAGTGAACGGTGGAGCTTTTTATATTATATTTGTAATTTTAATTCTTAAAGGCTTTGTTCATTAGTTAATGAAAATCATTACTTATAGGTTGTATTTAAGTATTTTGCATTATATATATTTAAAGATGAAAAATAATCTTTTTACATAAATTCTGAAGTAAATTTATGAAATTTACTTCAGGGATTAACGGATAAAGTACATATAGTTTTTTAGGAATACTTACTTATCCTTAAACTTCATTTTTATATATAGGGAAGTTGTTTGGCCATGGGTAGGGGGGAGGCAAATGCTACGAGTTATAGTTGTTGGTGGTGGTTGGGCTGGATGTGCAGCCGCATTAGCTGCCCGCCAAGCTGGGGCTCAAGTAATTCTGCTAGAGAGAACTGATATGTTACTTGGCACTGGCCTTGTTGGTGGTATTATGCGTAACAATGGCCGTTTTACAGCAGCAGAAGAAATGATAGCTTTGGGTGGGGGCACTCTATTTAAACTTATAGATAGTGTAAGTCGTCACCGTAACATTGACTTTGCGGGGCATCGTCATGCCTGGCTTTATGACGTTGATAGAGTTGAACCGTTGGTTCGTAAGAAATTAAAGCAACTAGGGATAAAGGTTTATACCTTGAGTCGGGTAAACAGTGTTAAGGTTAAAAGTAATATTATTGAGTTGGTTGAAACTTCTGAAGGTAAGGTATATGAAGGTGATGCTTTCATTGATGCCACTGGTACAGCAGGACCACCTGGAAACTGTCGACGTTATGGAAACGGTTGTGTTATGTGCGTATATCGCTGTCCTACTTTTGGTGGTCGTTTAGGTTTAGCGGCTATGGCTGGAGTAAAGGAATATGCTGCATTAAGGCGTGGAGGTGGCAGGGGGGCATTAAGTGGATCTTGTAAAATTCATAAAGGTTCTTTACCATCTAGTTTAGTAGAAGAACTGGAAGAAAAGGGTATGGTTTCACTGCCGTTGCCGCTTGACTTTACAGATAAAGGTGATTTACTTCAACGTAAAGCCTGTCAACAGTATGCTTTACCTGAATATAAAACAAATATTATATTACTGGATACAGGTTATGCCAAACTTATGGCTCCCTTTTTTCCTTTGGATAAATTAAGAAAGTTAGAGGGTTTAGAAAATGCTCGCTTTGGCGATCCCTATGCCGGTGGTATTGGTAACTCTGTTCGTTTTTTAGCCATGGTCCCAAGAGATGATGCTTTAAAGGTAAAGGGCTTGGATAATGTCTTTTGTGCTGGGGAAAGGGCTGGTCCCTTTGTTGGTCATACGGAAGCAATAGTTACAGGGACCTTAGCTGGCCATAATGCTGTACGCTTACTTGTTGGTAAAGAGCCTCTTATTTTACCAAATACCTTGGCAGTAGGTGATATTATAGCTTATAGCCATCGCCAGGTAGATAACGGTGAAGGCCTCTATCAACGTTTTACCTTTTCCGGGTCTCATTATTTTGAAAGAATGTCAAGGTTAGGGCTTTATACCAAGGATTTAGAGGTTATAAATCAAAGAGTAGGTGAATTAGCAGGGATTTTTTCAAAACCTTTAGTAGAAGGAAATAAGGAATTTATTAAAGAATAAAGTTAATATCCATTAAAATCTTAAAGAGTTTATATAATTGAAAGTTAGCTAAATTGCAATATCAAATGCAACACATTTTGAGAAACCTGATGATATTGGTCATAACTTTTAAGCAGTCTGTGTTTCTGGGAATGACTGGATTAGTT